>NZ_JAHOOZ010000001.1:5180000-5520000 GCF_019075875.1 Novosphingobium sp. G106 | reverse complement strand
CCGGGCTGCTCCGAAGCGTCCTGGGCCTGGGTCATGCTATTCCTTCTACCAAGTGCCATGGGCGACTAGTGCCTTTCTTGGTAAATCGAGTATGACTGGGGGCGCTTTAAAATCGGTTAATCGCTAAGTGCTACAAGATACGTGACCCGCATTTATTTCTTCGGAGTCCGAATATGTCGTTTCTGGTCTTCCAACTGATCTTCGCCGTCGTCGCGCTGGCACTCGTCGCGGTCGTGGTGCTGCTGGTGCGGCAATTCATGGCGAAACGCCGAGCGAGCGACGCCGGCGCGAGCGATGCCCATTCCCCCAGCACGGCCGAGCCGGCAGCGCCCAAGCTGCGCGTGCCCGGTCTTGGGAGGAAGGTTGCCGAGCCTGAGCCGGAACCCGCAGCCGATGCGCCGCAGCCCCCGCGCCGGCGGCAGCTGCATTCCTTCGCCGAAGCCGAGCGCACGGCCGCGGAAGCCGATGCGGTGGTGCTGCCCGTGCTGGAACCCGAAGCGCGCGCGGAGCCAGAGCCCGAGATCGAGCCGGTCCCCGAAGTCGCCATCGAACCAGTGGCCGAGCCCGAAGAAGCGCCCCAGACCGAGCTCGATGCCGAACACATGACCGACGAGGCGCTCGACTACAGCGAAGCCGTGCTTGGCCGGCTCGAGGAAGCTTTCGAAAGCCTTCAGGCCGGCGAGATCACCCTGCCCGCCTATCGCGAGCGGATCGAGGCCGAGCAGGCCGCGGTCCACGCCCGCATCGCCGCGCTGCAAGCCGCCGGCGAGAGCGCCGAACTCGATGCCGCGCTGGCGGCGCAGGAGTCGGTGCACTGGTGTCTCGATTGGGCCGAAGAACAAGCGAGCGCGCAGCAATCATAGAATAGCCATTGCCTCCTCCGCGGGGCTGGACCACAATCCGATCAAGCGTTTGGTGCGATGGGCGGCCGCGAGCCGGCTGGCCTGTTGTATCGACCGGATGTGGAACGGAAAAGCGAGAGGGGTATACCTGGAAATGGCCTCATATGGCGCGATAACAATGCCGCCGTCGGACCCCGCGCTCAGTCGCAAGGTCTCGATCGTCGGGGTCGGTGAAACCGACTTCGGCGCCGACTACCAGGCCGAGCGCAAGCGGCCCGAAGGCTGGGTGCCACCAACCGAGGAGAGTCTGCTCACCAACGCCTTCGAGCGCGCGCTGGCCGATAGCGGGCTGAGCCGCGAGGATATCGACGGGGTAACCTGTTCGTTTACCTACGGCGGCCCGCCGGCCGAGGAAGTGGCCAAGATGCTCGGCATCAAGGCGCGCTATGCCGAAGCCAACGGCAACATCATGGCGGGGCCCCTGCCCACAGCCTGCGCCGCGATCGCCGAGGGCAAGGCCGATTGCATCGCCATGGTATTCGCCGTCGCCTCGCGCAGCGCCGGGCGGCTGTTCGGCGGCATGACCCATTCGACCGGCGGCGTCCCCGATCCCGATGGCGAAGGCGGTGCGCCTGCATCGTACTATTACTTCCATCCCTGGGGTTGGAGCAGCCAGGCGGCGCACTGGGCGCTGATCTTTGCCCATTTCCAGTGGAAGTACGGCGTCGGCGAGGAAGACCTCTACCACGTCGCCGCGCAGGTCCGCCGCCACGCGATGGCGCGGGATAACGCAGTGATGCGCAAGGAGCTGACGCTCGAGGACTATCTGGCCTCGCGCTATATCGTCCGGCCGCTGCATCTGTTCGACATCTGCATCGTCAACGACGGCGCGGTCTGCCTGATCATCCGCCGTGCCGATCTGGCCAAGGGCCTCGCCCACGTGCCGGTCGACGTCGCCGGCTGGGGCTACTCGAAGATCAAGCAGAACAAGATGCATACCATGGTCCGCGAGCAGTTGCGCCCGCAGCTTCAGGCGGCAAGCACCGATGCCCTGGCTATGGCCGGGGTGACGCTCGACCAGATCCAGCATTTCGAGGGCTACGACGCCTCGTCGTTCCACCTGATCAACCAGGTCGAAGGCATCGGCTTCACCCCGCCGGGCACGGGCCTGGCCTTCTGCAAGGACGGGCAGATGACCGTGGGCGGGCGTATTCCGACCAACACCTCGGGCGGCAATCTCAGCCATGCTTACATGCAGGGCTGGAGCCAGGTGGTTCAGGCCGTGCGCCAGCTACGCGGCGAAGCCGGGCAGTACCAGGTGCCGGGTATCGAAGTCTCGATGACCAACCTCGCCCAGACCGACCAGACCCATCCCATCGTCTATGTCCGGGGAGACCGCTGATGGCCCAAGATACATCGGTCCAAAAAGACCAGACCGCACCCTCGGCGGCAACCACGACACCTTCTGGGACTGGTGCGGCAAAGGCGAGCTGCGGCTGCAGCGCTGCGGCAACTGCAACCACCTTCACTGGCCAGTGACCGTGCGCAAGTGCGAGTCCTGCGGCGAGCAAGCCTTCACCTGGGAACCGATGTCGGGCCGCGGCAAGGTGGTAAGCTGGACCACGTTCCAGCAGGACTATTACCGCGGCCTGATGGCCGTGCCCTACGACACGATCCTCGTCGAGCTGGACGAAGGCCCGCTGTTCATGAGCAACCCGCAAGGCTTCAGCTGGCAGGACCTGTCACCCGAGATGCCGGTCAAGCTCGCCTTCCTCGATGCCGAGGATTCGGCCGGCACCTTCAAGCTGCCGGTGTTCGAACGCGGCTGATCCCCAAAAGGAAACAGCCCCGGCTTTCGCCGGGGCTGTCATAGCCGGTTATCGCCGGATCAGTTGCCGAACCGGTACTTCACGCGCACGCCGTACATCCGCGGCGAGTTGAGGAAGAAGCTTTCGTAGCCCGAAGCCCAGCTATTGCCGACGGCGATCGGGAACTTCTCCTGCGTCAGGTTGGTCACGAAGAAGCTCAGATCGACGGGAAGCCCGCCGACCTTGTCCCAATTGATGTTGGCGTTGAGCAGGTTCGTCGACGGCAGCTTCTGGAACGGGATCGGCTCCAGCACGCCGAGCTGCGTGCTCGTATAGACATAGTTCACGCCGAGCGAGACGCGGCCGACCGACTCGTCGAGCGGCAGCGTGTAGGTCGCGCCCAGGGTCACGCGATGATTGGGGCTGAACGGCAGGTCCCCGCCCGTGCGGATCGCGATGACCGGCGGGTTGTAGGGGCTGGTCGCCGGGATCGTCGGAATGGCGATCTCCTGCAGCTCGGTGTTCAGATAGGTATAGGCGGCATCCAGCTTCAGGCTGTCGAACAGCGTCACCGAGGCATCGGCCTCGATACCCCAGAGCCGCGACTTACCGGCATTGATGATAGCACGGGCACCGGTGATGCCGCTGCCCGCCTTGCCGGTGAAGGTGATCGAGAGCTGCTGGTTGCTGAAGTCGTTATAGAACGCGGCGAAGTTGAAGTAGCCGCGCATCGAGCCCGACGAGAAGCTGGTCTTGCCGCCGATCTCGTAGGTATCGACCTTCTCGGGCTGCCAGAACTCTAGGCTGATGACGCTGGGGTCGACGCCGCCCTGGCGATAGCCGCGCGAGTACTTGGCATAGACCATCACGTCGGTGATCGGCTTGTATTCGAGATCGATCACCCAGGTCGGCTTCTCCGACTTGGTGACCAGCGGCCCGGAATCGCACTGCCGCGGGTTCAGGTCGCCGGGCCGCGGCGTGAAGCGCGGGTTCGAGCAGCTCGTCGCGGTGATCACGTTGGGCTGACCGAACAGCAGCGAAAGACGGCCGCCATGGCCTTCCATCCGGTCTATCGTGTAGCGCACACCCGCGGTGACCGCGAGTTGATCGGTCAGGTCATAGCTGCCCTGAGCATAGAGGCCGATGTTGCGGTTCTGGATCTGGTTGTAGATCAGCCCCAGGCCCGACAGCGCGGTCGACACGCCGGTGCATTTATAGGTGAACACGTCCGTGCAGTTGACGAAAGCGCCCGACAGCGTCGTGTCGCCCGAGCCGTTCGGTTTGGTCTGCTCGAAATAGGCGCCGACCTGGTACTTCAGGCGGTTGTCGCCGCTGTTGCCCTGGATCTGGAACTCTTCGGTGAAAGCGCTCTGGAAGTTCGAGAATGCGTGCGGGAAAGGCGCGGTCAGAGTCGTGCTGAGCGGCAGACCCGCGAGCGGTCCCGCGGTCTGCACCAGGAACTCGCCGCCGATGTTGCCGGCATAGCGCTCGCGGTACTCGCCGAAGCTCATGATGTTCTTGATCGTCAGCGTATCGCTGGCTTTCCAGGTCGTCGTGTTGATGACCTGCCACTGCTCGAGCAGGCTTTGCGGCGTCGCGAAGGAATTCTCGACGTCGTAATACCCGTCGCCGCGCGCGTTCTGGCGATCGATCTGGGCGCAGGCGAACGGCCCCGCGAAAACGCCGCGGCCAGTCCGCAGCGCCGGATTGCGCTCGCAGGCGCCGATCTTGAACATCGGGCCATTGGTGTCCGATCGGCTGTAGGACGCGATCGTGTAGTTCTCCAGGTCCGGCGTCAGCTCGGCCAGGATGCTGAGGCGCGCCGCGACATAATCGATGTCGGCGAAGTCCTTGGGACCGATGCCGCTCTTGTTGCGCAGGTAGCCGTCGCGCTTCTGCCGGTCGATGCCGAGGCGGACCTTGAAGGTATCGGCCAGCGGAATGTTGAGCACGCCCTGGGCGCGCAGCAGGTTATAGTTGCCGACCGAGCCTTCGACATAGCCTTCGAGGTCGCCCGTCGGGCGCTGCGGCACGAGCAGGATGGCGCCGCCCGTCGTGTTGCGGCCAAACAGGGTGCCCTGCGGGCCCTTGAGGACCTGGACGTTCTGCAGGTCGAAGAACGAACCCGGCCCCGCGCCGTTGCCGCCGCCGGTGCCCGAGTTGGCACGGATCGACACGACTTCGGCGAAGTAGACACCCACCGTCGGCGCGGTCTTACCGTCCTGGTTGAAGCCGCGGATCGTGAACGACGCCTTGTCCGAACCGAACCGCGAGTTGGCGGTCAGCGACGGCGTGTAGAAGGCCAGATCGGTGGCTGTGGTGATATTGCGATCGTCGAGCTGATCCTGGTTGAACACCGTGATCGAGATCGGCACGTCCTGCAGGCGTTCCTCGACGCGGCGGGCGGTGACGACGATGTCGCTCGCATCGCCGTCGCTCTGCGCGAGGGCCGGGGTCGACAGGACGACGCCCAGCGCCGTGGCAGCAAGACAGATTCTGCGTGTGCTCACTTTCATCATTCCCTCCCTGGCGTTCTGCCTTTTTCGGCAGACACGTTTCGACCAGTCGGGGACGTTGGAGTTGTGCGCACACTTCGGATGCGCGCAAAGAGGCACGCCTGAAAAAGCCGAAGATATACGATCCGCATCGCCCGCCGATCGACTACCATACTATCGCTGGGGCGATGCGCAGCAAGTGTTTGTTTGATTGGCGCACGCACCGATCGTCCAGCATGCCCCAGCTATCGTCCGGCAACTAGCGTTCGGAACGCCCCAATCCGAGCAAGACCAGGCAGCAGAGCCCGCTCACCGAGAACAGCGACGCCGCGACGATCGAGGGCACTTCGCCCGACCCGACACCGAAAGCGAGCAGACCGGCGGTCACCGTCGATCCGAGAACCTGGCCTGCCATCCGCGTCGTCTGGGTCAGCCCGCCCGCCGCGGCGGCGCGGGCCATGGGCGCGGCGAAGATGATCTGCCGCGCATTGGGCGCGAAGAAAGTGCCCGATCCGGCCGAAATCACCACCAGCCGCCACATGATGTCGAAATGGCTGGGCTTGTCGGGCAACCAGGCCAGCAGCACCATGCCGGCCACGCCCAGCAGGGTCCCGATCAGCCCGAGCAGGCCAGGCCGGAACCGGTCCGAAAGTATGCCGGAGATCGGCGCGAACAGGATCAGCGCCATCGGCCAGGCGGCATAGACCAGCCCGGCCTCGGTCGGCGAATAGCCGAACTGGTGCTGCAGGCGGAAAGGCAGCGTGATCATGATCGTCATCGTCGCCATCGAGCCCATCAGCCCCGCCACCGAAGAAAGCGCGATCTGCCGCTCGCGCAGCAGGTCGACCGGCAGCACGGGCGTATCCTGCTCGGCCTCGCGCCGGACGAAAGCCGTGCCGATGGCCAGCGCGGCGATCAGCAGCGCGCCGGTCAGAACCGGGGCGAAGCCGTGCACCGCGCCTTCGAGTCCGACCACTGCCAGCCCGAAAGTCGCGGCGCAGAGCAGCGCCGCCGTGACGTCGTAAGGCTGGTCACGCCGGATCGGATCGGGCAGCGCCTTGCCGCCCACCAATAGCGAGCCCAGACCCAGCGGCAGGCAGATGGCGAAGAGCCAGGGCCAGCGCGCGTGGCTCAGGATCAGCCCGCCGAGGCTCGGCGCCAGGGTCGAGGCCATGGTCGCCAGCATCGTGTTGAGCGCCATGCCGCGCCCCAGACGCGCCTGCGGATAGATCTGCCGGACCATCGCAGAAGAAACGCTCGACGTTGCCGCCGCGCCGAGCGCCTGGAGCGTGCGGATCACCAGCAGCGCCGGCAGGCTGTGCGCGACGAAGCAGAACAGCGTGGCGACGAGGTAGAGCATCTGGCCGTACTGGTAGAGCGTGCGGTGGCCGAGCCGGTCGCCGAGCGCCGAGAGCGGAAGCACGGTCATGATCAGCACGAGTTGATAGGCGGTGACGAGCAGGACCACGGCCGAGGGCGCGACGTGAAGTTCCTGCGCCAGGGTCGGCAGCGCGATGTTGAGGCTGCCGGTGTCGATGATCGAGATCATCGTGCCGAGCGAGACCGCGACGATGGCGGCATAGCGCCGCGGCGTCGGAACGCCGTCCGCGGCCATCAAGGCCGCAGCGGGACTTTCCTCCGCCGCACGGGTTGCCTGCATATCCTGCCCCAAATTTGTTGCCTTCGGCCTTGGGGCAAAAACGCCGCGGGCGTCAACGCTGCTGCGAGTGAACTGGACGATCGAGCGGGAACAATCCGCGTGCCGCATCATTGGCTAGGGGCCGCCACCTAATCCGCTGTTTTCTTGGAGATATAGCAACCATGCTCGTCGACGATCTGGAAGACCAGCGCCTCAGGCAATTGTTCGAGACGTTCGTGCGCGATGCTGCCTTCCCTTGCGTCGGCGCCAAGTCGGCGCTCTCGCGCGGGACGCTCAAGACCGTCGCCTGCTGGTCGATCGTCAGCGCCTGGGACGACGTGCGGATCCATCGCAAGCTGCTCGCCTGGGCGAAGGCTTACCGCCGGGACCCCGGCCTGTTCCGCTCGATCGCCTTCGTCTTCGCCGAGCCCGGCGACCTCAGCGAAACGCAGTTCGAGGCCGCGCTCTGGACGCGCGTGCAGTCGCTTGCCGACAAGGACGCCTGGCTCGACCAGCCCTATGACGAACGGGTGAGCGGCGATCCCGACGACCCGCATTTCTCGCTGAGCTTTGGCGGCGAGGCATTTTTCGTCGTCGGACTACATCCCAACGCCAGCCGGCCCGCCCGGCGCTTCGAGCACCCGGCGCTGGTGTTCAACCTCCACGACCAGTTCCAGCAGCTACGCGCCGAGGGCCGCTACGAACGGATCCGTGAGACGATCCTCGAGCGCGACATCGATCTCGCCGGCTCGGTCAATCCGATGCTCGCGCGGCACGGTGACGCGAGCGAGGCGGCGCAGTACAGCGGCCGCGCGGTCGGGCCCGACTGGCAATGTCCGTTTCGCGACCCCCGGACAGAAGAATGAACGAGAGCCACCGCATCCTGCCGCGATCGGGCACCGCCTTTCCGCTCCGCGAGGGCGAACGGCTGGTGGTCAGCGACCCCGAGGGCTGCCAGGTTGCCGACCTGCTCGCTTTCGGCCGCTTCGACCTGCGCGAGGTCATCAGCAACGGGCGCACGCTCGACTACGAAGAGACCATCCGGCTTACCACCGGCAACCGCCTCTGGTCCAACCGCAGCCGTGTGCTGCTGACGATCGAGGAGGACACGGTCGGCGCGCACGATTTCCTGCTGACACCGTGCAGCGAGGACACCTTCCGCCACTTCTATCCCGACAAGCCGGTCCACCGCGGGTGCTTCGGCAATCTCGCAGAAGCCCTCTCGCCCTGGGGCGTGACGCCCGACATGATCCCGGTCGCCTTCAACTGCTTCATGAACGTCCCCATCGCTGCCGACGGCACGATCCGCGTCGAGCCGCCGCTGAGCAAGCCGGGTGACCGCATCGCCTTTCGCGCCGAGGAAGACCTGATCGTCGGCCTGACGGCCTGCTCCGCCTATGCGAGCAATGGCGGCACATTCAAGCCGATCGACTATCGCATCGAGCGTTGACCGGCTAGGGTTCGGCAGCGGCTTTCCTTCATATCTGCCGCATTACTGTCATCCTATTGTAACATAGGCAGCGGAAGCGGAGCCGAACGAATGCTGGCTGTTGGGGATATGATGACCACGGAAACGGTCCGTGTCGGCGGGGGGCAGACCGCCGGCGCCGAAGTGCGGTATTTCAACCGCGAACTTTCCTGGCTCACCTTCAACCAGCGCGTGCTAGCCGAAGCCAGCAACCCCGACTATCCGGTGCTGGAACGGCTGCGCTTCTTGTCGATCTCGGGCAGCAACCTCGACGAATTCCTCATGGTCCGCGTCGCCGGCCTCGCCGGGCAGGTGCGCCGCCAGATCGAGGAAGTCTCGATAGAGGGCATGACCCCCTCGCAACAGCTCGGCGCGATCCGCGAGAAGGTGATCGAGCTCGAGCTGGACCAGCAGAAAGCCTGGGAAGAGCTGCAGGTACTGCTCGCCGAATGCGGCATCACCATCCTCGACGACGATAAGCGCGAGCCGGCGCATGCGCGCTGGATGAAGGACTATTTCCAGGAGCATATCCTGCCGGTGATCACGCCGCAGGCGATCGACCCGGCGCATCCCTTCCCCTTCGTCGCCAACCAGGGAATGGGCATCCTCTTCGCGCTGTCGCGCATCGCCGACGGCGCCGAGCTGATGGAAATGGTGCTGATCCCGCAGTCGCTGCCGCGCTTCATCCGCATTCCCGGCGAAGAAGCGATCTACATCAGCGTCGAGGACCTGATCTGCCTGAACGTCGAGCTGCTGTTCCCCGGTTTCCGCGGGCTCGGCCACGGCGTGTTCCGCGTGCTGCGCGACAGCGACATCGAGATCGAGGAAGAGGCCGAAGACCTCGTCCGCTATTACCGCACCGCGATCCAGCGGCGCCGGCGCGGCATGGTCATCCTGCTCCAGCTCCAGGGCAAGTTCGATCCCGCGGCCGAGGCGCTGCTGCGCAACCAGCTCGGGCTCGACAAGGCGATCGTCATCAAGACCGGCGGGCTGATCGGCTTCGGCGGCTTGTCCAAGATCGTCGAGGAAGACCGGCCCGACCTCAAGTTCGAACCCTATACCCCGCGCTATCCCGAACGCGTGCTCGAACATGACGGCGACTGCTTCGCCTCGATCAGCGAGAAGGACATCGTCATCCACCACCCCTACGAAAGCTTCGAGGTGGTGGTCGACTTCCTGCGCCAGGCGGCTTCGGACCCTGATGTCGTCGCGATCAAGCAGACGCTCTACCGCGCGGGCAACCAGTCCTCGGTCATCGCCGCGCTGATCGCCGCGGCCGAGGCCGGCAAGTCGGTGACCGCGGTGGTCGAACTGAAGGCACGCTTCGACGAAGAGCAGAACCTGTTCTGGGCCTCGCAGCTCGAACGCGCCGGGGTGCAGGTGATCTACGGCTTCGTCGACTGGAAGACCCACGCCAAGGTCTCGATGGTCGTGCGGCGCGAGAAAGGCAGCTACCGGACCTACTGCCACTTCGGCACGGGCAACTATCACCCGGTGACCGCGCGCATCTATACCGACCTCAGCTTCTTCACCGCCGATCCCAAGTTCGGCCGCGATGCCGGCAAGCTGTTCAACTTCATCACCGGCTATGTCGAGCCGCAGAAGCTGGAGATGCTGGCGATCTCGCCGCTGTTCCTGCGCGACCGGCTCTACGAATGCATCGACCGCGAGATCGCCAACGCCCGCGCGGGCAAGCCTGCGACGATCTGGGCCAAGCTCAACGCGCTGACCGATTCGAAGCTGATCAACCGGCTCTACGAAGCGAGCCAGGCGGGCGTGATGATCGCGCTGGTGATCCGCGGCATCTGCTGCCTGCGGCCCGGGATCGAGGGCCTGTCGGAAAACATCACGGTCAAGTCGATCATCGGCCGCTTCCTCGAGCACAGCCGCATCTGGGCCTTTGCCAACGGCGCCGAGCTGCCCAACCGCCGTGCGCGGGTGTTCATCACCTCGGCCGACGGCATGAGCCGCAATCTCGACCGGCGAGTCGAGCTGCTCGTGCCGATCCGCAACCGCACCGTCCACGACCAGGTGTTGAGCCAGGTCATGCTCGCCAACCTGCTCGACACCGAACAGTCCTGGGTGCTCGCGCCCGACGGCAGCTACGCTCGCATGGAAAAGGGGGAAACCCCCTTCAATTTGCACCGTTACTTCATGACCAACCCTTCGCTTTCGGGCCGAGGCGCGGCATTGACCAGCGGGCGCAAGGTGCCGAAGCTTGCCTTGCGCCGCGGGAAAGTGTGACAGGAGCGACGCGGTGTTTTTCACCAACCGCATGACGGGAACGGTAGTGGCAGAGCGACACGCGATCATCGACATCGGATCGAACTCCGTCCGTGTCGTCGTTTACGGCGGGCCCCCGCGCGCGCCTTCTGTGCTGCTCAACGAGAAGGTCACCGCCCGGCTCGGCCGGAACATGAGCGAGACGAGCGCGCTGTCGGACAAGGCGATGAGGTCCGCGCTGTCGGCGCTCGGCCGCTATGCCACCTTGCTGCGCATGATGGAGGTAAGCGACGTCGAGACCGTCGCCACGGCCGCGGTGCGCGATGCCAGCAACGGCGAGGCCTTCCTCGATCAGGTGCGCGCGCTCGGGCTCGATCCGCGCCTGTTGACAGGCGAGGAAGAGGCAATCGCCAGCGCTCACGGCATCATGGCCGCCTTCCCCGGCGCCAGGGGTGTCGTCGCCGACCTCGGCGGAGGCAGCCTGGAACTGACCGAACTCGACGGCCAGAACGCCCGCCACGGCGTGACCATGCCCTTCGGCACGCTGCGACTGGAAGCCCTGCGCGCCGGCGGCGCGGCGAAGTTCAACGCGCGCGTCCACAAGGCGCTGCGCGCGGCCGACTGGCCCGACGGCTCGGGCCTGCCGCTCTATCTGGTTGGCGGCTCGTTCCGTGCGCTGGCCCGCTATTTCATGGCCAAGCTCGGCTGGCCGCTCGACGATCCGCACGGTTGGGAGATCGATACCGAGACCGCGATCAGGCTTTGCCGCAGCGTGGTTTCGGGCAGGCTCACCGCGGACGTCCCGCGGCTTTCGCCCTCGCGCCTTGCCACTCTGCCCGATGCCGCTGCGCTGCTCGCGGTCCTGGCGCGCGAGATCAAGCCGGCGAGCCTGATCTTCTCGTCCTGGGGCCTGCGCGAGGGCCTGCTCTACCGCCGGCTCAGCCCCGGCGTGCGGGCCCAGGATCCGATGCTCGCGGGCGTATCCGCCTTCGCCGAGACGCTCGACGTCTCCCCCGCCGCAGCGACCATGGTCAACGGCTGGACCGCCGACGTCTGCATACCCGGTGAGGCCGGCCCCAAAGCGCCAAACAGCGAACGCCTACGCCTCGCCGCGACCATGCTGGCGCTGGCGGCGCAGCGGATCGAGCCAAACCTGCGCATGGAGCAGGCGATGGATTGGGCGCTGCGCAAGCGCTGGATCGGCATCGACGACCGCGAGCGCGCGATCCTGGCGATGGCGGCCATGGCCAATACCGGGCGCACCGCGATCCCCGACGAATACCTGCGCCTCGCCCCGCTCGCCGACTTGCGCGAAGCGGTGACCTGGGGCCTCGCGACGCGGCTGTGCCGCAAGTTCAGCGGCTGCATCGCACAGACGCTTTCGGGCTCGACGCTGAGCCGCCGGAAAGGGCAACTCGTGCTGGCCGTCTCCGAAGCGCTTAAGCCGTTGTACACCGAAGCGGTGGAAAAGGACCTGCGCCTGCTGGCGAACTGGCTGGAATCCCAGCCGGCGATCGAGCTGGCCCGCGAGGAAGCGATAGCAGGGTAGATCCAATGACGAAGACGATAGCGGCGGCGCTGGTCCTGACGCTCGGGCTCGGCTGGCAGGGCAGCGCGCTGGCGCAGAGCCGCGTCGCCGAAGCGCGCGCCAACTACGAGGCGGTGATGAACGGCGGCCGGCAGATCGGCAGCCTCACGCCGCAGGAACTGGCCGACGTGATCGAGCTCGACCGCCGCATCCGTGCACAGAATGCCGACACCCGCACACCCTCGCAGCGCTGCGTCGATGAGGAAATGAAGCGCGAGGGCGGCGCGGCCAGCACGCTCCAGCGCCGCGCCATCGACATGAAATGCCGCGAGGCCGGCGATTAAAGCATAGACCCACAGGCGCGACGCCAGTCCGAAAAGGGGACCTCGGACTAGATTTCAGATGGAGTGCATCTACCGTCATCGATCTTGAATCGGAAATTCTGGCGTGCTCCCGGTGTTACGTATCCGATGGGGCAAATGACAGACGTTTGGCTTAGAAAGCTGACCTTGATGACGCCATCCCCCTCGCAGCCAACCGGGTAGCTGCCGGCAAACTTATCGCCGCTCCGTTGAAGCTCCGTCGATTGCCCACAAAGCTCAAGCTTTGCTGATGTCGCACCCGCGGCTTGAACCTCAAACGTATTCGTCGATCGACTACATCCTGCCAAGAACAACGACAGACAAAGGCAATAAACGCGCATCGAGTGAGGATAGGCCCGCCGCAATCTGCCAGCCACAACGGATGGCACTATGGGCTCGCCACGCAGGTATGTGCATCGCTCAAACCCGCAGCTCCAACCAGTCGACGCTGGCATCCTTCGGCACGGTGGTCCCGCGTAGCAGGCCGGTCATGCCAAAGGGGCCTGCCGACCAATCGTTGTCCGCCGGCCCCTCCTGGAACCAGTCGTGGACCACCAGGCGCTCGGCGATCCGCCACTCGTCATTCCGCTTCTCGAACTTGTCGAGATAGCGGCCCACGACCATGACCTGGCGCGCATCGTCGCCCGGCAGCACGCTGACCGACCACAGGTAGGACTCGACCTTGGCCGTGTCGCCGTCGATGCGGATCAGCACGTTGCCGATCATGTGCATGGCCTGCTCCATCGCGGCGAGCCGCGGCAGGGCCCATTCGATGAACTGCTCGACCGTGCCGGTGAAGCCGGTGTGATAGTCCATCGCCCCGGGCCAATAGGCGGAGGCGAGCACTTCGGGGTCCATCCGGTCGATCCCGCGGCTGTAGCGCATCAGGCAGTCGCGGATCGCCTCGCGATCGGCCATCTCGTCGCGAATCTGCGATACCGTCATCGTCATCGGCTTTCCTCTCTCGCCAAGAACGGCGTCTTCGCCTGTTCCATCCTTGGCTGTTCTATTCACCCGCTTAGCTGGTAAGCAACAGACAAACATGGAGAGGGTGCGGGCACATGCTCGATACCAGGATAATCGGCGGAACCATCGTCGACGGCACCGGCAGCCCGGGCTTCGCGGGCGATCTGGGCATCAGGGACGGCCGCATCGTCGCGATCGGCACTGTGACCGAGGCGGCGCGTGAGACGATCGACGCGAGCGGGCGGGTGGTCGCGCCCGGCTTCATCGATGCGCATACGCATTACGACGCGCAGGTGTTCTGGGACCCCAAGCTCACGCCTTCGTGCTTCCACGGCGTCACCACGGTGATCGGCGGCTTCTGCGGCTTTTCGATCGCGCCGTTGACGGCTGAGTCGGGCCCCTACATCCGCCGCATGCTGTCGCGCGTCGAAGGCATGCCGCTCGAAACGCTGGAGGCGGTGTCCGACTGGGGCTGGTCCTCGTTCGGCGACTATCTCGACCGGGTCGAAGGCGGCCTAGGGCTCAACGCCGGCTTCTTCGTCGGCCATTCGGCGATCCGCCGCGCGGTGATGGGGCCGCGGGCGGTGGGCGAGAAGGCCGACGCGGCGGAGATCGCCGCGATGCAAGACCTGCTCGACCGGTCGCTGGCCGAAGGCGCGCTGGGCTTCTCCACCACGACATCGCCGACGCACAACGATTACGAAGGTCAGCCCGTCCCCTCGCGCTGGGCCGAGCGCGAGGAATTCCTGGCCCTCGCCAGCGTCGTCGCGAAGCACGAAGGGACCGGACTGGAGCTGCTGCCGGACCTCGACAAGCTTGAGAGCACGGCGGACCTGATGGCCGAGTTTTCGCTGGCGGGGCAGCGGCCGGTCAACTGGAACGTGCTGGTGGTGAACGGAAAAGCCAATGCTGCCGAGATCGCCGCGCGGCAGCTGTCGATCAGCGACACGGCGCGAGCGCGCGGCGGCGAGGTGATCGCGCTGACCATGCCGCGCACGCCGGGCGTCTACATGAGCCTGAAGAACGGGATGATGTTCGACGTGCTGCCTGGCCTCTGGCGCGAGGTGTTCAAGCTGCCGATTCCAGAGCGGATCGAAAAATTCCGCGATCCCGAAGTGCGCCGGCAACTGGCGGCAGACGCCGAGCTGATCCCCGCGGATTCGGGGCTCAAATCCTTTGCAACGCTGGCGACCTATACCGTGGTGTCGTCGACCAATGCCCGCCATGACGGCCGTCAGGTAGCGGCCATCGCCGCCGAAGAGGGCAAGAGCGCGGTCGATGCCTTCTTCGACATCGCCGTCGCCGACGGACTGGCGACCGTCTTCTCCCCCGACCAGGGCGGTCACGACCGCGCTTCGTGGGAACTGCGCGGGCGCCTCTGGGCCGACGACCGGACGCTTGTCGGCGCCTCGGACGCCGGCGCTCACCTCGATCTGATAGACAGCTTCGACTACGCCACGACCGTGCTCGGCAAGGGTGTGCGCGAGGAGAAGATCATCGCGCTCGAAGCGGCCGTGCACCAGCTCACCGCGCGGCCCGCCGCCTATTTCGGCCTGATCGACCGCGGCCTGATCCGCGAGGGCTATCATGCTGACGTGGTCGTCTTCGATCCGGATACGATCGCCGGCCAGCCGATCGGCCGACGCTACGACCTGCCCGGCGGCAACGAATACCGCATCTATGCCGAGGCGGTGGGGATCGACCACGTGCTCGTCGGCGGCGTCGAGATCGTCCGCCACGGTGAGCACACGGGCGCCTTGCCGGGCACGCTGTTGCGATCGGGCCGAGACACGCGGACGGTGCCGATGGACGTGATGCGGCAAGCGACACCGGGGCGCTGATGTTCGACGTCGCCCCCCTGCCCGGCCAGGACCGTTACGGGGCCATGATCACGGAGCTCGATCCTGGCACTCTGGGCGATCCGAAAGTCCGCCAGGCGCTGCACGACCTCTGGATCGACAAAGGCCTCGTCGTCTTCCGCGGCATTCCGGGCGGCATAGACACCCAGCTCGCGCTCTCGGAAATCTATGGTGAGCCCGAAGTCCATCCGATGATGGCCGGCACCGACATCAAGACCGAGCACAAGGCGCTCGCCCCGATCGAGTTCGACCGCGAGGACGGCAACATCTACGAGATCGAAGGCGAGCAGCGCGGCGGCTACCTGCCCTGGCACTTCGATGGTGCCTATGTCGACCGGATCAACCACGGCGGCATCCTGCGTCCCGAAGTCCTGCCGGGGCGCGGAGGCGACACCGGCTTCATCGACCAGATCGCCGCCTATGCGCTCCTGCCCGACCGCCTGAAGGCGCGGATCGAGGGGCTCAGCGTGATCTACTCGTACCAGCCCGATTTCACCCGCGCCAAGTTCGGCAGCCCGGTCGACAAGCTGGTGCGGATGTCCACGCTGTTCCGCAAGGGCATGGATCATCCCTCGGTCCAGCAACGCGCGATTCACCCGCTGGTCTACCAGCAGGCCGAGACTGGGCAGAAGATCCTCCACGTCTCACCCTGGTTCGCCGACGGCATCGAGGGGATGGAAAACCCCGAAGGCGATGCCTTGCTCGCCGAAGTGATCGATCACGTCATCCGGCCCGAGCTGATGTATTTCCATAAGTGGCAGCCGGGCGACATGGTGCTCTGGGACAACTGGCGCATGCTCCACTGCGCGACCGGCGTGCCGCCCGAGGAAACACGGATCATGCGCCGCACGACGATCGTCGGCGACTACGGCCTCGGGCGAAGGGAAGAGAAAGCGGCATGAAAGTTGGCATCTGCACCGTCGGCGTCGGCCCCTGCTCGACCGGCGAGTTCATCCGGCGGTCCGCCAGAGCCGCCGAGAAGGCCGGCTTCGCCTCGTTCTGGGCGGGCGACCACGTGCTGCTGTTCGGGGCCTATCCGGAATCGCCCTATCCCTATGCCGGGGTCAATCCGGCTTGGGGCGACCCGCCGATCGCCGATCCCCGGCTGCCGCTCTACGAGCCGGTCATGGCCATGGCCTGGGCCGCGGCCGCGACCGAGACGATCGAAGTGGGCAGCTCGATCCTGATCCTGCCGCAGCGCAATCCTGTGGTCCTGGCCAAGGAGTTGTCGGTGCTCGACGAATTCAGCGGCGGCCGCGTCGTGCTCGGCGCGGGGGTCGGCTGGTGCAAGGAGGAAATGGACGCGATTGGCAGCGACTGGAAGACCCGCGGCAAGCGTACCGACGAATACATCGATGCGATGCGCACGCTGTGGCGTGACGATGCCGCGCAGTTCGACGGCCCGACCGTGCAGTTCAAGGACGCTTACATGTACCCGCGCCCGGCGCGCGCCGGGGGCATCCCGATCATGATCGGCGGCGACACCGAGATCGCCCAGAAGCGCGTAGCCCGCACCGGCGACGGCTGGCTGGCCTTCAACCTGCCGGTGGACGTGGCCCCCACCCGCGTCAGGCGGCTCAAGGAACTGACCCGCGAAGCCGGCCGCGATCCCGATGCCCTGCGGATCAGCGTCGCGGTGTTCACCTGGACCGAGCCCGACGAACTGAAACGCTACCGCGACGCCGGGATCACGGAGTTCCTGCTATTCAAATGCAACGAACTGCCCCTGGACGATGCCGGCCTGGCCGATGCGTTGGGCGAGGCTTCGCGCAAATATGTGGAGCTGGCGGCGGGGCTTTAGGCGAAACCACCGGCTGTGGACTGGACTCCCTCACCGTCCTGCCGGACTTCGACTATGACACCGAGCCGTACCAGCCGGTGGAAAGTCGCCGCGGCGTCATTCGCCGCATCCGCGGCTCCGAGAATGTTCACGAGATCGCACGGTTGCGCCAATCTGCGAAACATCGCCAGTTCCGCCATCGCCAAGGGCAGCACCAGGTCTCCGCCGATGCGCTTAGCCAACAGTATACCGTCGCCGCCCTTGAGATTGGGATAGAGCGACAGCAGCGTCATGGGCACCTGACCGGCTACTTCGATCGCTCTGGCACCCGGATGCCGGGCAACCTGCATGGTCAGCAGTCTGCTGACCGGCATGCGCTGCAGTTCCGACGTCAAGAGCGGCGGCGGGCCGATGTCCGCGCAATGACACCGCGCCAACTCGAACAGCGCAACGACGACGGCGTGCGGCGCAACACCCGTTCGCTCGAGATAGAGGATGAAATCTTCGACCACGTCGGCGGCCGGCTCACGAGCCAGCGGGTCATCATCGAAAAACCGGAATGCCAGGGCGGAAAACTCCCGTTTTCCCATCTCACTGATCGCCAGCGGAAGCGCTCGTGTCAGGCGATCCATGATCCCGTTCCACCTCATCGGTCACGCCGATACTTTTCAATGGCCTAGGTCTCGCCAGACTGCCTGTCCGCGGGGCCCTTCGTGGTTGCGGACGAGCCTAGGCAGGCCACTTGGCCGAACAACTCGCAAATTTACGGAGGCCGGGGCGATGAAATTTATTTGCGTACCTCGGCATATTATTGAAAGTTTGCTTCGCCAAAGGCCGGTCCGTCATTCGACCGGATGCGTTTGGCCTTGCAGGCCATCCGCGCGGGCAGCGGTGAGGTGACGCATTGAGTTCGAAGAATAGGGGCACTTCGGGAGCCGGCTACGATCGCCTGGCCCTATCGTTCAAGGCGATGGGAGGCGGCCTCTGGGATTACGACGTCGAAGCTGACAGCCTGTACTGCAACGATCGCTGGTACGAGATCATGGGACTTTGTCCCGAACGGGATCCCGTGATATCGATTTCAGACCTCAGCAAACACATCCATGAAGAAGATGTCGAGGCTGCAACTGAGGTAAACCTCGAGCAGGTGTCCGAACTGCTGTCACGTGATCAGCGCTACCATGTCGAATTTCGCATCATCCGTCCGGACGGAAACGTCCGCTGGTTACGCTCGGTGGCGTGCATCATTCGCGATGACGCCGGCCACTTGCGCGCCGTCGGCTGCGTGATCGACATTACCGAGTTTCGCATGCTCAGTGCGGAGTCGCCGGGATGGGCCGCAGGCGATCTTGCCAATGCGGCCGTGCCGGCAGGGAAGGAAGATCTGCTCAGCGAACGAGAACGCGAATGCCTGCGCTGGGTCAGCATGGGAAAGACCGCGTGGGAAACCGCGTCGATTCTCGGCCGCAGCCAACGCACGGTCGAATACCATCTCAAGAACGCTATCCGGAAACTCGGCGCCACCAACAAGGTACACGCCTGCGCCTTGGCCATCCGCCTGAGCCTGCTGTGAGCAGCGGCACCTATCGCAGCGGAACCGTCGCTTTACGACCTCCCGCCGCAATCGCCGGAGCCACATTCATCGGCAGGCAGCGCGACACCACGGTGGGATAGTCGGCCTGCATCGCCGCTTCGCTCTGCAGCGCCATTTCCTGGCCGGCTTCGCAGAGGGCCTTCGAGCCGTATTGCTCGGCCTGCGTCGGAAGTCGCTCGCAAGCGGTCCCGTCATCCGCGCAGCCCAGCAGCACCAGTGCGAAAACCATGCTCATTTGCCAAAATCCCTTGCGTCACCAGCGAACCGGACGTGGGCTTTATGGGCGAAAGCGCCACCGCAAGGCTGTGCGGCAGCGCACCGCACCCCTGTGATCTTTACCACAGCCCGATCCGCGAGCGCATGATGCAGGGACCGCGTTAACGCTCCAAGCTAGGTAAGATCCCTAGTCTTACGGGGATGGACATTAGCGCATTCCTACCCATTCGAAGACGCGCGAATCCCCGTGTTGGGCGGTGATCTGCAGGCCGTAGCGGTCGATCTTCCAGCCCTCTGCCCCGCGCGCGAGCTCGTAGGTGTAGTAGCCGTAGAGAAAGCAGGCGTGATCTTGGCCGTCGCGCTTCAGGAAGTGCCCGGCGTGCATGTAGGAAATGCAGGTCGCGCGGTCGCCGGCGAGCCGGTGGACGTGGTTGCCGCTGAGGTGCTGAGTCGCGTCGAAGCCGGCGATCAGCCGCGTCATCCCGACCAGTTCGTCGACCGAGAGCTCGCGGTAGAGGCTCGGGTGGAACGAGCGGAAATCGAGGAACAGGCGCTCGGCGAACAGCGAGCGGAACAGATCCCAGTCGCGGGTATCGACGGCCGTGGCATAGGCGTTGACCACGTCGCTGATCGCGGCGCGGTCGATCAGCGCGCGAATTTCGGATTCCTCGATCATCGGCCGTTCTCCCGCCGGATGGATGCGGCGTTCCGCGAGCGAACTCAAGTGCTTCCGCCCGGCGCCCGCGCAGGCTATCGAGGCGCGATGCCCGCTACCCCCGCCTGGCCGCCCAAGAGTGCCCCGCGCCTGTTCGTTCCCGGTCCGCTGGCCGAAGGCGCCACGGTGGCTGTGGAGGGCCAGCATGCGCACTACCTGTCGCGCGTGATGCGCGTGGGCGAAGGCGACGCGGTGATCCTGTGTGACGACCAGACCGGCGAGTGGACCGCGCGGGTGGTCTCGGTCGGCAAGCGCGAGATCGTGCTGGTACCCGAGCACCTGATGCGCGCCCGCGAGCAGGTGCCCGATTTCACGCTCTGCGCCGCGCTGCTCAAGAAACCCAATTTCGATCTCGTGCTGGAAAAAGCGACCGAACTCGGCGTGCGGCGAATCCAGCCGCTGGTCACGCGCCGCTGCGTCGCCGACGCGCTCAATGCCGAGCGGGCGCGGACGATCCTCACCGAAGCCGCCGAGCAATGCGCGCGCACGGCGCTGCCCGAACTCGCGGTGCCGTTGAAGCTCGACTCGCTGCTAAGCGCATGGCCCGAGGACTGCGTCCTGTTCTTCGCCGACGAGGCTGGCGGCGAGCCCGCAGCCGCCGCATTCGCCGCGCATTCGGGCCCTGCCGCCCTTCTGGTCGGCCCCGAAGGCGGCTTCGACGATGCCGAGCGCGCCGCGATCCGCGCCCTGCCCCAGGCCCGCGCGATCACGCTCGGCCCGCGAATCCTGCGCGGTGAGACTGCAACGATTGCCGCCACGGCGCTGTGGATGGGGACTGTCGGAGATTGGGGCAGCGACGGCTCCAAATAACACTGGCGCAACAATTCTCGGTCACCTAACGGCACGCCATGAGCACGAGGCAAGTTTCAAATCGCAACGATCCGGTGATCGAGAGCGTCGGCCAGCTGGCCGAGCCTATGGCCAAGGGCGAGAAGCCGCCCGAGCGCTGGCGGATCGGCACCGAGCACGAGAAGCTGGTCTACAATCGCAAGGACCACCACGCGCCGTCCTATGACGAGCCCGGCGGGATTCGCGACATGCTGATGGCCATGACCGAATACGGCTGGCAGCCTGTTGAAGAAGGCGGAAACGTCATCGCCATGTCGGGCGCTGATGGTGCCGTCAGCCTGGAGCCGGCGGGCCAGCTCGAACTGTCGGGGGCGCCGCTGGAAAACCTGCACCAGACCTGCGCCGAGACCGGCCGCCACCTGACCCAGGTCAAGGCGATCGGCGAGCGCACGGATACCGGCTTCCTCGGCCTCGGCATGTGGCCCGACAAGCGCCGCGACGAGCTGCCGATCATGCCCAAGGGCCGCTACGACATCATGCTGCGGCACATGCCGCGCGTCGGCACGATGGGCCTCGACATGATGCTGCGGACCTGCACGATCCAGGTGAACCTCGACTATTCGAGCGAGGCGGACATGGCGCAGAAGTTCCGCGTCGGCTTGGCGTTACAGCCGCTGGCGACCGCGCTGTTCGCCAATTCGCCGTTCACCGAGGGCAAGCCCAACGGCTTCCTCTCCTACCGCAGCCACATCTGGTCGGACACCGATCCGCACCGCACCGGCATGCTGCCTTTCGTCTTCGACGAAGGCTTCGGCTATGAGCGCTATGTCGACTACATGCTCGACGTGCCGATGTATTTCGTCTTCCGCGAGGGCAAGTACATCGACGCCTCGGGACTTTCCTTCCGCGATTTCCTCAAGGGCGAGCTTTCGGTCCTGCCCGGCGAGAAGCCGCTGATGAGCGACTGGGTCGACCACCTGTCGACCGCATTCCCCGAGGTACGTTTGAAGTCGTTCCTCGAAATGCGCGGCGCCGACGGCGGGCCGTGGAGCCGCATCTGCGCGCTGCCGGCGCTCTGGGTCGGCCTGCTCTATGACCAGACCGCGCTCGACGCCGCCTGGGACCTCGTCAAGGGCTGGGACATGGAAGGCCGCGAGGCGCTGCGCAATGCCGTGCCGAAGCTGGGGCTCGATGCCCCCATTCCCGGTGGTGGCAAGCTGCGCGACATCGCCGGCGAGGCCGTGGCGATTGCGCGCTCGGGCCTGACCGCACGCGGCCGACTCAACGCCGCGGGCGACAACGAGACCACCTACCTCGCGCCGCTCGAAGAGATCGTCGCCTCGGGCAAGGTCCCGGCGCAGCGGCTGCTCGACAAGTTCAACGGCGAATGGGCCGGCGACATCACGCGGGTCTACGAAGAGAGCTTTTGATGATCCTGGTGATCGGCGAGTTCCGGTTGCCGCTGGCGAGCATCGGGGCCGGCCGCGAAGCGATGGCAAGGGTGATCGCTACCTCGCGCGCAGAGGACGGATGCATCGCATATGCCTATGCCGAGGACGTGCTCGAACCAGGCCTCTTCCGCGTCAACGAAGCCTGGGAGAGCTGCGACGCGCTGGCAGCGCATTTCGAAATGCCGCACATGAAACAGTGGCAGCGCGAACGCGCCGAGCTAGGCATGACCGAGCGCAAGGTGACTACCTACGAAGCGGGCGCCGCCGAGCCGCTCTGATCGCGCGCGGGCAGCGCCGTCTTGTAGACCACCGGGCGCAGCGCGAAGCTGCTGGTGACCTGGGCGACGCCGGCGATGCGCGTAAGCCGGTGACGTAGGAAATCCTCGAACTCGCCGAGCGAACCGACGAGCACGCGCAACTGGTAGTCGGCCTCGCCGGTCATCAGGTAGCATTCCATGACCTCGGGGATCTCGGCGACCGCAGCCTCGAACACCGCGAGGTGCCGGTCGTCCTGCTGGTCGAGCCGCACGCGGACGAAAGCCGTGACCCCCAGCCCGACCGTCTCGGGATCGACCAACGCAACGTAGCGCTGAATAACACCCCCGGCTTCGAGCTGGCGCAGGCGACGCAAGCAGGGGCTGGGCGAAAGGCCGATCCGCTCGGATAGCTCTTGGTTCGACATGCGGCCGTCCACCTGCAACTGCGCCAGGATTTGGCGATCGAGCGCATCAAGCTGCATGATTGGCAAATCCTATCATCAGAATGGATATAATCGGCATTTATTGCCAATAATCTCGCATTTCGCGGCCACCTTCGCAAGGACCTGCCCGCACGGCAGGGTCTATTCGCAGGCGATGGAAACCGCTCTCGCCAGCAGCCGCCAGGACCTCGTCGCCTCGCTCGATCTCATCGAAACGCGGCTACGCTGGCTGTCTTCGTGGACGATCCACAACGCCAATCATCTGCGGCCCAAGCGCGACGGGCTGAAAGTCGGTGGGCACCAAGCGAGCTGCGCCTCGATAACCGCGATCATGGCGGCGCTCTATTTCCACGCGCTGCGCCCGCAGGACAAGGTGGCGGTCAAGCCGCATGCCGGGCCTGTGCTCCATGCGATCCACTACCTGCTGGGCCAGCAGTCGCGCGATAAGCTCAAGCGGTTCCGCGGGCTCGGCGGGGCGCAGTCCTATCCGTCGCGGACCAAGGATTCGATCCCGGTCGATTTCTCGACCGGCTCGGTCGGCCTCGGCGTCGCGGTCACCGCCTTTTCCAGCCTCGTGCAGGACTACCTCGTCGCGCACGGCAAGCTCGCCGAAGCCGACGCCGGGCGGATGATCGCGCTGATGGGCGACGCCGAACTCGACGAGGGCAACATCTATGAGTGCCTGATCGAGGGCTACAAGCACGACCTTCGCAATTGCTGGTGGGTAGTCGACTACAATCGTCAGTCGCTCGACGCGACGACCGCCGACCGCATGTTCCGCCGCTTCGACGACATCTTCGAGACCTGCGGCTGGCGGGTAATCACCTTGAAGCACGGCAAGCTGCAGCGCGCCACCTTCAGGCGGCCCGGCGGCAAGGCGCTGGAGGAATGGATCGAGCACTGCCCGAACGCCGAGTTCGCCGCGCTGACCTATCAGGGCGGCGCGGCCTGGCGGGAACGGCTGATGGCCGACATCGGCGATCGTCCGCAGGTGGCAAAGTTGCTGGGCGGCTTCGATGACGACGGGCTTGCAGCGCTGATGACCAATCTCGGCGGGCACTGCGTCGAGACGCTGATCGACGCCTTCGACAGCGCACAGGACGACCGGCCGACGCTGTTCATCGCCTATACCGTCAAGGGCTACGGCCTGCCCCTCGCGGGCCACAAGGACAACCATTCGGGGATGATGAACCCGTCGCAGATCGAGGGTCTGCGCGCGCACCTCGGCATCGCGCAGGGTGACGAATGG
Organism: Novosphingobium sp. G106; assembly: GCF_019075875.1. Lineage (NCBI taxonomy): Bacteria > Pseudomonadati > Pseudomonadota > Alphaproteobacteria > Sphingomonadales > Sphingomonadaceae > Novosphingobium > Novosphingobium sp. G106. The sequence goes on along the minus strand of NZ_JAHOOZ010000001.1, from coordinate 5,496,316 downwards.
GAGCCATGGGGCGGGCTCGGTGACAACGCCGCAGCGCGGCTCAAGGCCTTCGTCGATGCCAGCGCGCTCGCCGGCAAGGCCGTCGAACCTCAAGCCGAGATGGTGCCGGTGCCCGCGCGCTTCGCCGTTCCGCCCGAACCGCGGCAATCGACCCAGGCGGCATTCGGCCGCATCCTGCTCGACATAGCCAAGTCGGGCGACCTGCTTGGCGACCGCATCGTCACCACCGCGCCCGACGTGACCCAGACGACCAATCTCGGCGGCTTCGTCAACCAGCGCGGGCTGTTCCGCCGGCAGGAACTGGCCGACGTGTTCCACAAGGCCAAGATCCCCTCGGCGCAGAAATGGGCCGCTACTCAAGCAGGCCAGCACATCGAATTGGGCATCGCCGAGAGCAATTTCTTCCTGCTGCTCGCCTCGCTGGGGCTCGCCGGCCAGCATTTCGGCACGCGGCTGCTGCCGGTCGGCACGGTCTACGATCCCTTCATCGCCCGCGGCCTCGATGCGCTGAACTACGGCTGCTACCAGGATTCGCGCTTCCTGCTGGTGGGCACGCCTTCGGGCCTGACGCTCGCGGCCGAAGGCGGCGCGCACCAGTCGATCAACACGCCGCTGATCGGCATGGGCCAGCCGGGGCTGACCTCCTACGAACCCGCTTTCGCCGACGAGGTGGCGCTGATCATGGCGCACGCGTTCGACCACATGCAGCGCCCCGATGGCAGCTCGGTCTATCTGCGGCTCAGCACGCGTGCGATCGATCAGGTGGCGCGCGAGAACGACGGCTGGGAAGCCGACGCGCTCAAAGGCGGCTACTGGCTGCGCCAGCCGGCGCCAGACGCCGAGGCCGCGATCGTATTCAGCGGCGCAGTGGCACCCGAGGCTCTGGCCGCCCGGGAGGCGCTGGCAGACGACCTGCCCGGCCTCGGCCTGCTGAACGTCACTTCGGCAGACCTGCTGCACCGCGACTGGTCCGCACGCCGCGCCGCGCGCTGGACCGACGGCAAGCGCGCGCCCTCGCATGCCGAAAAGCTGCTCTCGGCACTGCGGCCGGGCGCCGGGCTGGTCACCGTGCTCGACGGTTCACCGGCGGCGCTGTCCTGGCTGGGCGGGGTCACGGGGATGCGCGTCAGCCCGCTGGGCACCGATCGCTTCGGCCAGACCGGCGACCTGCCCGATCTCTACCATCGCTACCGGCTGGACGAGGACGCGATCATCGACGCCGCCGCCGAGCTGTTCCTCGACTGACTATTCCGCCGGCTGAAGCTGGCGCGCACCGCGTTGCCCGACCAGCCGGCCGATCCGGCCGAACGCGCGCGTGATCGGCGCGTGTTGCGCCGCCCAGGCATGGTAGGCGCGGTACTTGGCATCCTCGCCGAGCAGGTGCTTCTCCTCGGTCTTGGCGCGCCAGAAATAGACCGCGCTGACAAGGCCGAGGATCACCGTATTGCGCACCACGTCCGTCAGTGCGCCGGTCGTGGCGAGGAACGGCAGGGTCGAGCACCACCAGAACAGGTTCTTCGACAAATAGGCCGGGTGCCGGGTAAAGCGGTAGGGCCCGTTGGTCAGTACGCCACGATAGGTGAGGTTCGAGAAGCGCAGTCCGAAGGCCACGGTCGCCCAGGCATAGACCGCGGTCAGCGAGACCAGCAGCGCCCCCCAGGCCCAGATCAGTGCAGTGTGGCCCTGCATCCAGAAGGCCCAGTCGGCGGTGTTCTCGTGGTACGACAGCGGTCCGCCCTCGCCCATCAGGATGAACGGTGGGTAGCACATCAGCGCAGCGACCCAGCCCGCGAGATAGGGATTGGCGCTGCGGATCTGCGCGTCGAGCGGCTTCAAGGTCATCAGGTAGCCGACCGTGCCGATATGCACGTCGAACAGGAACAGCAGCTCGATCAGGGCATTGGCCAGCCGCACGGGATCGCTCGGCAGTGCCGCGAGGTCGAGCGTGACGATGCCTTCGAAGCCGCCGGGCAGGATCGAGATCATGAAGGCGCCGAAGAAGCCCTTGACCACCCAGGCGAGCAGGTGGCGGCGCACTTCGGCGGGATCGTAGGGCTCGCGCCCGATCAGCATGGCGCCGAAGTGCCAGGCGCCGTCGCGCGGCTCGACCAGCCGACGGTCGAGCCAGAGCACATAGGGAATCGATAGCACGAACAGCGGCACGGCCGCCGTGCCGATCACTTCCATCGAGAAGAGATAGCCGTCGCGCCAGTACCAGCGGGCAATGCAGTAGAACAGGCCGATCAGCGCCCAGGTCGCCCAGAGCCCGGCAAGCTTGGTCACCGAGACGTCGGAGACCGCGCTCAGCGGGCGCGGGTTCGACCAGTGGATGCCGGTCGAACGGCGGCGGTGGACCTTGTCCACGAAGACCGACCACAGGACCATCGGCAGGCTGGTGAAGACCACGGTCAGCAGCGCCGCATAGGGCCCGGCGAGCGGCGCGCGCGGCCCCGGCAATGCAAAAGCGTCGGCGATCGCGGGCCAGTTGCGGCACACCGCGATCCACAGGAACAGGCCGAAAAGCCCCGACAGGCCCACGCCCGCCGAGACGTCGCTGACCGGCCGGGATGCCGCCGCCTGCTGCCGTTCGTCCATGCCGCCCGGCCTAGCGGCAATTGGTTAAGGGACCGGTAAAGGTCAGCGGAAAGCGGTGAGCTTGCCGTTGTCGTCGAGCACGTAGAGCATCCCGTTCGCCACCACCGGAGCCAGCGCGATGCTGCCGCCGAGTTCGGTGAACTTGGTCACGGTGCCATCCGCGACGCTGGCCGTATCGACCTCGCCGTCCGAATTGGCGATCCACAGGCGATTGCCGGCGAGCACGGGGCCGGTCCAGAACACCGGGTTCTTGCGCTTCTTCTCGTTGTGGTAGCGCATCAGCTGGGTCATCCAGCGAACCTTGCCATTGGTGCGGCCGATGCAGAGCAGCTTGGCGTCGTCGGTCAGCGTGAACACCCATTCGCCGGCAATCGCCGGGGTCGAGATACCGGCGAGATTGAGCTCCCAGATGCGCTGGCCGCTGACGAGTTCGTAAGCCGCCATGCGCCCGCCCTGGCCCAGCGCGAAGACGCGGCCGCGGTCGATGATCGGGTCGGCGTCGACGTCGGTCAGGATGCCGACCGCGGTCGAGATCGAGGTGCGCGCCAGCGCGTCGGACCACAGCGTGCGGCCGTTCTCGTAGCGGTAGGCGACGAGTTCGCCCGTCGAATAGCCGGCGATGACCGTGCCCTGCCCGGCGGCAGGGGCCGCGACGCCGAAGACGCCGGCCTGGCCCTGCGAGCCGCTCTCGTTCCACAGCACCTTGCCGTCGGCCGAGTCGAGCGCGTGGAGCTCGTTGTTCTGGGTCATCACATAGACCGCGTTGAAGGCGATCGTCGGCGAGCCGCGTAGCGGGCCGGCGGGCTTCACTTTCCAGATCTGGTTACCCGTCGCCGCTTCGAGCGCGGCGACTTCGCCGGCGCCGGTGGTGACGTAGACGCGGTCGCCGTCAAAGCTGACGCCGCCGCCGAACACCGAGCTCGACCCGTCGCCCTCGATCGAGAAGCTCTTGGTCCAGAGCCGCGATCCGGTGGAGGCGTTGAACGCGCTGACGAGGCCGTCGGTGTCCATGACGAACAGGTTTCCGCCGCCGATGACAGGCGCAGCCGCGAGGCGGCGCTTGCCCGAGGAGCCGGCGATCGAAGCGCTCCAGACGCGGCTCGGCGCGTCGGCCAGGGCGAGATGGCCATAGCTCTTGCCAGGCGTGTTGCCGGCCTGGGGCCAGTCGGCATTGGTTTCTGCCGGCGGCACGATCACGGCGATCGAGGCCTGCGTCGGATCGACCTTGGCGCCCGATTCGATGCGCGACAGGATCGGCACGCGGTTGCCGACCGTCGGCGTCTTTGGCCCGCCCTTGCTGCCGCCGAACACGCCGCATCCCGATACGCCCAGCGCCAGTGCGACGACCAGCGCCATACCTAGCGGACGGGCGAGCGAGCTGCGGAAATTCGAAGGCTTCATTCAGGCATCCTCTACAATCGCGGTTTTATTGCGCCGGGGCGGCACCGGCAGCATCCTCGGGCTGGTCGCCCGCCGCGGCCTTGTTGACATCGTCGACCGCATCGACGCCCAGCACGCCGGCCATCTGGCGGGCGCGGGCGCGCAGGCTCTCGGGAGCGTCCTTTTCGCGCGAGATCGCTGCGAACAGCGGACCGGCGAGGTCGTTGCGGTTCTGCTTCATGTAAGCGATGCCGACGAGCTCTCCCGCGCTGCCGAACCAGGGGTTGCCGGGTACGGCGAGCGGCTTCAGCCGATCGATGACCTGCTGCGGCGGCAGGCTGTCGAACTTGACGGCGATCTCGCGGATCGTGGCCAGATCGCGGAAAGGCTTGGGCGACTTGGCATCGGCGGCGACCTCGGCGAACAGCTTGCCCGCGTCGGCCGGCTTGCCCTGCTTGAGCGCCATGCCGCCGCGCAGGATCTTGGCCGAAGCCAGGCTGCCCTCGTCGCCCTTGGCGATCACCTCGGCGAGTTCCTTGTCGGCCGCGGCGAAGTTGCTGGCGTCGAGCTTGTCGAGCGCGAGGGTGAGATGCTCACCCACCTGCCCCTGGGCCTCCTTGCCGCTGTGGCTCCAATAGAGGTAGCCGGCGAGCGCCAGCAGGCCGATCACGACGACAACTGTCACGGGCAGGCCATAGCGCCTGAACAGCCCGACCATTTCGTCCTGACGCAGAGCCTCGTCGACCTCGCGCATGAAGACGTCCTGCTGCGCGGCATCGCGCTGGGCGAGCTTGTCGCTACGAGATTGGGGAGACTGGGGACGCAGAGCCAAGACGGGCGCTTTCTGCAGATGGGAATAGGGTGCGGGGCTGTTTAGCGGATGGTGTTACCATTTCAACGCCTATCGTCGCTGGCCTGTGGACGGTGAAGCGTGGCTGAACGGCCTATTATGGGAATGATTGGCGCCCCAAGGCGCGGCCGTAGACCCCGCGGTAGGCGGCGATCATCGCTTTCTCGTCGTATTCGGCGCGCGCGCGCAGGCGGTTGGCCTCGCCCACACCGCGGCGCAGCGCTTCGTTTTCAGCGAATTGCGCGAGCGACGCAGCCAGCGCGCGCTCATCGCTGGGGGGCGTGACGTAAGGCCGGTTCGCCTCGGCCAGCATCGCCGCGACGTCGCCCACATCGGTCGATACCACGGCCAGCCCGGCCGCCATCGCCTCGACCACCGAGATCGGGAACTGCTCGCTGTCCGACGACAGCGCGAAAAGGTCGAACAGCCCGACCGCCTTGGCCGGCTCGGGCACGAAGCCCGGCAGGTGGACGCGGTGCGCCACGTCCAGCCGCAGCGCTTCGGCGCGGATCGCGTCGCGCTCGGGCCCCTCGCCCAGGATCACCAGCTGCCATTCATCCGGCAGGTCGGCGAAGGCGCGGACCAGGCGCGGCAGGTTCTTGACCGGCCTGAGCCCGGCCAGCGTGCCGAGCCATTTCTCTCCCGGTCGCTTGATCACCCGAGGCAATGCATCGGGTCTGGGCTTCTTCGCATAGGCAGCGATGTCGATGCCGTTAGCGATGCGCACCACGCGCGCCTCGGGCTGGAACCATTCGCCCAGCGCGATCGCCTCGAGCCGGCGCGAGGGCACGACCAGGGCCGAGATGCGGCCCAGTCCGATCCGCCGGAACCAGTTGCGCGAGCGCTTGCGCTCGTCCGCCTCGTCCTCGTTGAAGCCATCCTCGTGGTGGACCAGCGGCGGCAGGCGATGAAGATCGCGGAACAGCGTGTGCGCCATCACCGCATCCATCGCGCCCCAATTGTAAGTGAGGACGAGGTCGAAACCCTGCATCGCCTTGGCCAGCCGCTGCAACCGGCCAGGGAGCGGCTTGCCTGCCAGCGAAGGGAAGTCGTCCGGATAACGTACGTTCATGCGCGGATCGATCGCAGCCGCAGCGCCCATGGCATCGGGCTGCGCCGAGACGATCGTGTGTTCGACGCTTTTGCCGAAAGCATTGATCAACTGCGCCGCGCGCAGCTCCTTGCCGCCGCGGTTGAAGCTCGAATGAAGGTGGAGGATGCGCAAGGCGGGCTGGGAAAATCAGGCCTGGCAGCGTGCCAGCAACCGCTCGATCGCTGCTACCGCCTCGGGTTCGTCGAGCGTCGGGGCGTGGCCGATGCCGGCGAGCGTCACCGCCTCCGCCCCGGGCAGCATCGCTTCCATCTTGCTCAAGGTCTGCTCCGAGAGCACGTCGGACAACGCGCCACGCAGCAGCAGCAGCGGCTTGCCGGCCAGCGCCTCGATCCCCGGCCAGAGATCGGGCTGCACGTCGCTGCTGCTCGCGCGCTGCATCGGCTCGGCGATCTTCATGTCGTAGTCGAAGACGACGCGCCCATTGCTCGACAGCACCATCAGTCGCTTGGCCATGGCCAGCCAGTCGTCGATCTCATAGTCCGGATAGGCGATGGCCTGCGATTCCTCGATCGCGCGGGCGGCGTGCATCCAGGTCGGGAAATTGCGCCCCTGCCCGACATAGCCGGCGATTCGCGCCAGCCCCGCGGGCTCGATCACCGGGCCGATATCGTTGAGCATGGCGCCGACGATCCGTTCGGGCGCGTTCATCGCCAGGATCATCGTCATCAATCCGCCCAGCGAGGTGCCCAGCGCAACATAGCGCTCGATGCCCGTCTGCTCGAGCAGGTGGTTGATGTCGTCGACGTACTGGAACGGATTGTAGGTCGACGAATCCTTGGCATAGGCGCTGTCGCCGCGCCCGCGCATCTCGGGCGAGATTACCCGCCAGTCGCCCGCGAAGCGCATGGCCAGCGTCTCGAAATCGCGGGCGTTCCGCGTCAGGCCAGGCAGACACAGTAAGACAGGCCGGTCAGCCCTTCCCGCATAGTCGCGGTAGTGAAGATTCAGTCCATCGCGACTGGTCCAGAAGCAATCCGCCCAGGCGGAATCGGCAGTGTCGGTCATACGTTTCCCAGCCGCCCGCTTGCGTGCGGGGCCTCCTGCGCCCACTATCGCGCGATGCGCAGCGAACCGCAAGCGGGCGACTATCGGCCTGACACTCCCATCCTGACACTGGCACCCTGGCTAGCCGACGCAGTCGCGGCGGCGGATTTCCCGCGGCACGAGCTGCGCTTCCGCAACCACCGCTGGGGGCCCTCGGTCGGGCTGGAAAGCCTGAGCGATGCCGAATGGGTCGACCACTTCGGGCGTTTTCAGCCGCTCGAGGGCAACCTGCCTCAGCCGCTCGCACTGCGCTATCACGGCCACCAGTTCCGCAACTACAACCCACAGATCGGCGACGGCCGCGGCTTCCTCTTCGCGCAGATGCGCGACTCTTCGGGGCGCTTGCTCGACCTCGGCACCAAAGGTTCGGGCCAGACCCCCTACAGCCGCGACGGCGACGGGCGGCTGACGCTGAAAGGCGCGGTACGCGAAATCATGGCGACCGAGATGCTGGAGGCGCTCGGAGTCTATACGAGCAAGACCTTCTCGGTGATCGAGACCGGCGAAGAGCTCTGGCGCGGCGACGAGCCCAGCCCGACGCGCTCGGCCGTGCTGCTGCGGCTGAGCCACGGGCATATCCGCATCGGCACCTTCCAACGGCTGCGCGCCTTCGAACAGGCAGAGCACATGGCCTTTCTGGTCGACTACTGCCTCGACCAATTTCCCGGCCCGCCGCCGCCCGATGATGCCCCCGGCCGCGACGAGCCCGCGGTGATGCTGCTCCACCAGGTGGTCGAGCGCATGGCCGACCTTTCCGCCTCCTACATGGTCGCCGGCTTCGTCCACGGCGTGCTCAATTCGGACAACATGAACGTCTCGGGCGAGAGCTTCGACTATGGCCCCTGGCGCTGGCTGCCGCAGTGGGACCCGCGCTTCACCGCCGCCTATTTCGACCATTCGGGCCTCTATGCCTTCGGCCGCCAGCCCGAGGCGATCCTGTGGAACTGCGGCCAGCTCGCCATTGCCCTGCGCATGCTGGCCGAGACCGAGCCGCTGGTCTTCGCCCTCGAACGCTTCGGCGGGCTCTACCAGCAGGCCATGGCGCGGCGGTTCTGCTGGCGGCTGGGCGTCGAGCCGCAAGGACTCGAAGCCGAAATGGCCCTGATCACCGCATCCGAGCGCTACATGGTCGAGAACGCGATGTCCCCCGACACCCTGTTCCACCGCCACCGCGGCGGGCGCGATGTGCCGACGGGCGAATTCGGCGACCGGCTGCGCCAGTACCGCTCGGCCGGCGACGACGCGCATCCGCTTTGGTGGGAAGAGGCTCCGCCGACACTGGTGATCGACGAGGTCGAACGCATCTGGGCGGCGATCGCCGAACAGGACGACTGGACGCCGCTGGCCGAGAAGGTAACCGCTATCCGCCGGCTCGGCGATGCGCTGGGCGAAGCACCGATCCCGGCCGGGCATAAATGAGCCCCTCTTGGCTCTAAGACCTTCAAAGTTTATACCTTTGCAGTTAGTGCAAGTTGATCCTCAGGAGCCCGACCCGCGACCGTGAGCCAGTCCGAGATCATTTCCTACGAGCCGGCAACGGGTGTGGAGCTGTGGCGCGGGAATGTCGGGGATGTCGACCAGGCGGTCGACCAGGCCTGCCGCGCCTGGCCGGCCTGGGCCGCACAGCCGCTCGCCACCCGCATGGAACTGCTCCGCCGCTTCGCCAACGAAGTGCGCAAGGATGCGGAACTGCTCGCCACGACGATCGCGCGCGAGACCGGCAAGCCCGTCTGGGAAGCGCGTACCGAGGTAGAGAACGTCGTCGCCCGCGTCGAAGTCGCGATCCGCGCCTGTGCCGAGCGCGCCGGCCAGCGCAAGCTCGACAGTGCCCTCCAGGGCGCCGCCGCGGTCCGTCACAAGCCGCACGGCGTGCTGGCGGTGCTGGGGCCGTTCAACTTCCCCGCGCACCTGCCCGCGGGCCATATCATCCCGGGCCTGATCGCCGGCAACGCCATAATCTTCAAGCCGAGCGAAAAGGCCCCCGCCACCGCCGAAGCGCTGGTCCGCTGCTTCCACCGCGCAGGGATTCCCGACGGGGTCGTCCAACTGGTGATCGGCGGACCCGACGAGGGCCAGGCGCTGGCGCTGCACGACGGGGTCAACGGCGTGCTGTTCACTGGCTCCGCCCACACCGGTATTGCGATCAACCGCAGGCTGGCGGCCAAGCCCGAGAAGCTCGTCACGCTGGAGCTCGGCGGCAACAACCCGATCGTGGTCTGGGACACGCCGAAGATCGACGATGCGGCGATGCTGATCGTGCAGTCGGCATTCACCACTGCCGGCCAGCGCTGCACCTCGGCGCGGCGGCTGATCGTCAAATCGGCGCTCTACGACCCGCTGGTCGAGGCAGTGAAGGACCTGGCCGACCGGATCATCGTCGGCGCGCCGTTCGACGACCCCGCACCCTTCATGGGCCCGGTGATCGACAATGCCGCTGCCGACGGCCTGACCGAGAGCTTCCTCTACCTGCTGAGCCATGGCGGCAAGGCGATCAAGCACCTCGTCCGCGCCGACGAGAGCCTGCCGTTCCTGACGCCGGCGATCATAGATACGACCGGCATGAAGGAGCGCCCCGACGTCGAGCTGTTCGGACCGATCCTGCAGGTGATCCGCGTCGACGAGTTCGACCAGGCGATCACCGAAGCCAATGCCACGCGCTTCGGCCTGTCGGCCGCGCTGATCGGCGGCAACCCGAACGACTACAACCGTTTCTGGGCGAACGTCCGCGCGGGCGTGGTCAACTGGAACCGGCCGACGATCGGATCGTCGCTGTCGGCGCCGTTCGGCGGGATCGGCATCTCGGGCAACCACCGCGCGACCGGTTACTACGCAGCCGACTACTGCGCCTATCCGGTGACTTCGGCCGAGATGGAGCAGCCGCGCGCGCAGATCGGCGTCGGCCTCAGGGACCGTTAGCTCCCGGCGACGATGATATCGGCTGCCGTCAGCCCGTCCTGATCCTTGCGGACATAGATCGTGTAGGAAGCCGAGCCCTTGCGGCCGCGCAGCAGGTGGTCGGCGCCCTCGGCAATGTGCTCGACCGGATAGCCGGCCGCGCGCAGGCGAGCGTAGTGGAAGGCGAGGACATCATCCACGGCGACGGGCGTCTTGAAGTGAACCACCCGCAAGGCGCAACCGCCGGCGTCGGTGCCCACCGCTTCCTCCACGGCCCCGCGGGGATAGACCTGCAGGGGTACGGGCAGCACGGCGGCCCAGCGGGCGGTATAGGCGGCGTTCTGGATGCAGCCGGGGTTTGCGACCTGAGCGATGCTCGCCATCTGCACGGCGGTGACGGCTTCGCGGAATACCGTGAGATCGCCCGATGACGGTGCTGATGCTGCCGGGATCGCCCCGCCCAGCAGCGCCGAAGCCTCGTCGCGGGCGGCGCCGATGGCCGCGGCATCGCGGTTGATCGGCGGCAGCGCCGACCTGACCGGGCCGCTGACGGCAACCGCGGCATAGGCGCCGTTCTGCGCAACCAGGTCCGGGTCGGTCATGATCGGATCGGCCAGCGCATCGCTGATCGCCGCATCGACGGGAGCGGGCGGCTGCGTATCCGGGCTCGCCCCGCCGCAGCCGGCGAGGAACAGGGGAAGCAACAGGAAAGCGGCGCGGGACATCCCGACGCCGCTAGCGCAAAAGGCCTAAATTCCGGTTAGCCATAAGCGAAAGGGCGCCCCCGAACATGCACGGGAGCGCCCCCGCGACGCTGTCCGCCACCCGCGGAACAACGTCGAATGTGGTCGAGCCCGAAAGCTTAGCGGCAGCTGCCGCGCGAACCGCTGCGGTCGACCTCGCGGCCCAGTAGCGCACCGCCGGCGACGCCGAGGATCGTGCCCAGCGTGCGGTCACCGCCGCGGCCGGCGATCGAGTGGCCGATCAGGCCGCCCGCCGCGCCGCCGATCAGCAGGCCGGTGGTGCCATCGTTGCGGCGGCAGTAATAGCGGCCGTCGCGCCCACGCCACGAAGCGCCGTTGTAGCCGCGATTGCCGTTGTAATTGCGATAGCCGCGGTCTTCGCGGTAGCCGCGATCGCGGTACTGGTGCGCGACCTGATCGGCAGCGCCGCTGACCGACGAAGGCGCCGCCGTATCGAACATCGGCGCGGCAACGGCCGGGGCGGCTCCGGCCAGCAGACCCGCGGTGGCAAGGCCCAGCAGGGCGGTGGGATTGAACTTGGTCATGGCGACACTCCTGGTTTTGGGTTGCTGTTCTGCGGACTTCGCTCTGTGCATCCGTGTTCAGTTAAACACCCTGAACCCTGAACGAATGACAACGCCGCCGTCAGGTTCGGACAGAATGCGGCGAGCCGTGCGGAAACCTGCGACCAGCCGTTTGCTTGCCGCGAAGGGGCCACGCCGCTAGGGCGTTGAGCGTGACCGAAAACTCCAAGACCGACCTGCCGAGTGGCCTGCCCCACGCGCTCGGCGCCTACCTGATATGGGGCCTGCTACCGGTCTATCTGCGCCTCGTGCACAGCGTGCCGGCCTTCGAATTCGTCGGCTGGCGGCTGATCTTCACGCTGCCCGTCTGCCTGCTGATCGTCGCGCTGCGCCGGCAGGGGCGCGAGGTGCTGATGGCGCTGGGCAGCCCGCGCACCCTCGGCCTGCTGCTGACCAGCGCGCTGCTGATCGGCGGCAACTGGCTGCTCTACGTGACGGCGATCCAGACCGGTCACGTCTTCGCGTCGAGCCTCGGCTACTACATCAATCCGCTGATGAACGTGCTGGCCGGCACGCTTTTCCTCGGCGAGCGGCTGAACCGGCGTCAGTGGATCGCCGTCGCCATCGCCGCGGCAGGCGTATCGCTGCTCGCCTGGGACGCGCGCGAGATGCTGGGCATCGCGCTGGCCCTGGCCGTCAGCTTCTCGGGCTATGGCCTGGTTCGCCGCCTGGCGCCGGTCGCTTCGCTGCCCGGCCTGACGATCGAGACCATACTGCTGCTGATCCCGGCGATCGGCATCGTCATCTGGCAGGGGCAAGTGCACGGCGGCTCGAGCTTCGGCCACAGCGCGGAGACCGACCTGCTGCTGCCGCTGGCCGGCGTGATCACCGCCGTGCCGCTGCTGCTGTTCGCCACCGCAACCAAGCGAATGGACTACTCGACCCTGGGCTTCATCCAGTACCTGGCGCCGACGATCGTGTTCCTGCTGGGCCTGTTCGTGTTCCACGAACCGCTGCGACAGGTCCAACTCGCCTGCTTCGTGCTGATCTGGACTGCCGCGGCGATCTTCGTCTGGGACCTGCTCTCGCGGCGTCGGCGCGCGTCAGACGAGGCGCCAGCCTAGACTCGTGGCAGCATGGAACGGCACGATCGGCGTGCCGTTGGCATCGACGATCTCGGGCACGGGGTTTTCCGCCCGTTCGAGCGTGATCGTTTCCTCGTTGAGCGGCAGGCCGTAGAACCGGGGGCCGTTCTCCGAAGCGAAAGCCTCGAAACGATCGAGCGCGCGTTCCTCGTCGAATACCGCAACATAGCTCTCGATGGCGAAAGGCGCGTTGAAGATGCCCGCGCAGCCGCAGGCGCTTTCCTTGGCGCCCACGGCATGCGGCGCGCTGTCGGTGCCGAGGAAGTACTTGGGGCTCCCCGAGGTCGCTGCCTTGCGCAGCGCCAGCCGGTGCTTCTCGCGCTTCGCCACGGGCAGGCAATAGGCATGCGGGCGGATGCCGCCGACCAGCATGGCATTGCGGTTGATATGGAGGTGTTGCGGGGTGATCGTCGCGCCGATGTTCGGCCCGCTTGCGTCGACAAAGTCGGCGGCTTCGGCCGTGGTGATGTGCTCGAACACCACTTTCAGTCCGGGCAGGTCGCGCACCAGCGGCGCGAGGGTCCGCTCGATGAACACCGCCTCGCGGTCGAAGATGTCGACGTCGTGGTCGGTCACCTCGCCGTGGATCAGCAGCGGCATGCCGACGTCCTGCATCTTTTCCAGCACGCCGAGGATTTTGGCCACGTCGGTCACCCCGTGGGCGGAGCCAGTCGTGGCGTGGGCGGGATAGAGCTTGGCCGCGACGAAGACGCCGTCGGCATAGCCTTGGGCGATGTCGGCCGGATCGGTGCCGTCGGTGAGGTAGGCGGTCATCAGCGGGGTGAAGGACAGGCCCGGTGGGATCGCGGCGATGATGCGGTGGCGGTAGGCGTTGACGCCCTCGGCCGTGGTCACCGGCGGCGACAGGTTGGGCATGACGATCGCGCGCGCGAACTGGCGCGCCGTATAAGGCAGGACACCGCGCAGGACGTCGTGGTCGCGCAGATGGACGTGCCAGTCGTCGGGGCGGCGGATCGTCAGGGTCGAGTCGGTGGAAGTAGCCATGCCTTGGCCCATGGCATAAATTTCAGGTCTTGGCAGGTGCCCCGGCCCCCGCCGTCGCCAGACCGATCGCGGCCGCGCAGGCGAGGATGCCCGCGGCAATGTAGAAGCTCAGGCCCGATCCCGCCGCCGACAGGCTGTAGACCCAGCCAAAGAACAGCGGCGAGGCGACGCCGGCCAGACTGGCGACGCTGTTCGAGGCGCCCTGTATCTGCCCCTGCTCGCGCTCCGACACGCGCTGGGTCATCAGCGACAGCAGCGTCGGCAGCGCCAGCCCCCAGAGCGCGTTCGGCAGCAGCGCGGCGACGAACAGCCCGCCGGTGGGCGCGAGGCCCATGGCCAGCAGCCCGACGCTGCCGAAGCCCAGCCCGATCACCATCGTCCTGAGATCGCCTAGCCGCTTGGTCACCTGCCCGGTCAGCCAGCCCTGCACGGCCATGTCCAGTGCGCCGGCAAAAGCCAGCATCACGCCGACCTCGAACGGGCCGAAGCCATAGCGGTGCTCGGCATAGAGTACGTAGACCACCGAGAAGACGTGGTGCGCGAAGTAGAACAGCAAGGTCACCACGGCGAGACCCGACAGCTCGGCATGCGAGCGCAGCAGCCGCAGCGCGCCGAGCGGGTTGGCCCGCGACCAGGCGAAGGCCATGCGGCGCTCGGCCGGCAGGGACTCGGGCAGGACCAGCCAGCCATAGACGAAAGCCAGCGCCGACAGCCCCGCAGCCACCCAGAACGGCACGCGCGGTCCCCATTCGCCGAGCATGCCGCCCAGCGCCGGCCCGGCGATGAACCCCGCGCCGAAGGCCGCACCGACGATGCCATAGGCACGCGCGCGGTTCTCGGGCGTGGTGATGTCGGCCATATAGGCATAGATCGCGGTGAAGCTCGCCGAAGTGGCGCCGCCGATCAGCCGGCCCACGGCCAGCCACCAGAGGTTCGGCGCCAGCGCCATCAGCACCCAGTCGATCGATAGCCCCGCGGCCGAAATCAGGATCACCGGCCGCCGGCCGTATCGGTCCGACAGCGAACCGATGACCGGCGAGCAGAGGAACTGCATCAACCCCCAGAGCGCGACGAGCACGCCGTTCCACACGCCCGCTGAGGCGGTCGAGCCGGCGAAGTCCTCGATCAGGCTGGGCAGCACAGGCGTGACCAGCCCCATCGCCATGACGTCGAGCACGCCGGTGACGAAGATGAAGGCGATCGCCGGGCGTCGCAGGGAAAGGGCGGATTCGGGTCGCACGGCCGCGCCCTTAGCAGGCGAGCGGCTTTGCGGCTTGACTTATCGGTGCCGGGCCAGTGTCCTCGCACCCAAGTAAACAAGGGAAGAGCGATGACCGACAAACCCACCGGCGCCCGCCAGGCCTTCGGCCATATCGCGCCCAAGCTGGCCGAAGTGACCGACGAAGTGCTGTTCGGCGACGTTTGGCGCCGGCCGGGCCTCTCCCCGCGCGACCGCAGCCTGATCACGGTCGCCAGCCTGATCTCGCTCTACCGGATCAACGAGCTGCCGTTCCACATGAAGACCGCGCTCAACAACGGCGTGACGAAGGACGAACTGGTCGAGATGATCACCCACCTCGCCTTCTACGCGGGCTGGCCGCCGGCCAATACGGCGGTCTCGATCGCCGACAAGGTGTTCGCCGAGATGGGCGTCTAGGCGGGCAACGCGAACCGCGTCACCGCCACCGGCACGCCCGGAATGTCGGAGCGTGCGTGGAACAGGCTGGCCTCGCGCGGCGGGAGTTCGCCGGTGAACAGCGATTCGATGCCGTGGTTGCCCGCGGTGGTGACGTAGATGTCGCGCCGGTCGGAACCACCGAAGGCGACGCTGCTGACCGCCTTGTGCGGCATGGCGATGCTCCGATCTAGGCTGCCGTCCGGGAGATAGCGCGCTAGTTCGGCCGAATCGAAGTGGGCGATCCAGACGCCGCCCGCGGCATCGACCGCCAGCCCGTCTCCATCCTCACGCGGGTTGAACAGAGCCTTGTTGGCGAGCGCGCCGTCATCCAGCACGTCGTAGACGAAGACGCCGCGGAGGCTCTCGTTGTGGTAGAGCCGCTTGCCGTCGGGGCTCAGCCCAACGCCGTTTGAGAACTTGAGCTCGTCGCTGAGCCTGGTCACGCGCAAATGCGCGTCGACGCGGTAAAGCTGGGTAAGCTGCGGTTCCTGGCTGTAATCGGCACCCTGGCTCAGCGTGCCCATATAGAGCCCACCCCGGCCGTCGGGGATGAAGTCATTGGCGCCGGTGAACGGCTCGCCGTCGATCGTGTCTAGCAGCACGCCCGAGCGGCCGGTCGCAGGATCGAGCCAAACCAGCCCGCCCGGCCCGCCGCAGATGATCCGGCCGTCGGCGTTGACCGCAAGGCCGCCGACATGGTGGCGCTCGGGCAGGAAGGTGTCGACCTTGCCGCTGGGCGACAATCGGTGAACGCCGCCGAGCAGCAGGTCGGTGAACCAGACATGCTCGCCGGCGACGCGCGGCGCTTCGAGAAAACAATAGCCTGTGGCGAGAACCTCGAACTGCATGCCTCTTCTCCCACCCCGCAGCCTAGCAGCCAATGCGACACCTTCTAGCCGTACAGTTCGCAACGATCGCCACGAAGCATCCAGAATCGCCGCTTGCCGCCCTGCCGGCACTATGATCGATTCCACTCGGACAAGACGAGGCCGGGACAACCATGCAAGCCATCACCGAATTGGCCCTGCCGCACCTGGCGATGGAGGAGCCGGGCTTCGCCGCGAACCCTTTCCCCCATTTCGACGCGGCGCGCACCACGCATCCCTGGTTGGCCCATTCGAACCTCGGCTTCGTCGTCACCAACTACCGCGCCGTGCGCGACCTGATGGCGATGGAGGTATCGATGCGCACGCCCTACGACCAGATGGTCGACCTGATGGGTGCGCGCGGTACGCAGTGGGCGCGGTTCCAGGAGGCGCATATCCTCAGCCGCGCCGGGCCCGAGCACAAGCGGCTGCGCGATATCCTCGCCCCCGCCTTCACCCCGCGCAAGGCCAACCTCCACCGCCCGCTGATGCGTGAGGTGATCGCGCGGCTGCTCGACGAGTGGGCACCGAAGGGCGCGTTTGATTTCGAGACCTTCGCCTCGTGGTTCCCGGTGACGGTGACCTGCCGCCTGATCGGCGCGCCGCCCGCAGCGATCCCGGCGCTGCGCAAGTCGATGGAGGACCTCGGCCTCAGCGTCTCGATGGACCCGCGTTTCCTGCCGGAGCTGGAAGCGGCCACCGGAGTGATCGACGCTTTCGTCCTCGACCTCATCGCCGCCCGTGAGAAAGGCTGGCAGGACGGCGACGAGGCCGACCTGCTCGACCTGCTGCTCCAAGCCAAGTCCGACGGCGGCCTATCGCTGCGCGAGCTGGCCGACCTGCTGATCTTCCTGATCGTCGCCGGCTTCGACACCTCGAAGAACGTGCTGACGCTGACGATGTACGAGCTGGTCGGCCGGCCCGAGATCTATGCCCGCTGCGCCGAGGACCTGGCCTTCTGCGGCAAAGTGCTCGACGAGACGATGCGCTTCCACTCTACCACGACGACCAACCGGTTGGTCACCGCCGACATCGCCTACCGCGACGTGGCGATACCCACGGGGACCGTGCTCTGGTTCCCCTGGGCCATCGCCGGCCGCGATGGCACGACAATCGCCGATGCAGACGCGTTCGATCCCGACCGCCGGCAGGATCATCCGCACCTCGGCTTTGCGCTCGGTGCGCATATCTGCCTGGGCCAGTTCATCGCCCGCGCGCAGTTGGCCGAGGGGCTGCACCTGATCGCCCAGCGGATCACCAAACCCAGATCGCCGGGGCCGTTGGGCTGGCGGCCGTTTCCGGGTGTCTGGGGCATTCGCGGCCTGCCCATCGAATTTACGCCCGCGTAGAATTCCTTTGAGGGCCTAGATTGCCAAGTGGCCTCGCAGTCGCCAGTTTCTGCCGATGACCGCAACCCGACTGTTCTCCCGCGCCATCGTCCGTGTCTCACCGCTGGATCAGGAGGAGGACGTCGGCGAATTCCTCCAGGGCCTGATCACCAACGACGTGACAGGCAAGTTGCCGGTCTGGGCGGGCTTGCTCACCCCGCAAGGCAAGGCGCTGTTCGACTTCATCGTCTGGCCCTCGGGCCAGGACCTGCTGCTCGATTGCGAGGCCGAAGCGGCCGACGCGCTGGTCAAGCGGCTGTCGATCTACCGCCTGCGCCGGCGCATCGCGATCACCCGCGACGACGGGCTTGCCGTCCACTGGCGCCCGCACGAGGGCGACGGCGCCGCCGCCGACCCGCGGCTCCATGCGCTCGGCGAGCGCTGGATCGCGCCGGTCGATCCCGATGACGAAGCCGCCGACGAGGAATGGCGCGCGCATCGCCTTTCGCTCGGCGTCACCGAAGGCCGAGGCGAGCTCGGCAACGACGCGACGCTCTGGCTCGAATGCAACGCGGTCGAGCTCAACGGCGTGAGCTTCTCGAAGGGCTGCTACGTCGGCCAAGAAAACACCGCCCGGATGAACTGGCGGCAGAAGGTGAATCGCCGGCTCCTGGTCGTACCACTGGCGAAATCGGACCCTGCGCGCCAGCGTGTTGCCTATCCGGAGTTCGCCCTGGCGGTGGACCACCTGCGCGTGGAAGACATCGACGACGCCCTGGCGCCGAAGTGGCTGGAGCTCGGTAAGGCCTAGGAAGAGCCGGTTCGCGTTCCGTTCGTCAGCCTAAGTAGAACAGCCATATGTACCAGGCGACCAGCGATACGAAGACGATGCCGCCGGCGTTGCCGATCACTCTGATCATGGGCTGTTCCCGCAATTGAGACATGCCACTCGGAAACCCAACCGGATGAGCGGCCATTCCAATCAACGGAGATGCGCGCGATTCCCTTCGCGATAAAAAGGCGCGGCCGAGAATAGCCCCGGCAGAGCGGGGCTCCGCCAGGCCCTAGCCCGGCAACATCGCGCCCGCCCCGGAAGGGGTGCCTGCGCGTTCGGCGGCGTCGGTCAGCACGCGTTCGGCCATGTCGCGCGCGGTGTGCGCCGGCAGGCCCAGCGACTTCGTCAGCGCGCCGCCCATCTGCGCATCGCCCAGCGCCAACAGGCACAGGGTAAGCGTAACCTCCCGGCGGATACCCGCGCCCGAGGCGTCGAGTTCGTCCACCATGTCGTGGATCGCCTCGACGATCGGATCGAGCGCATCCTGGTTCCCGTTGAGCGCCATCCATGAAGCCAGTGCCCCGCCGCCCTCGCGATCGAAGGCATCGAAAGTAAGGTCCACCACCTCGCGCGCAGAGGCGAGCCCGGCGCGGTTGGCCAGAACGGCCTCGGCGATCGTCCCGCAGATCGCGCCGGCGAGGTAGCTGGCGAGCGAGCGCTGGAGTTGCGCTGCCGTACCGAAATGGTGGAGCAGGTTGGCGTGGGTACGGCCCATCCGGGCGGCGACGGCCTTGAGCGTGACGGCCTGCGGACCACTCTCGATCAGCAGGGCACGCGCCGCCTCGAGCGCCGCGCTACGGCTTTCATGCTGGGGAAGACGCTTGCGAGGTGCCATCGAATGCCAAGCCCATGATGTTCCATGACCGAGCAGAAATGTGACGGTCATATATCACTGTCGCGCCCCTTAGAGGAGACTTGCTGAGAGGGCACGCAAGAAAATGTTTCTGTGCCGCTATTGCGCAGCATTCGCATAACGCAGGCGCAGCCCTTTCCCTTCGAATAAAAGCCTCCTAGATCGGCCTTGCGCCCCTTAGTTTATTGACATTTATGTCAGTTAATGCCACGGAGATTGGCATGAATGCCATCGGCAAAACTCCCCTCGCCGAGGCCGCTTCGCCGGCGCCGCCGGATCTTGCCATCACCGTACGCGACAGGCGTTTCGACCGCGAAGACAAGCCGCACTGGTGGCTGAACGACGATCCCATTGCCACCGCCTGGTACAATTCGCTGTCCGCCACGTTCCCGCGCGGTGAGGCCTTCTTTGTCGAATCGGTCAAGGCGTTCCGCGAAGGCGTGCCGCCGCTGCTCGCCGAAGAGATCCGCAGGTTCATCGCCCAGGAAGTCAACCACTCGCGCGAGCACATCGGCTTCAACCGCGCCGCCGTCGATGCCGGCTACGACTTCACCGCGATCGACGCCTTCGTCGCCGACTGGATCGCGATGACCAAACGGCGCCCCGCCATTGTCAACCTCTCGGCGACCACGGCGCTCGAGCACTTCACCGCGATGATGGCGCACGAGTTCCTCACCCATCCCGAATACCTCGCCGGCGCCGATCCGGAGTCCGCGGAGATGTGGCGCTGGCACGCGATCGAGGAGATCGAGCACAAGGGCGTCGCCTACGACACCTATCTGCACGCCACGCGCGACTGGAGCCGGTGGCGACGCTGGAAGGTCAAGGCGCTGGTCATGCTCAAGGTAACCCAGAACTTCGTCTGTAATCGCATCCGCGACGCGCTGGCGCTGCTGGCGCAGGACGGGCTGACCGGCTGGCGGGTGAAAGCGCGGTTGTTCGCTTACCTGCTGTGGAAGCCCGGCGTGCTGCGGCGGATATTCCCGGCCTGGCTGGCCTATTTCCTGCCCGGCTTCCATCCGTGGAACCACGACGACCGCACGCTGATCGCGATCGTTCCGGACTGATCGTCGGCTATAGCGAAGAGCGCAGCGGCAAGTCAGGGCGGCTTTCGGGGCCCTGATATCTGCCACTGCGCTCTCCGTTCGCCATCCCCAACTCAGGCCGCTCGCATCGCGGCATTGAAATCGTCATCGCAATCGCTGCGCTCGCCGAGCGTCAGCGACAGGAGCTGCGCCGGCGCATCGCCGCCGCGGCCCAGGCTGAAGCGGTCGCGCACCACGCCGGTCGGGCAAAAGCCGAGCTTGTGCAGGACCCGGCCGGAAGCGGGATTGTCGACGAAGTGGCTGGCGACCAGTCGCTTGTGACCGAGCGTGCGCGCGAGGCTGAGCAGCGCACGCGCGGCCTCCGTCGCATAGCCCTGACCCCAGTAAGGCCGACCGATCCAGTAGCCGAGCTGCACCTCGTCGCCGTCGCGGCTGAGCCCGACGCTGCCGATCAGGCGCGCACCCTGGCTGCCGGGCAAAGTGATGAAAAAGTTCGGCAAAACGCGATCATGCTCGCGCTTGGCGAAGGCCTTGGCATCCTCGGCGGTATAGGGCCAGGGCGCGCGAGCGAGATTGCGGACCACATCCTCATCGTCGATGAGGGTCAGCAGATCTTCCCACTCCTCGGGCCAGCCCGGCCGTAAAAACAGCCGTTCGCTGCGGATGAACATCGTCTCAACTCCAACTCAGCCATCCCCCGACGGCCGCCATCTAGGCCGCCATCGTGACAGGCAGGTTACGGTTTTCGTCCGGACGCGCGCGGTCTGCGGCGCTCGAACGAAGGCGTGCTGAGGGAGAGACGAAAAGAGGGAGACGGGCGGGGCCCTCTCCCTCATTCGGCCGGTTGGAAAAACCGGCGGGGCCATCCCGTCAGGATGGCCCTATGAATGACCATCCGGTTATTCGGCTGCCTGTGCCATGTCTACCGACACGTACTTGCGGCCAAGCTTGCCTTCGTGGAATCGCACGCGGCCTTCGACGAGCGAGAACAGGGTGTGATCCTTGCCCATGCCGACGTTGGCGCCCGGGTACACGCGGGTACCGCGCTGGCGAATGATGATGTTGCCGCCGATCACTTCCTGACCGCCGAACTTCTTCACGCCGAGGCGACGGCCTGCCGAATCGCGACCGTTGCGCGAGGAGCCGCCTGCTTTCTTATGTGCCATCTCGAACTACTCCGATCTTACTCGGCCGCCGGCGCTTCGGGCGCAGCAGCGGCTTCAGCCTTGGGGGCAGCGGCCTTCTTGGCAGCCTTCTTTTCCTCGCCACCGACGGCGAGGATGCGCAGCAGGGTGAGCTGCTGGCGATGGCCGTTGCGACGGCGATAGTTGTGCCGGCGGCGCTTCTTGAAGACGATCACCTTCTCGGACTTCGCCTGAGCGATGATCTCAGCCGAAACCACGACCGAAGCGGCATCGGCGATCTCGCCGTCAGCGCCGGCCAGAAGCACGTCGCCCAGCGTGATCTTGTCGCCGGCTTCGCCAGCGAGCTTCTCGACCGCGATCTTGTCTCCGGCGGCAACCCGGTACTGCTTGCCGCCCGTGCGCACTACTGCGAACATGATGCCCTTACCTGTCTAAATCTGTCTGGCCGCCCCGTCCGCGACTGCGGCATAAGGCAACATATCCAAGCACCCACCAGACAGCGGGGGCCGGAAAGAGAGGTGCCGTTAGTGGAAGCTCCGGCCGGTGTCAACCGAGTCGCGCAGCTCTTTGCCTCTCGCGCGCTGTGTGCGCCGTGCTATGGCAGCGGCATGCCACGCGCCTCTCAAGTCCTAGTGCCGCTCGTCCTTGTTGCAACGCTTTCGGCTTGCGCCGCGGCCAACGACTATCCCTCGCTCGCCCGGCGCCCGGTGGAGCGCCAAAGCGGAAGCGCCAGGCCGGTGACGCCCGAAACGCCGCCCCCGCCGCCCGCTCCCGCCAGTCCGGTCCTGACGACGCGGCTGGCCCAGCTCGTCGACCAGGCGCGCGACGCGCACCAGCGCTTCGGCGCCAAGCGCGCCAATGCCGAGCGGCTGGTTGCCTCGGGCGGCAGCGGCGCGCCGGGTAGCGAGGGCTGGTCGGTCGCGACCGTCGCGCTGTCCGATCTCGAATCAGCGCGCAGCGATGCCATGGTGGCGCTGGCCGAGCTCGACCAGCTCTATACGAGCGAATCGATCGCTGCATCCGAGACCGGCAACCATGCCAGTGTCGATGCCATCGTCGCGGCGCGCGACCAGGTTACCGCGCTGGTCGGCGATGAGGATACGGTCCTCGCATCGCTGCGCGGCAGGATGCGCGGTTGAGTCTCGCCTGCGATACCTGCCCGGTACGGGCAAAGGCGGCCTGCGCCGCACTGACCGAGGGGGAGCGCTCGGCCCTCGCCCGGCTAGGCCGCACGCGCGAACTCAAACGCGGCGAACGGCTGTTCGCCGCCGGCGACGAAATCACCGCCTGCGCCACCTTGATCGAGGGCGCGCTCAAAGTCGCCGCGACCGATGCCGAGGGCAACGAATCCATCCTGGCGCTAGTCCATCCCGCGGGCTTCATCGGCGAGATGTTCGCGCCCTTCCTGAGCTACGAAGTTACCGCGCTGACCGAGAGCCGGGTTTGCCAGTTCTCGCGCGCGCATCTCGAAGCGGCTGTCGAGCGGCATCCGGCGCTGGGCATCGCCCTGCTGCAGCGCGCGCAGGAGGAACTGCACCATGCCCGCGAACTGCTGGATCTATCGCGGCGTAGGACCGCCGCCGCGCGCGTCGCCGGCCTGATTCTCGCCTTCGCGCGGGCGGCGAGCGACTCGCCCTGCCATCCGGCCGAGAGCTTCGACCTGCCGCTGACCCGCGGCGAGATGGCGGCGATGCTGGGTCTCACGATCGAAACGGTCAGCCGCCAGCTCGGCGAACTGGAGGCCCTGGGTGCGATCGCAAGAAAAGGGGCGCGGGGGATCGCCCTGATTGCCCCCGCGCAGTTGGGAGAACTGGCGATTTAGCGGGCGAGCGCAGCGATCACCGCGACGGCCACGCCCCAGCAGAAGATCAGCACCGGCAGGATCAGCACCTGCACGGCCGCCGCGCCGCCGGCGAGATGGCCGGTCGCGGTCTGGATGCCGCGGTGGCGGAAAGTGCCGTAGCTCATCGCATGGCGGGTCTTCTCGGGATTCATCCGCACCCAGAGCGTCGGCGTGCCGAAGCCGGCGACGATGAACAGCGTGAAGATCACCATCGGCAGGACCAGTTCGGGGTTCATGAAGCTCAGGGCCATGACCCCGATGAAGCCGAGGTAGAGCGCTACGGTGGCGGCGTAGAGCCCGACCGGCAGTTCGAAGCTGCGGTCGATTTCGGTACGAACATGGGGGGGCCGCTTTGATCTCGGCGACCTGGGCGAGCGCTTCGCGGGTGGTGAACTCGGTCATGGGTTCCTCCTGAGGACTGGAACCCTGATGCCGCTATTTGTGCGCCGCGGCTTTGACCTCCGTCAAAGAGCTAGGTTGTCGCCCAGCGCTTCGCATCCTCGAAGTCGACGGGCCGCGGTTCGATCCAGCTCCAGACGCCGCCGACCTTCTCGCGCTTCCAGAACCAGCTCTCGCTCTTGAGGTGATCCATGGCGAATTCGGCCGCGGCGAAAGCGTCGCGGCGGTGCCGTGCGGCGGCGGCGACGAGGACGATCGGATCGCCCGGCGCCATCTCGCCGCTGCGGTGGAGGATGAGCAGGCCTTCGAGCGCCCAGCGCCGCTGCGCCTCTTCGGCCAGGGCTTCCATACCGGGCAGAGTGAGCGGGCCGTAGTGGCGCAGTTCGAGTGCTTCGACCCCGCCGCCGCTGCGCACCTGACCGAGGAAGGAGGCGATGCCGCCGGCCGAAGCCTGCGCCGCGGTGAAGGCCGACAGTTCCGCCGCGGCAGCGAAAGGCTCGGTCAGCAGGCGAACCTGGGCGCTCATGTCAGCCGCCGCTGACCGGAGGCAGGAAGGCAAGCTCGTCTCCCTCGCCCAGCACCACGCCCGAGCGGTCCGCGACCAAAGTACCGTTCAGCGCGATCCGAATGCGGTCGGCGCCCAGCGCCACGGCGAGATCGGCATCGAGCGCTGCTAGCACATCGGCCAACGCCCCGCCGGGAACATCCCGTTCGGACGCGCCGGCAATGTCTTCCAGCCTTCCGAGAAAAACGAGTCTAGCCACCGGTCATCGACATGTGGCGGGCCAGCGCCGGGGCGCTGCCGGGCCGGTCGATCGCGAAGTGATGCCGCGCCGGCTTGATCTTCATCGCCACGTCGAGCGCTTCGGCGATCGCCGTCTCCGGATCGGCCGAACGCAGCGCGCCGCGCAGGTCGACCTGCTCGTTGCCGCCGAGGCAGGCATAGAGCTGGCCGGTCGCGGTCACGCGGATGCGATTGCAGCCGTCGCAGAAATTGTTGGTCAGCGGCGTGATCAGGCCGATCCGGCCGCCGGTCTCCGCCACATCGAAATAGCGCGCCGGGCCGCCGGTGCGATGGCCGCTCGGCGTCAGCGTCCAGCGCTGCTCCAACTTCTCCTGCACCACCGACAGCGGCAGATAGTGGTCGAAGCGGTCTTCCTCGACCTCGCCCAGCGGCATGACCTCGATCAGTGTGAGATCGTGGCCCTGGCCGTGCGCCCAAGCGATCAGATCGGGGATCTCGTCCTCGTTCTCACCCTTGAGTGCAACGGTGTTGAGCTTGACCTTGAGCCCTGCCGCCTTAGCCGCGGCAATGCCTTCGAGCACCTGCGGCAGCGAATCGCGGCGTGCCAGCTTGGCGAAACGGTCGCGGTCGAGCGTGTCGAGCGAGACGTTGATCCGGCGCACCCCGAACGCGGCAAGCCGATCGGCGAACTCCGCCAGCCGCGTGCCGTTGGTCGTCAGCGTCAGTTCGTCGAGCCCGTCCCCGACCTTGCGGCCCAGCGCCTGGATCAGGTCGATCACGTCGCGGCGCACCAGCGGTTCGCCGCCGGTCAGGCGCAGTTTGGTGATGCCGCGGTCGATGAAGCCCAGCGCGAGGTCGTGCATCTCGTCGAGCGTCAGCACTTCGGACTTGGGCAGGAACACCTGCCGCTCGGGCATGCAATAGGCGCAGCGCAGGTCGCAACGATCGGTCACCGACAGGCGGAGATAGGAAATCCGCCGGGCGAACTGGTCGATGAGGGGCGCCTTATTGGTCATCTTGCCGAGATAGTAATGCCACGGCACCGTTTCCATCAAGCAGAAGATATTGTCCGGTCACGCCTTCTGCCTTGTCGAGGTACGACAGCGCCGCCCCGATGGCTGCCTCGTCATCGCCGGCGAGCGCGTTGACCCGCACCGGCGCATGTTGCCGCGCGAGGCCCTGCACCGCGGCGAGCCGCCAGGCGCGGTGAGTATGATCGGCCGGCGCGAAGACCAGCGTCAGTGTTTTCGCACCCTGAAGCTCCGCCAGAACGCGAGGCAGGACGACGGCATGGAATTCCGCTGCGGCGGCCAGCGCCTCGTCGGGCAAAGCGCCGACCCGCAGCAGCGCCATCAGCGCCGGTTCCGTGTGAGGGTGATGCCGATCTTCTCGCCGGCCTCGCTGATAGCCAGCTTGACGATCTTCACCGTCACCGCCTCGATCCGCGCGTCCTGAAGGAACAGCGTCTCGCAGATGTGATCGGCGACGGCCTCGATCAGCTTGAAATGAAGCCCCACGGGCAGCGCCTCGGATGCGGCGAACTTCAGGTCCATGTAATTCTTGCTGGCCGAAAGCGGCGTATCGGGCGCGTAGCGCTCGATCGGCTTCATCGCCGCCTGGATCGTGATGCGCAGCGGCTGCGGCTTGCCGGTCTCCTCGGAATAGATCCCGGTGAGCACGTCCACTTCGAAATCGGCGACTTCAAGGATCAGGCTGTCGGCCAAAAACGGTTCCTTGGGGTTTAGCAAGCGGCGCCGATGGCACTTCGGTCACGGCCTGTCCACCCTGTCTACGCAATTGTGCGGTTTGAGGCGGGCGATCGATTTGCTAGCCTGCCTCCCGGAGTACAGGGCCAGTCTGAATGGGGAGCCATGCATGAATCGTAAGCTGATGGGCGCGAGCGCCGCCATCCTGTTGCTTGCAGGGGCGCCGCTGATCGCGGCCGCACCGCAAGCATCGCGCGTGATCGCGGCCGCGGTCGCCAGCACAGACCGGCCCGAGGCCGACAAGGCGCGTGACGCCGACCGCAAGCCGGCCGAGATGCTCGCCTTCGCCGGCGTGCGCCCGGGCTGGAAGATCGTCGAGCTGGCGGCGGGCGGCGGTTATTTCACGCGGCTGCTGAGCCTGGCCGTGGGCGAGCGCGGCTATGTCTATACCAATGCCACCCGCGCCACGCCTGCGGTCACGGCATGGGCGCAGAGCCACGGCAACGTCAGCGTGCAGCTTACCCTGGCCGGCCAGGTCGTGGCGCCCGAGAAGGTCGACCTCGTCTGGACCACGCAGAATTACCACGACTTCAAGAACGTCAAGGTCGGCGACGGCGACGCGGCGACGGCAACCAATGCCGCGGCCTTCGCTGCGCTGAAACCGGGCGGCATCTATCTGATCGGCGACCACCAGGCCGCGCCGGGCGCAGGTGCGACAGTCACCTCGACGCTGCACCGGATCGAGGACGCGGCAGTGATCAAGGAGGTCGAGGCGGCGGGCTTCAAGCTGGAAGCGCGCAGCACCATCCTGGCTCACCCCGCCGACGATCATACGCAGAAGGTGTTCGAGACCGGCGTGCGCGGCAAGACCGACCAGTTCGTGCTGAAGTTCCGCAAGCCGCGGACGGCGCGTTAATCCCGCCGCCAGCGGGCGAAGATGGCGGTCGGCAGTAGCCGGCCGCCCTGGTCCTCGCGCACGGCCAGGTCGCCATGCTCGATCGTCCCGGGCAGGTCGGCGAACAGTTCCGCCAGCAGCCCGGCGATGGCGAGCGACGACATGCGCACCGCATAGACCGTGAGGAACAGGAAGCGGCTGTCTTCGTCGAGCAGACGGCGGCAATCGGCAACGAGACCGGACAGGTGCTCCTCCAAACGCCAGACCTCGCCTTCGGGGCCTCGGCCGAACTTGGGCGGATCGAGGATGATGCCGTCGTAGCGCTTGCCGCGGCGAACCTCGCGCGCGGCGAACTTGGCGGCGTCATCGACGATCCAGCGCACCGAGCGCGATTCCATGCTGGAAAGCGTCGCATTGGCCCGCGCCTGGGCGACCGACTTCTTCGAGGCGTCGACATGGGTGACCGGACCGTAGTCGGACAGCGCCAGGGTGCCGACGCCGGTATAGCCGAACAGGTTGAGCGTGCTGGCATCGGGCTTGCCGGCAAGCTGCTCGCCCATCCACGACCAGACGGGCGCCATATCGGGGAAGAAGCCGAGGTGGCGGAAAGGGGTGCACTGCGCAGCGAACTTCACGTCCTGCCAGCATAGCTCCCAGCCATCGCGCGGAACCGGTTTGTCGTAACGCCAGCGGCCGCCGCCGTCCTCGTCGGAACCTGGGACGAATTCGGCGTGCGCGTCCCAATCCTCGATGCGCGGCGTCCACAGCGCCTGCGGCTCGGGGCGGATGAAGCGGTAGGCCCCGTAGCGTTCGAGCTTGCGACCATGGCCCGAATCGACGAGCCCGTAGTCGCTCCAGCCCTCGCCCGCGAGGATCAGCGGCTGGGTCGAAAGCTCTGCCATCAGCCTTTCGGGCCCTCAGCTCTTGGAAACGGCGTGCTGAGCGACGTAGTCGGCGATGGCGGCGTAGTCGCCGGGCAGGTCGGCGCAGCGCTCCTCGCGGTCGAACAGGTCGCCGACGCGCGCGGGCAGCTCGGGACGCTGGCCGGTTGCGCGCTCGACCGCATCAGGGAACTTGGCCGGATGCGCGGTCGCCAGCGTGACGACCGGGATCGCCTTGGGCAGGCCCGAAGCACGCGCGGCGTGAAGGCCGATCGCGGTGTGCGGATCGATCAGCTCGCCGCAGTTCTCCCAGGCCCAGCGGATCGCATGGCTCATGTCGTCGGCATCGGCGCGCGCGCTGGTGAACAGAGCCGCGGCGCCCTCGCGCTGGGCATTGGTCAGCTGCATCGCCTTGCTGGCCTCGAAGCCGGCCATCTGCTCGGCGAGCGCCTTGCCGTCACGGCCGCCGACATCGAACAGCAGCCGTTCGAAGTTCGACGAGACCTGGATATCCATCGACGGCGCCGCGGTCGGCGTGACCGTGCCCTGCGAATAGTCGCCGGTGGAGAGCGCGCGGTGGAGGATGTCGTTGACGTTGGTCGCGACGATGAGCTGGGCAATCGGCAGGCCCATCTGCGCCGCGACGTAGCCGGCGAAGACGTCGCCGAAATTGCCCGTCGGCACCGAGAAGGCGACCTGGCGGTGCGGCGCACCGAGCTGCAGGCCGGCGGCGAAGTAGTAGACCACCTGCGCCATCAGCCGCGCCCAGTTGATCGAATTGACTGCACCGATGTTGAACCGGCCGGTCATCGCCGGATCGTTGAACATGCGCTTCACGATCGCCTGGGCATCGTCGAACGTGGCGTCCTCGATGGCGATGTTGTGGACGTTGGGCGCGAGCACCGTGGTCATCTGCCGGCGCTGGACATCGCTCACCCGGCCCTTGGGGTGGAGCATGAAGATGTCGACCTTGGCGCGGCCGGCAACCGCGTCGATCGCGGCCGAGCCGGTGTCGCCCGAGGTGGCGCCGACGATCGTCAGGTTCTGGGTGTCGCGGCCGAGGAATTCCTCGAACAGCAAGCCGAGCAATTGCAGCGCCACGTCCTTGAACGCCAGGGTCGGACCGTGGAACAGTTCGAGCAGCCAGTGCTGCTCGTCGAACTGTTCGAGCGGGGTCACCGCGGCATGGGCGAAGCGGCCATAGGCGGCGCGGGTCAGCTCGAGCAGCTTCTCAGGGCTGAGACTGCCCTCGACGAAGGGCTGCATGATCCGCTGGGCGAGCTCGGCATAGGGCAGGCCCGCCATCGCCGCGATCTCTGCCTCGGTAAAACGCGGCCAGGAGCGGGGCACGTAGAGCCCGCCGTCGGATGCAAGGCCGGCGAGCGTGGCGCCGGCGAAATCGAGCGCCGGGGCGCTGCCTCTGGTGCTGATGTATTCCATGGGAGCCCGCGGTTAGCGGCGTGGAGGCTCCCCGGCAAGGCGCTTCCGCACCGCCAGGCCATAGATCACCAGCGCGGTGGCGGCGAAGAGGAACCACTGGATGGCGTAGGACCAGTGGTTGTTGGGTATATCGGCCGGGTCGGGGCGCGCATTCGGCGCCAGCCCCTGCAGCGGCGGATCGGCGACGAGGCGCGGACCGGGAGCCACGATGCCCATGACCTCGCCGCCGCGCCATTCGACTGGTGCCGGATCACGCGACCAGCCGAGCACGACGCGCGCCTTCTCGCCGCCGTCGATCAAGCAGTCGGCGACATGCGCCATGCCCGATCCGCCCTGGGCGCTACGCCCAGCGATGACGGTGATGCCGGTCACCTGGCGGCAATCGACCCGCGCATGTCGGTAGAGCACGTTCCGCGCTGCGACGGCATCCTGAGGGAACGGCACGTCGGCGGACATCGTCTGCGCCGCAGCGTAACGCGCGAGCAGCGCTTCCTTCTCGTGCATCCGCGATATCTGCCAGAAGCCGAGGCGAATCATGATCGCGACCGCCGCCAGCACCAGCAGGGTCGGGATCAGGGGTAAGCGGCGCATCATTCGTCCTCGGTACGGTGTTCGCCGGCCTGGCGCTGGTATTCGGCGGCGAGCAGCGCGCCCTTGCCTGCCCTCAGACCCCAGACCACTGCCGCGGCGGTGATCGGCACCCAGAGGAGGATGTGGACCCAGAAGGGCGGGTGCGCCGAAAGCTCCAGCGTTATCGCCGCGGCCACGACCAGCGCGCCGACGATCAGCGTGAGGAAGGCCGCTGGCCCGTCACCGACGTTGAAGGTCGAGAAGTCGAGCCCGCAGGCGCGGCAGCGCGGCGCGAACTTCGCCAGGCCATCAAACAGAGTCCGCGCACCGCAACGGGGGCAGAGACCGAAAAGGGCAGCCGAGACTAGTCCCGGCTGCCCCTTGGTTTCGTGGCTTTCGCCGTTCATCGGATCATCAATGGGTCGGGTAGCCCCAGCCGCCCCAGACATAGACTGCGACGAAAAGGAACAGCCAGACGACGTCGACGAAGTGCCAGTACCAAGCCGCCGCCTCGAAGCCGAAGTGCTGCTTCGGCGTGAAGTCGCCGTTGTAGGCGCGCTTCAGGCAGATGATCAGCATGATCGTGCCGATGATGACGTGGAAGCCGTGGAAGCCGGTCGCCATGTAGAACGCCGAACCGTAGGTGTTGCCGCCGAAGGCGAAGGGCGCGTGGACATATTCGTAGGCCTGGATCGACGTGAACAACACGCCCAGAATGATCGTCAGCCACAGGCCTTTCTTCAGGCCGTCACGGTCGCCGTGGATGAGCGCGTGGTGCGCCCAGGTCACCGTCGTACCCGAGCAGAGCAGGATCAGCGTGTTGAGCAGCGGCAGGTCGAACGGATCCATGACCGCTTCGATCGCCTTGGGCGGCCATTGCCCGCCCACGACCTCGGCGAGTTCGTTGGGGAACAGCGAGAAGTCGAAGAAGGCCCAGAACCAGCCGACGAAGAACATCACTTCCGAAGCGATGAACAGGATCATGCCGTAGCGCAGGTGGAGCTGTACGACCGGGGTGTGATCGCCGGCGTGGGCTTCCTTGATCACGTTCGACCACCAGGAATACATCGTCAGCAGCACGCCGAAGAGGCCCGCCAGCAGCACGTACTTGCCCGCGGGCATCTTGTGCATGAACAGCACGCCGCCGCTCGTCAGCGTCAGCGCCGAGATTGAGCCCACCAGCGGCCAGATGTCGGGCGGCAGGATGTGGTAGTCGTGGTTCTTGGTTCCGGCCATGATTGCCTCTGGTCCCTGTTGCGTAGTGTAGCGGCGCTATGCCGCCGAGATGAATTCCGAAAGGCCCTTAACCGCCTGTCTTGGCGCGGTCCAGTGCCTTCGCACCGGTGGCCCCAGTCTCTTTCTGGCCAGCCTCTTTGTGGTCGGCCAGCTTGTCGCCACCGGCGGGGGTGACGTGGAAAGTGTAGCTGAGAGTGATCTCGTGAACGTCGTTGTTGTCGGGATCGTCCAGGATCTTGGGATCGACGTAGTAGATCACCGGCATGCGCACTTGCTCACCGGGCTTCAGCGTCTGCTCGGTGAAGCAGAAGCACTGGATCTTGTCGAAATAGCGCGCCGCCTGCTCGGGCTCGACGTTGAAGCTGGCGGTGCCGGTGATCGGCTTGTCCGACAGGTTCTTGGCGGTGAAGATCGCCATGTCGCGCACGCCGATCGCCACGGTGTCGACCGCCTGGACCGGCTTGAACTCCCAGGGCATGCCGCGCTCGACATTGGCGTCGAAGCGGATGCGGATGTCGGTGGTGGTGGAGCGGACGGTGGCAGCCTGGGCCTCGGTCACGCGCATGGTCGTGCCGCCGAAGCCCGTGGTCTGGCAGAACATGCGATAGAGCGGCACCGCCGCATAACCCAGGCCCAGCATGGCGAGCGCGACGCCGCCCATGATCATGGCGGTCTGGCGGTTCTTGCGGTCGGCGCTCACGGCAGTCAGCTCATCTTGGCGATCGAAATGGCGAAGATCAGCACGGCAAAGCCGATCAGCAGCACGCCGAACACGCGGTTGCGGCCGCGAATGATGCGCAGGCGTTCAGCCTCGGGATCGAGTTGGTTCATGCCGTGACTCCCTGCACCACCAGCCAGTGATCTGCAACCAGCGCCGCGAACAGCGCGAAGAGGTAGATGATCGAATAGGCGAAAAGCTGCTTCTCGGGCTTCATCGTGTCGCCCTCCGGCGCGGTCTCGCGCAGGCCGACGCGGATCGAGAGCAGCAGGAACACGGCCGACAGCACCAGCGCCGTCACGCCATAGACCATGCCCGTTCCGCCGATGAACCAGGGCAGTGCCGACAACGGCAGCAGCAGCACGGCGTAGAACAGGATCTGGCGCCGGGTCGAGGTCTCGCCCGCGACCACCGGCATCATCGGGATGCCGACCTTGGCGTAGTCCGTCTTGACGAACAGCGCGAGCGCCCAGAAGTGCGGCGGGGTCCAGAAGAAGATGATGGCGAAGAGGATCACCGGCATGGCGGTGATGTCGCCCGTCGCCGCGACCCAGCCGATCAGCGGCGGGAAGGCACCGGCGCCGCCGCCGATGACGATATTCTGCGGCGTGCGCGGCTTGAGCCAGATCGTGTAGATCACCGCGTAATAGACGATCGACAGCGCCAGGATCGCCGCGGCCAGCCAGCCAATGGCAAGGCCCATCAGCAGGACCGAGGCGACCGAAAGCCCGACACCGAAGTCGCGCGCAGAGGTGCGCTCCATGCGCCCGGCCGGCAGCGGTCGCCCGGCGGTGCGCTTCATGCCGGCGTCGAGATCGGCTTCCCACCACTGGTTGAGCGCCGCAGCGCCGCCTGCGCCGACAGCGATGCAGAGGATCGCGGTAAACCCCAGCACCGGGTTGATCGTCTGCGGCGCCGCGAGCAGCCCGCAGAGACCGGTGAAGATCACGAGGCTCATCACCCGCGGCTTGGTCAGCGCGAAGAAATCGCGCCATTCGGCGGGAAGCGGCTGGATGGCTGTCGTCGTTGTCATATCATGCCCGGCTAGGCCGGTGTCCTATCACCTTAAAAGGGAAAAGGCACGCTGCGGTCCGCAACATGCCCCTCCCTAGCCCCTCCGGCAAGCGGAGGGTGTTTGCGCCCGCCCCTTCCGGGGCGGGCTGTCATCAGTGATGACCCTTGTCGTCGATGACGGGCAGGGTTTCGAACTGGTGGAACGGCGGCGGGCTCGACAGCGTCCACTCGAGCGTGGTCGCGCCTTCACCCCAGTAGTTGTCTGCCGCCTTCTTGCCGGCGAACAGCGAGTAGCCGATGTTCACGAAGAAGATCAGCATGCCCAGCGCCATCGTCGTGTAGCCGATCTCCGATGAGACGCGGTTCCAGTGGGCATAGGCTTCCGCGAAGTCCGGATAGCGGCGCGGCATGCCCTGCAGGCCAAGGAAGTGCTGCGGGAAGAAGATGATGTTCACGCCCGCGAAGAACACCCAGAAGTGCAGGTGGGCGAGGAACTCGGAGTGCATCCGGCCGCTCATCTTCGGGAACCAGTAGTAGAACCCGGCGAAGAGCGAGAACACCGCACCCAGCGACAACACGTAGTGGAAGTGCGCGACGACGTAGTAGGTGTCCTGCATGTAGTCGTCGATGCCGCCGTTGGCGAGCACGACGCCGGTCACGCCGCCGACGGTGAACAGGAAGATGAAGCCGATCGCCCAGACCATCGGCGACTTGAAAGTGATCGAGCCGCCCCACATCGTCGCGATCCACGAGAAGATCTTGATGCCGGTGGGAACCGCGATGACCATGGTCGCGGCGGTGAAGTACATCTTCGTGTTTACCGACATGCCCGTGGTGTACATGTGGTGCGCCCAGACGATGAAGCCGACGACGCCGATCGCGACCATGGCGTAGGCCATGCCGAGATAGCCGAACACGGGCTTCTTCGAGAAGGTCGAGATGATCTGGCTGATCATGCCGAAGCCCGGCAGGATCATGATGTAGACTTCGGGGTGGCCGAAGAACCAGAACAGGTGCTGGTAGAGCACCGGATCGCCGCCGCCCGAAGCGTCGAAGAAGGTGGTGCCGAAGTTACGGTCGGTGATCAGCATGGTGATCGCCGCGGCGAGAACCGGAAGGGCGAGCAGCAGCAGGAAGGCCGTGACCAGCACCGACCAGACGAACAGCGGCATCTTGTGCAGGGTCATGCCCGGCGCGCGCATGTTGAAGATGGTGGTGATGAAGTTGGTCGCACCGAGGATCGAGCCGGCACCGGCAAGGTGCAGCGAGAAGATCGCGAAGTCGACCGCGGGGCCTTGCGAGCCCGAGGTCGAAAGCGGCGCGTAGACCGTCCAGCCCGTGCCGGCGCCGTTGCCCGTGCCGCCCGGCACGAACGGCGAGATCATCAGCGAGCAGAAGCCCGCGACGGTCAGCCAGAACGAGATGTTGTTCATCCGCGGGAAGGCCATGTCCGGCGCGCCGATCATCAGCGGCACGAACCAGTTGCCGAAGCCGCCGATCATCGCCGGCATGACCATGAAGAACACCATGATCAGACCGTGCGCGGTGATCAGCACGTTCCACAGGTGGAGCTGCTGGTCGAAGGTCGGGTTCTTTTCACCCAACCACGAGGCGAAAGTGCCGAGATACTGGATGCCGGGCTCGGCGAGCTCGGCGCGCATCATGCCGGAAACGGCGCCGCCGATGATCCCCGCGCAAATCGCGAAGATCAGGTAGAGCGTGCCGATGTCCTTGTGGTTGGTGGACATGAACCAGCGGGCGAAGAAGCCCGGATGGTCGTGCGCGTGGTCAGCGTGATGATGATCGCCGTGCGCCTGGAAGGATCGGGGGCGGTGGTTGCCATGATTGGATAACCCTATCGGAAAGCTCAGGCCTTGGGGGCCGGCGAAGCAGAAGCGGTGGCGGTCGCGGCGGGGGCCGCAGCGGCAGAAGCGGCGGCAGCAGGTGCAGCGGCTTCAGAAGCGGCAGGCGCAGCGGCCTCAGCCGCCGGAGCAGCGGCGGCGGCCGGCTTGGGCTGGTGGTCGATCACGCCCCCCGACTGCTGGAGCACCCAGGCGTTGAACTGCGCGCGCGGCAGGGCTTCGACTGCGATCGGCATGTAGCCGTGACGGGCACCGCAAAGCTCGGAGCACTGGCCGTAATAGACGCCCGGCTTCTCGATGAAGATCATCTTCTCGTTGATCCGGCCGGGCACGCCGTCGAGCTTGAACCACAGCGAAGGCACGGCGAACGAGTGGATCACGTCGGCGCCGGTCACCTGCAGGCGGATCGGCTCACCGGCCGGCACGACCATGCGGTTGTCGACCTCAAGGTGCGAAGGACCGTCGTAAGGCTTGGAACCGACCTCGCGCACGCCGTTGTTCACCACCGGCTGGCCCGGGATGTTCAGCATGTTAGAAACGACTTCGAAGCCGCCGTTGTCGGGGTAGGTATAGGACCAGAACCACTGGTTGCCGGTCGCCTTGATCGTCAGCGACTTGGCCGGGGCCGGCTTGTACTGCTTGGCGAGCAGGCTGATCGAGGGAATCGCGACGCCGACCAGAACGAGCACGGGGACCAAAGTCCAGACCACTTCGATCAGCGTGTTGTGGCTGGTCTTCGACGGCGTGGGGTTCGACTTGCTGTTGTAGCGGACCATCACCCAGACGAGCAGCGCGAGCACGAAGATCACGATGATCGTGATCATCGGCATCAGCACGTCGTTGTGGAACCAGTGCGCATATTCGCCGAGCGGCGAGTACTGGTCCTGCAGGTGGATCGCATCGGGAACCGGCATGCCCTTGCCCTCGGTGGGCGTCATCGGGACATAGGAGCCAGCTGCCGCAGCGGCCGAGGGAGCTGCGGAAGCCGCTGCCGCGGGAGCGGCCGCGAAGGCCAGCTGCGGCACCGTCAGAGCGACAAGGGAGATACCGAGAGCCAGGATCTTGTCGCTCGCGGCCCGTGCATGTTCGCCGAATTTCATCGTGTTCTTGCTTTCGCTTTCGATCAACTGCGAGAGATATTGCCCCCTCTCGCCTGTCGTGGAGCCATGGGGAGAGAACCCCATTGGGCGCGGCCTATACGCGCGCTTGCGGGCAGTCTCAAGCGCCTCTAGGGGAATTTTTACCCAACCCCCTAAAGCCGCCTTTCGCGGCGCATTATCTATAGAAGGACATGTCGCGTCATGCAGGACGAAGAGGTTCTGGCCGAGTTCCGCGCCAGCAAGGCGCTCTTGGAGGGACATTTCCTGCTCTCGTCGGGCCGGCACAGCGCCTATTACCTGCAATGCGCCCGCGTTCTGATGGACCCGGACCGCGCCTCACGGCTCGCCATCGCGCTCGTCGGCAAGCTCCCGCGCGAGCTGCGCAAGGAGATCGGCAAGGTCGTCTCGCCGGCCATGGGCGGGGTCATCATCGGCCACGAAACGGGCCGCGCGCTCGGCGTCGAGGCGATGTTCGTCGAGCGTCCGACGGGAACCTTCGAGCTGCGCCGCGGCTTTGCCCTGAACCCGGGCGACAAGGTGCTGATGGTGGAAGACGTTGTAACGACCGGACTTTCCTCGCGCGAAGCGATCAAGGCGATCGAGCAAGCCGGCGGCGAAGTGGTGGCCGCGGCGGCACTGGTCGACCGCTCGGGCGGCCAGGTCGACCTCGGCGTGCCGTTCTATCCGCTGACCGCGATCAACTTCCCGACCTATGCCGAGGACGAGCTTCCGCCCGAACTCGCCGCTACCCAGGCGATCAAGCCCGGGAGCCGCGCGGCAGCCTGAGATGAGCGAGTTGCTCCGCGCCTCTTTCCTTCGCCCCCCTGCGCTTAGATTGGGCGTGAACATCGATCACGTCGCGACGATCCGCAACGC
This sequence comes from Novosphingobium sp. G106, assembly GCF_019075875.1. NCBI lineage: Bacteria > Pseudomonadati > Pseudomonadota > Alphaproteobacteria > Sphingomonadales > Sphingomonadaceae > Novosphingobium > Novosphingobium sp. G106. The sequence goes on along the minus strand of NZ_JAHOOZ010000001.1, from coordinate 5,459,985 downwards.
ACGCGGCGGCGATCATCCCGATCCGGTGCGCGCGGCCGAGATGGTCGCCGGCGCGGGCGGCGACGGCATCACCGCGCACCTGCGCGAAGACCGCCGCCACATCCGCGACGACGACCTCGCGCGCATCCAGGCCGCCACCGGCCTGCCGCTGAACCTTGAAATGGCCGCGACCGAGGAAATGCTCGAGATCGCACTGCGCCACAAACCGCACGCGGCCTGCATCGTCCCCGAACGGCGCGAGGAGCGCACGACCGAGGGCGGGCTCGACGCCGCAGGCATGCATAACCACCTGGCGCCCTTCGTCAGCCGGCTCAGCGACGCCGGCATCCGCGTCAGCCTGTTCATCGCGCCCGACCCGCGCCAGATCGAGGCGGCAATGATGCTCGGCGCGCCGGTAGTCGAACTGCACACCGGCGAATATGCTCATGCCGAGGGCGAGGCCCGCGCCGCCGAACTGCGCCGCATCGCCGACATGGCCGCCCTCGCCGCCAAGAACGGCATCGAGCCGCATGCCGGCCACGGCCTGACTTTCGACAATGTCGCCGCCGTCGCCGCGATTCCGCAATTGGCCGAGCTCAACATCGGGCATTTCCTGATCGGCGAGGCGATCTTCGTCGGGCTAGAAGCCAGTATCCGCCAGATGCGGCAGCTGATGGACGATGCGAGATGAGGGGGCACAGTTGATCATCGCCATCGGCTCCGACCTCTGCAATATCGAGCGGATCCAGTCCTCGCTGGACCGTTTCGGCGAGCGTTTCGAGAACCGCGTCTTCACCGAAGCCGAGCGGGCCAAGGCAGCCAAGCGCCCCTTCACCCGCGCCGGCACGCTGGCCAAGCGCTTCGCTGCCAAGGAAGCCTTCTCCAAGGCGATCGGCACCGGCTTCGGCGAGGGCGTTGCGTTCAAGGACATCGGCGTGGTCAACATGCCGAGCGGCGCGCCGACGCTTTCGCTGACCGGCGGCGCGGCGGCGCGGCTGGAAAAGCTGACCCCGGCCGGGCACAAGGCCGTGGTCCATCTGACTCTCACCGACGACCATCCCTGGGCCCAGGCCTTCGTCATCATCGAGGCGCTTCCCCCTGTGAAAGACCTGGCCCTGTGACCAATCCTGGCCCTGTGAACAATGACGCGAACAGCGACGTGACCGAAACGACACCTCCCCCTGCGCCCGAGGCGAAGCCGCACCAGAAGGTTGACTGGCTCGGCGAACTGCGCGGGCTCGCGCTGATGCTGCTGGCGGTGCTCGCCTTCCACAGTCTGATCGCCAAGCCGTTCTACATCCCGTCGATCTCGATGATGCCCAACCTGCTGGTCGGCGACCGGCTCGTGGTGAGCAAGTATCCGTTCGGCTGGAACTGGTCCTCGGTCTCGTTCCACCTGCTGCCCCGCGGCACCTGGCGCATCTGGGGGAGCACGCCCGAATACGGCGACATCGTCATCGTCGTGCCCAAGAACCGCAACGAGGACCTGATCAAACGCGTCGTCGGCCTGCCGGGCGATCGCATCGCCGTGGTCAACGGCCAGATCGTGCTCAACGGCAAGCCCGTGCCCCAGGCGATCGAGCCAGCGGTCCAGATTCCGGTCGACGAGAAGCTGAAATGCACCGGCCAGTTCGAGGACGGGCCCTGCTACGACGCCTTCGCGCAATACCGCACGCGCCTGCCCAGCGGCCGCGAAGTGTTCGAATTGCCGACCTTCCGCGAAACTTTGCCCAACGGCGCGACTTATCTGATCATCGACCACCGGGATCAGGAACTTGACCATTTCGCCGAAATCACCGTGCCCGCCGGCCATGTCTTCCTGATGGGCGACAACCGCGACCATTCGGCCGACAGCCGCGCGCCGACCGAGGAGAACGGCCTCGGCGGACCGGTGCCGCTGTCGAACATCGGCGGCCGCGCCGAATTCGTCACCTTCTCGCTCGACGGCAGCCAGACCTGGAATCCGCTGAGCTGGTGGAGCGCACTGCGTGAGGGCCGCTCGTGGAACACGCTCCGCCCCGCGATAGCACCCAAGGCCAAGCCCTGATGGCCGACGATCCCGCGAGCGCGCTGCCCAGGGCAGAGGCCATCACGGGAACCCCCGAAGTCGTCACCAGCACCGTGGTCAAGGCCGCCGCACCCAAGCGCAAACGCGCGCGCGAGCGAGCCGGCCCAACCGATATCTCCGATCCGCTGCTGCGCGAGGAAGCGAAGCGCGCCTTCGTCTGGATCGGCATCGCCTCGGCATTCGCGCTAGTGGTGCTTCTGGCGCAGCCGCTGCTGGTGGTCTTCGCCGCAATGGTCTTCGCCGCGATGGTCGACGGCGGCGCCCGGCTGCTCGACCGGGTCCTGCCGATCGCACGCGGCTGGCGAGTCGCCATCGTCCTGATCCTGGTCGCGGCCTTCCTAATCTGGACCGCCTATTTCGCCGGCAGCCAGATCGCCGCCCAGGCGGCCGCCCTGCCCGCGACGGTCGAAGCCCAGGGGCTCAAGGTGATCGACTGGCTGCGCGCGCACGGCTTCGCCATCCAGGCGACCGATTTCAAGGATCTGATTCGCGAGGGGCTCGGCGGTGTCGGCCAACTCACCCGCGTGGTCGGCGGCGTGATCGGGACGGTCGGCACAGTGGTCATGGTCATCGTGCTCGGCATCTATTTCGCCGTCGAACCGCGGCTCTACCGGCGCGGCGTCGCCTGGCTGTTCCCCAGCGATCGCCGAGACTATTTCGAAGGTACCGCCCAGCTCATGGGCTCGTCGCTGCGCCGACTGATGGCCGGACGGCTGCTCGGCATGACGCTGGAAGGCATCTGCACCTGGCTGCTGCTGATGGCCTACGGCGTGCCGATGGCGGCGCTGCTCGGGCTGCTCACCGGCCTGCTCGCCTTCCTGCCCAACATCGGCGCGCCGCTTTCGGGCCTCCTGATGATCCTCGTCGGCTTCTCGGGCGGGTTCGACATGGGCATCTACTGCATCATCGTCTACGTCGTCGTGCAGACGGTCGACGGCAACATCATCGTGCCGATGGTGGCGCGGCGCACGGTCGACCTGGCGCCGGCGCTGGTGCTGGGCATGCAGCTGATCATGGGCGTATTGTTCGGCATCATCGGTCTGATCCTCGCCGATCCGATGGTCGCGATGATCAAGATCTGGCTGGAGCGCGAAGCCGCCCGCCACGAAGCGGAACGGGTGGGCTGACAGCTTGGTACGGAAATTCCTCTACATCATGGCGGTGCTCGTCGTGCTGCTGCTCGCCGGCGCCGTGGCGCTGGTGCTGTGGTCCGACAGCCTGACCAAGATCGCCTTCGTCCCGACCGCCAAGTTCACGCCGCAGCGCGCGCTGGCCGCCAATGTCTATGACGATCCGGCGATGTGGATCGCCCGCCCCGGGCTCGGCGCGAAAGACCCGTCGCACTGGCTGCCGCCCGGTTTCAAGCCCGAGGCCACCACGCTGCCTGCGGCCGTGTTCTTCATCCACCCGACCTCCTATCTGGAAAAGGCGCAGTGGAACGCGCCGCTGGACGACGCCAAGTCGCGCGATCTGGCCGAGACTTTCGTCCGCGGCATGGCAAGCGCCTTCAACGCCAGCCCAGACCTCTGGGCGCCGCGCTATCGCCAGGCCGCCTTCGGCGCCTTCCTGACCGACGAACCCCAGGCGAACGAGGCGATCGACGCCGCCTATGCCGACGTCCTCCTGGCCTTCGACGCCTTCGTCGCGGGAACGGCCAAGGACCAGCCGATCGTCCTCGCCGGCCACAGCCAGGGCGCGCTGCACCTCAAGCGCCTGCTGCGCGACCGCGTCGCCGGCACCCCGCTCGCCAAGCGAATCGCCGCGGTCTACGCGATCGGCTGGCCGATCTCGCTCGGGCACGACCTGCAGATGATGGGCCTGCCCGCCTGCGCGCGCGACGACCAGCCGGGCTGCGTGGTCAGCTGGCTGTCCTTCGCCGAGCCGGCCGACAACCACATGCTGCTCGAGAGCTACGCCGCGCGCCCTGGCCTCGACGGCAAGCCGGTGGGCGGCAGTGCCTTCCTCTGCACCAACCCGCTGACCGGCGCCGCAGGCGGCCAGGCGGAGGCGAAAGCCAACCTCGGCACGCTGGTACCCGATCTGGAGAAGAAGACCGGCGCGCTGATCCCGGCGATGGTCCCGGCGCGCTGCGGGCCAGACGGCTTCCTCTATATCGGCGATCCGCCCAAGATGGGGCCCTATGTCGGCCCGGGGAACAACTATCACGTCTATGACATCCCGCTGTTCTGGGCCAATCTGCGCGCCGACGTCGCGAAACGGGTAGCGGCATGGCAAGCCAACCAGCAGCACTGATCACGACCTCCGCACTGGAGTTCCGCGATGCGCTGCCCGCGGGCGGCGCGCTGATCGGGCTCGACCTCGGTACCCAGACGATCGGCACGGCCTTCTGCGACGCCGGCTGGCGCTTCGCCTCGCCGGGCAAGACGCTGAAGCGCGGCAAGTTCGGCGCCGACAAGGAACTGCTGAGCGCGCTGGCGAAGGAACGCTCGGTCAAGGGCTTCGTCATCGGCCTGCCGCTCAACATGGACGCCAGCGAAGGCCCCCGCTCCCAGTCGAGCCGGGCCTATGCGAGGAACCTGGCCGTGCTCGGCCTGCCGATCCTGCTGTGGGACGAGCGCTGGTCGACCGTCGGCGCCGAACGCGGGCTGATCGAGCAGGACATGAGCCGGGCCAAGCGGGCCGAGCGGATCGATTCGGCCGCGGCGGCGGTGATTTTGCAGGGCGCGATTGATGCGTTGGCAGGGGGTATGCTTTAGGTAACCACCGGCTCCAATATCCGGATCGTCCCCGCATCGGCATCGATCTCCGCCTCGATCCCCACTGGCATCGAGAACTGGTTGGCGATGTGGCCGATCAGCGCGCCCTGGAAGGCGGGCACAGCTAGCGGGGCGAAGTGCTGGTCGAGCACTTCGGACACGGTGAAGCCGCTGTAGTTGGCCTCCTCGCCCGTGCAGCGCGTGCACTGGCCGAAGACCACGCCGGCGACCTTTCCGAGGATGCCCGCAAGGCCGAGCTGGGTCAGCATGCGGTCGAGGCGGTATTCGGCCTCGCCCGTCTCTTCGAGGAACAGGATCGCGCCGGTGAAGTCGGGCATGTAGGGCGTGCCGACCATGGCCGAAAGCACCGCAAGGTTGCCGCCGAGCAGGCGCCCGCTCGCCTTGCCGCCGCGGAAGGTGCGGATGCCGCTGCGCGGCGCGAGGCGGTCTTCGCTGGGTGCGGGGCTGCGCCAGGTCGGGGTCTCGCCGAGAAAAGCCAGCCGGCGGAACGAGTCCCATGACAGCGCTCCCCAGGAGCTCGCCGCGCCGGGGCCGTGGATCGTCGGACAGCCGGTCTTCGCTGCGAAAGCGAGGTGCAACGCGGTTACGTCGCTAAAGCCGACCAGCAGTTTGGGATTGGCGCGGATTACGTCCCAGTCGAGATAGGGCAGCACCCGCGCCGAGCCCCAGCCACCGCGCACCGCGAAGACCGCGCGGACGTCCTTGTCGGCATAGACCGCGTCGATGTCCGCCGCGCGGTCCTTGTCGGTGCCGGCGAGGTAGCCGTAGCGCTTCATCACGTGCGGCGCGGGCTTGGGCACCAGCCCCATCGCGCGAATCGTGGCGAGCACCTGTTCGAGGTCGAACTTGTCCTCGGTGAAGCCCGCGGGCTCGATCAGCGCAACCGTGTCGCCAGCCTTGAGGCGCGGTGGTTTGCGCAGCGGCGGAGGCGGAGCGGAAAGCGCGGAACCAGCCGCAAACGGCAGAATTCCAAGGCCTAGGACGGCGGTGCGGCGATCGAGCATTGGGCGATGGTAGCAGATCGTCAGCCGACGGGAATGGCCTCCAACTCACGCCGGCACGCCCTCGCCTCAGCTGCCACTAACCGGCTGCCCGCCCGCTCAGCCTCTTTCCAGACTGTATCGGGATCGATCGAGATCGAAGCCAGCGCAGACCAGGCGGCGAGGCGCATACGGTCGCTGGGATGGGCCTTGCCGAAGCGCCAGGCCAGGTCCTTCGCCTCCTCGCTGCCCAGCCCGACCGCGATCCGTACGAAAGCTTCGCTCGCGCCGTTGTTGAGGATGCCGGTGACGCGCCCGGCGCCCAGATCGAAGCGGTACTGGTCGAGCCAGCCTTGCGCCGAGCCCGCGTGCACCACGTTGATCGAGACCGACAGCGCGTCGGCCGCGTGCTGCGCGTGGATGTCGCGGTGCGCACGGTAGTGCATGATCTTGCCTTCTTCGAGCCGCGTCCGCTCGGCGAAGCGCAAGTCCGCCGGCTCGCCGCGCCAGCCCTCCACGCTCGCGTAATCGTATTCGTAGTAGTCGCTCCAGTAGCCGGGGCCGAAGTAGCCGAGCGTCAGGAAGTCGAAATTGTGATCGTGCGGCACGCCATAGACGAAAGTCGAGGCGCCGCTGGCGCGCATCGCGTGCTCGTCGGGCGAAGGCCAGATGTTGGCGCGCAGGAAGAAGTCCGGCGCCGCGCCGGCGGGCGAGAGCATGATGACCTGCGGGCCGTAGGAAGCCATGCCCTCGTCGTCGCGCGTGCCTTTGCTCAGTTCCTCGACCAGCAGATCGCCGAGGAAGGTACGGTCGTTGCCGAGCCGCCGCAGCAAGCCGGCGGCGTGCTGCAAGCTCTCCTCGTCGGTCGGCTCGAAGCCCCTGGCGCGCAGTTCGTCGACGCATTCGGCGACGCTCGCGGTGGTGTCGTTGGCATAGTCTATTACGCGGGGCATAGGTCGACCTGCTTGAGTTGCGGATAGGTTTCGATGAGCTGCGCCCGCAAGGCGCCGGCCGTGGCCGCGAGCGGATCGCCGGGAGACGCGGCGACAGCGCAGAGCGCCTGGAAGCCGGTCAGCGTATCGAGCGCCAGACACTCGCGCAGCGCCTGCCAACGCAGCGCGGTGCTGCCTTCGCCAAGCGCGAGCGCGGCGATCGGCGGCGCGGCATCGCTACGACCCATGCGGCCAGCGAGCGCCATCATCAGCTCGAGCCGGCTGTCGCGCGGATTGCTTGCGGCAAGATGCAGCAGGCGGCCATCGCCCAGTGCATACTCGCGCGTCGGCCCGTCCTCGGCACGCCGACGCTGCAGCCGCAGGGTGACGAGGCAGGAGGAGACGTCGCCGAGCAGCAGCGCCGTGTTCGCGCCGTCGCGATGGATCGCGCGGCCCGGCGCCAGTGCGATCGGGCGGCGGTCGAGTTGCGCTGCGCTGTCGCTGACCGGCCGGCAACCTATCAATTCCGCGCTGGCCGAACCCGCCAGCACGTGTTCGGCGACCTCACTCGGGCGAAAATCGACCGCGGTCGGTGTCGGCCGCGCGGCAAGGCCGGCGCCGTCGACCGCGACCAGCGACAGCGTCACCGCGCCGGCGTTGCCGAGCAGCAGGGTGGAGATCACCCCGTCGCTGAAATGGCGTAGCGGCAGGTAGCCGAGCGGTGCTTCGGTCAGGCCGTGTGCGGCGGCGGCGGCGAAGCCCTGCATCAGCGGCAGGGCCGTCGCATCGCCTTCGTCGAACAGCGCAGCCAACGCCGTGCAGTCGGCTAGTGCGCGGCCCTCGGCATAATTAGCAAGCTCGGCGAGCATGGCCGCCGCCTGCGGTTCGCGGCGCCAGGCGCCTACCGCGGCGTAGAGCCGCTCCTGCGCGTCGCGCTGCGGAGCGGAATCGCTCCGCAGCGCGCGCAGTGCGGGATGAACGATCACCCCGGTGTCCTCAGAACAGGCCGCGGGTCGGGTTCAGTTCGTAGAGAAACGTCATCAGAATGACGATCGTGTCGTCCGACGACTGGACGCGGGCGGCGTCGACGAGGCTGCCGAACAGGCCAGTCAGGTGGTGCAGGTCGGGCAGAGTCGAAAGGTCGATCTTGGGCAGGTTCATGGCAGAGCTCCCTGGCATGCGGAGCCCGATCGCCCCGCCTGGGGGAGTGTGTCGAAGCGGGTGCCTCAACCCGAATTAAAAGATTGTAATCGCATATTTTTCAAATGGTTATATGCGAATGACGATGACCAAGCCCTGCCGTTCGGGTGGTGCCTCTCCAGCAACCACGACCACTCTCGCAGCATCGGCCCGCGCGCGCTCCAGCACCGCCTCGGGCACGCCCGCCTCGTGCGCCAATAGGTCGGCCGAACCGAGCAACCGCGCTTCGCGTAAGGTGAGGTCTTCGGGATCACCGCTGCGTAGGCGGATCTCGACTACGCCGCTGGGCTCAACCCCGCTCGCTTCGCCCAGCCAGGCATCGATCCGATCGGCACTGTCAGCCCGCAGCGGGTCAAGCGCGCCGCCCTCGCCCAGGGCCGCGTCGAGCGCGCGGCGGCGATCGCCGGCGTCGGGCCAGCGCTGGCCGAGCTTTGTCCGCGCCGCGCCCAGCCCCTCGGCTAGCCGGCCGAGCGCCTGCGGCAGCAGGGCTTCGAGCCGCAGTCGCAATGCCTTGGCCAAGCCTGCCGAGGCCCCGCCGGTGCCGATCGCGATCAGCACGGGCGAGCGATCGAGGATCGACGGGGCGGTGAAATCGCAAAGCTCGGGACGGTCGACGACGTTGACCAGCAGGCCCCGCGCGCGCAGCCGCGCGGCGGCTTCCTCGGGCGCATCGAGCGCGACGAAGGCCAGCCGCGCCGCCTGGTTCTCCTCACTGACGACCACCCCGCCGGCCCGCTCGACCAGCCGCCGCTTGGCCTCGGCCGCCTCCCCCTCGCCCAGCACGATCACCGGCTGGCCGGCGATGCGGTGGAAGAGAGGTAGTGCCTGGATCATTCCAGCCAGTCCGGCACACGCTCGGCGGCGAGGATCGCGGCGGGGTCGATGCGCTCGGCAACCACGGCCCAGCGATCGCCGTCGACCATGACCTCGGGCACCAGCGCGCGGCTGTTGTAGGTGTTGGCCATCGTCGCGCCATAGGCCCCGGCCGTGCGGAACACGGCGAGGTCGCCGGGCTTCACCAGGTCCATTTCGCGGCCCATGGCGAACGTGTCCGAGCTTTCGCAGATTGGGCCGACGACATGCGCGGTGAAGCGCTCGCCGCTGGGCTGGACCGCGACGATGTCGTGCCAGGCGTCGTAGAGCGCCGGCCGCGCGAGGTCGTTCATCGCAGCGTCGACGATGACGAAGGGCGAGGTCACGCCCGGCTTCACACGGATCACGCGGGTGATCAGCACGCCCGAATTGCCGGTGATGATCCGGCCCGGCTCGAACATCAGCGTGACGCCCCAATTGCCCGTGACGCGCGCGACCATCGCCGCGTAGTCCGCCGGGCTCGGATAGACGTCGCCAGCCTTGTAGGGGACGCCGACGCCACCGCCGAGGTCCATGTGGGTGATCGTGTGCCCGGCGCCGCGGATCGCGTGCATCAGGTCGCCCAGCCGCGCGAAAGCGGCTTCCATCGGGTCGAGATTGGCAAGCTGGCTGCCGATGTGAACCGCGAGGCCGCGCATGGTCAGCCCCGGCAAGGCGGCCAGGCGTGCATAGATCCCCGCAGCCTTATCGTAAGGCACCCCGAACTTGTTCTCGGCCTTGCCGGTGGAGATCTTGCCGTGCGTCTGGGCATCGACATCGGGATTGACCCGCAGCACCGCGGGTGCGGCCAGCCCGCGCTCCGCGGCCAGGGCCGCGAGTTCGATGCCTTCCTCTTCGGATTCGAGGTTGAACTGGCCGATGCCGGCTTCGAGCCCGCGGACCAGCTCGGCCGCGGTCTTGCCGACGCCCGAGAAGACGATGCCATCGGGCGCCATGCCGGCGGCCAGCGCGCGCTCCATCTCGCCGCCCGAGACGACATCGGCCCCGTAGCCTTCCTTGGCCAGCAGCTTGAGCACGGCAAGGTTGGGATTGGACTTCACCGCGAAGGCGATGTGCTTGCTGGGAAGGATGCCCAGGGCATCGCGGAAGACGCGGGCGTGGCGCGTCAAGGTGGCGCGCGAATAGACATAGACGGGCGTGCCCACCGCGTCGGCGATCGCGGTCAAAGGCACGTCCTCGGCGTGAAGCACGCCATTGTTCAGGTCGAAATGGTCCATGGATTTTCTCGGTTTGCCCCGAAGACGAACAGGTCAGTCCGAGGGCGGAAGGTCGAAGGGATCGTCGGCGCGTTCTTCGGAGCGCTGTCGCAGCTCGACGGTGCGTTCGGGCGCGGCCTGCGGCAAAGGCTCCAACAGGGCGCTCGCCCCGCGCGGTTCCTCGCGGCCATAGGGTGCGGGCGGCAGCGACTTGCCCGCCTGGGGTTTGAGATCCCGGCGCACGCCGCAGGCCGACAGGGCCAGAACGATCGCCAAGGCTGCTACAACGCGCATCGAATTACTCCAGCCCTAGCGCCACGCGCGCTTCGGCCACGCGCTTCCTTACCTCGTCCGGCGCGGTTCCGCCATGGCTGGCGCGCGCCGCAACCGAAGCCTCGACCGAGAGCGCGGCATAAACCGCATCGGTGATCCGCGCGTCGATCGCTTGCAAGTCGGCGAGCGGCAATTGATCGAGCGCCACGCCGCGGCTTTCGGCCAGCTTCACCGCGGCGCCGGTGATGTGATGCGCCTCGCGGAACGGGATGTTCGCCTGGCGCACCAGCCAGTCGGCAAGGTCGGTCGCCGTGGCATAGCCGAGCTCGGCGGCGGCGCGCATGCGTGTCGTGCGGAAATTGGTCTCGGCCACCATGCCGGTCATCGCCGCGATCGACAGGGCGAGCAGGCTCGCCGCTTCGAACACGGGCGGCTTGTCGTCCTGCATGTCCTTCGAATAGGCCAGCGGCAGGCCCTTCATCGTGATCATCAGCGCGGTCAGGCAGCCGACGATCCGCCCCGAATGGCCGCGCACCAGTTCGGCCGCGTCGGGGTTCTTCTTCTGCGGCATGATCGAACTGCCGGTCGACAGGCTGTCGGGCAGCGCGGCGAAACCGAAGGGCTGGCTCGCCCATATGATGAATTCCTCAGCCAGCCGCGAGAGGTGCAGCGAGCATTGCGCGGCAGCCATCAGGTAATCGAGCGCGAAGTCGCGGTCCGACACCGAATCGAGGCTGTTGTTCGTCGGCCCGTCGAAGCCGAGGCTCGCCGCGGTCATACCCCGGTCGATCGGGAAGCCCGTCCCCGCCAGCGCCGCGGCGCCCAGCGGGCAGCGGTTCATCCGCGCGCGCGCATCGGCGAAACGCGAGCGATCGCGCCCGGCCATCTCGTAATAGGCCATGAGGTGATGGCCCAGCGTCACCGGCTGCGCGGTCTGCAGGTGGGTGAAACCGGGCATGATGCTGTCCGCATGCTCGCCGGCGCGCGTGACGAGTGCCTTCTGCAGTTCGACCAGCCCCGCTTCGGCCTGGTCCATCGCATCGCGCACCCAGAGGCGGAAGTCGGTCGCGACCTGGTCGTTGCGGCTGCGCGCCGTGTGCAGGCGCCCGGCGGCGGGCCCGATCAGCTCGGCGAGCCGGCTCTCGGTGGTCATGTGGATGTCTTCGAGGTCCCAGTTCTCGGGAACGCCCGAAGCCTCGTATTCGGCCGCGACCTGGTCGAGGCCGCCAGCGATCGTCTTGGCATCCTCGGCCGTGACGATGCCTTGCGCACCAAGCATCGCGACATGGGCCTTCGATGCCGCTATGTCCTGCCGCCAGAGTGCCTTGTCGAAGGGGATCGAGGCATTTATCTCGCGCATGATCGCAGACGGCCCTTCCGCGAACCGTCCGCCCCACATGGTATTGGAGCCTGCCTTGCTATCGTTCCGTTCGCTCAATCTCGCCGTCCTTGGGCTCGCCGTTGCCGTCGCGGGCTGCAATAGGGAGAGCGGCGAAAAGGCGCAACCGCAGGCTTCGACGGCCGCGATCCCGACCGACACGGTTGAGCCCAAAGGTCTCAACGGCGCGATCGACTACACGCACAAGGGCAGTCCGCTGCCCGCCTTCTCGCTGACCGACGCCGCGGGCAAGACGACCAAGCTGGCCGCGTTCAAGGGCAAGCCGCTGCTGGTCAATCTTTGGGCGACCTGGTGTGCGCCCTGCGTGCTCGAACTGCCGATGCTCGACAAGCTGGCCGAGACCCGCGGCGGCGAGATCAAGGTGCTCACCGTGTCGCAGGACATGACCGGCACCGAGAAGGTCGCGCCGTTCCTCGAGGGCAAGGGCCTCAAGCACCTCGAGCCCTGGCTCGACCAGCGCAACGACCTCGCCTTCCAATACGGCGCGAGCACGCTGCCGACGACGGTCTATTACGACGCTTCGGGCAAGGAAGTCTGGCGCTACGTCGGCGGCCACGACTGGACCAGCGCCGACACGGCGAAGATGCTGGCCGAGGGGCTCGGCAAGAAGTGAGCTAGGTCGGGACAGCGGACCCGACCCAGCTCTCTTCCGCCAAAGCGCTCCCTTCAGGCCGCCTCAGATCTCGCCGGCCTTGGCGAACCGGGAGATGTAGTCGCCGGTGCGGAAGGCCAGAGCCTCGATCGTCTGCGTCGGTTGGCCGCGGCCCGAGGTCACCATGCTCGACCCGTCGCAGAGGAACAGGTTCTTCACGTCGTGCGTGCGGTTGTACTTGTCGACCACCGAAGTCGCCGGGTTGTTGCCCATGCGGCAGGTGCCGAGCAGGTGGACGCCGCCGTTGGCCTCGCCGACTTCGCCCGGGACGATCTGCGCGGCGCCGGCAGCGTCCATGATCTCGACGGCGCGCTCGACCTGCCACTTGGCATGCTTCACGTCGTCGGGGTGATCCTTGTAGGTGACGCGCATCGACGGAATGCCCCAGGCGTCCTTGAGCTCGGGATCGATGTCGATGCGGTTGGTCTCCTGCGCCAGCGAGGTGCCGTGGCCCGCGCAGTTCATCCAGTAGGTGTAGGATTCGAGGTATTCCTTGAACCCCTGCCCCCAGGTGGGCGTGTCCTTGGGCACGCTCTGCCCCCAGGTCAGCGGGCCGCCCGAGCGCGCATCGAAGCCGCCGCCGCCGTAGAAGCCGCGCTTCGGATCGGAATCGTAGAAATCGTGGATCACGCGCGTGACGTTGGCGCCCTTGTACTCGTTGAGCGGCTGCTCGAACCGCGCCATCGCGCCGCCGCCCTTGTTGAACATCAGGTACTTGCCCACCGCCCCGCTGGAATTGGCCAGGCCGTGCTCGAAGCCGGGGGCGGCCGAGTTGAGCAGCAGCTTCGGGGTCTCCGAACCATTGCCGCAGACCACCACGGCGCGCGCGTTCTGGAAGTGCTCGACCTTGTTGCTGTCGAAATAGTGGACGCCCGTAGCGCGGCCGGCCTTGTTCATGCCGATGCGGAAAACGTAGCTTTCCGAACGCACCTCGCAGCGGCCAGTCGCCTCGGCCTCTGGGATGACGGTCCATACAGACGACGACTTGGCCGTCACCTCGCAGCCGAAACCGCCGCAGAGGCCGCACTGCGCGCAGGGCGGGCGGTCCTTGTAGGTCACCGAATTGATCGCCATCGGCGCCGGGTACGGGTGCAGGCCCAGCTTGCGCCCGCCGCGCTCGAACAGAACGCCCGACGACTTCACCGGCAGCGGCGGCATCGGATAGGGCTTGCTGCGCCAGGAATCGAAGGGGCTCGAACCGGCTAGCCCCGAGACCCCGACCTCCCATTCGACCTTGGTGTAGTACGGCTCGAGCTCGGCATAGGTGATCGGCCAGTCGACCAGGCTCGCGCCTTCGATCGGGCCCAGCCGGCTGCCCTCGATGAAGTCGATCTCGTGCAGCCTCCAGAAATTGGCGTTGAAGTGCGCGCTGCTGCCGCCGACGATGCGTGCATAGGTCAGCGGATTACGGCCGGCCGCGCGCTCGGCCTTCTCGTCCGGGCTGCTGCGGAAACTCTGCGGATTGGTCGCCGGGTTGTTGGTGATGCCCGAGAGGTTGCGGTACTTCAGCTCGTCGTGCTCGAAGTCCTCGGGCGCCATGCGCGGCCCCTGCTCCATGACGACGACGCTGTTGCCGGCGCGCGACAGCTCGCGCGCCACGATGCCGCCCGCGGCGCCGGAGCCGACGACGACGAAATCCACTGTCTCGCTGGTCTTGTATGTCTTGCTGGGCATGGGGGCTGCTCCGTCAGGCGCTGTAGGGCTTGGTGCCGGGATAGGGCTGGAACCCCGCGTAATCCTTGTCGTAGAAGCCGAAGGGCGGCTCCCAGGCGTGCTGGTCCTCCACGCCGAGCAGCTTCCACCCGAGGTTGTCGTGATTGCCGCCGTACTTCGGCAGGGCGATCAGCCCCAGCACCGTCAGGCGCCGCACCGCGTTGAAGAAGGGCGTCTTGTCGACCTCCTTGAGCCAGGCGATCTGCTGGGCGTCGGGCGCAGCGGAGAACTTGCCGGCGCCGAACTTAGCCGCGTAGCCGGTCTGGAACTCGGTCAGCCCCTTGCGGAAGGCCGGCAGCTGCGCGGCGAAGAAGCTGCCGAGCGCGTTGTCGATGAAATAGATCACACGGGCGTCGCGCGCACCCGGCGTGGCGCCGCCGGGTACGATCTGGTTCGCGACCGCGTCCACCTCGGCCGCTTCGGCGGCGCTCAACGTGGTGAGCGTGGTCGGCGGCGCGTCGTCCATGCCCGCCATGTTCATCTTATGGCCGGCATGCTCGGCGGCGATGGCGATCTGCGGCCAGTTCATCGCGATCCAGCCCGCGCTGGCGAGGTTGCCGACAGCCGCGAGGAATTGACGACGCGAGGGTATGGGTTGTTCCATGGGGCACTCCGAATCCGGCCGGAAAGTGGCCTGATCCAGCGCCTGGGACCCCGATGAGGGAATACGGCAAACCACGCATTGACGGGAAGCAAGCGGTGCAACCAGATGGTTGACCCTGCGCCCGGACTTGTCCGCTATAACGGCCGATTACGGGGCCGGGCTGACAGGCGGCCGGCATCCGGACCGGGCGAAACTCACCGCGTGAGGTGAGCCGATTGCACGGTCAGCGCAAACAGGGCGGTCAGCGCGTCCGAAATGCTCTGATCGGTGGTCACCTTGTAATAGAGCGGCGTACCGTCGGGCCGCGCCGAAGCGCAGCTTTTCAGCGCGCCCTCCACGTTGGGCAGGTAAGGTGCAACGTTGGACTGCGACCACGAGTCACCGGCAAGCGATTCCGGCAGGTACTCGGTGTAGAGAATCGCGATTCGGATGCCGCGGTTCTTGATCGTCGTGCAGTCGCTCAGATTGGTGGAGCTCCATTCGCGATTCCGGCGGCTGCCGCCGGTCAGTTCGTCGGTGACACCGTCGGTGATGATAAACAGGACTTCTTGCGCTTGCGCGCTGGTGGTGCCGTCGCCGGGATCGGGCATCGCCCCGTTCATCGTGGTCAGCATGTTGTGGACTTCGGTGCCCTGGTCACTGTTGCACAGGCTCGAGGTCGGACAGTTGTTGTTATACCAGTTGTCCTGGTTGTTGTAGAAATTGGGCACCGTGTAACTGGTCATGTTGTTCACGTCGTTCATCGAACTGGTGACGGCCGTGACGGGGCTGGACTTGGTCGGATGCGTCCAGTCATAGGTGAACAGCTGCATCTTGTAGGTGACCTGGTTGTTGGTGGCCGTGGTCACCGCGAACGGAATCAGGTTCTGCGCCGCCGACTGTTCCTCATCGATGCGCAGCGGGATGTTGCTGCCGCTGTAGAGCAACGAGTAGTGGCGCGTGAGCCAATAGCTGTCCGCATATTGGCCATTCGCGATCGTGTACTGGGTGGAATTGGTGCAGGTCACCTTGGTGCTGCCAACCGACGACAGCGGACACCAGTTGCCGCTGGAATTGTCGAGCCAGATGTCCTTGCCCGCGCTGTTCTGGATATAGATGTTGTCGTTGTGCGGGTTCTGGGTGTGGCAGGCGAAGGCGCAGCCGTTCGACAGATGCGACGTCGACGTGGCGTTGCTGATCGCGGTGAGGCCAGCGCTGGTCGAAGGCAGCAGCATCGACGGCGAGGTATCCATGGTCAGGAAGAAATTGATGTTCGGCGCGCGCGTGGCGTTTGCCGTCGACGAGCCGTTGACCGGAAGCGTCGGGACGCCGAGGACGCCGCTGAACACGTTAGACGAGGCCGCCGTGTAGGTCACGGTCACGGTCCGCCCGGTGTTGACCCCCCCGTCGAGACGATCTGGACCGTGGGATTGTTCGGATTGGTCGGGTCGTAGACCATGCCCTGCAGGCCGGTGACCTGAGCATTGAACATGGCGCGCGCCGCTGCCACTGCCGCGCTGTCGGGCTGCTGCATCATCTTGACGTTCACCGCCGCGAGCGCCGCCGCGTCGGCGGCTGCGTTCATCCGCGTCTTCAGCTTCATCGCCCGATTGTAGTCGATGCCGAAGCCGGTCGCGAAAACCATGGGGAGCAGGGCGAAACCCAGGATCATCATGACGTTGCCGCGGCGGTCCGCCTTGAGATGGCGAAGCTTCGCACGGCATCCGGCCGCAAGCCGGGCAAGCAACGGGTTCCTCATGTCAGTGGCACCTGATCGGAGACGCGGGGAAGCATCAGGATGGAATCGGCCAGATTGATCGAGCCGGTGTTGAAATAGCGAACGCTGGGCGTGTAGGCGTACTGGACCTGGCCGAGGATCAGATAGGTCCCCGTCGGGGACATGTTGTTCGGAATGATCACCGAGGTTCCCGCAGTGAGTCCCGGGGCATTCAGGGCCTTGCTCCAGATCACCGTCGCATGCGTGGCATCGATGACCTGGACCTCGCTCACGCCGATGATCGCATTATTGACCGAATAGGGCGACAGGACCTGGGCACTGGCATTGAGGATGTTGGTCGCATCCGCCTGGGTCAGAAGGGGATAGCGCGTCGTGAGGTCGGTCAGGGTACGCGCGGTCACGGTGACCTTGCGGTTGCAGGCGATGGCATCCGAAAGGGTGTAGGACCCGACATAGAGCAGCAGCAGGACCGGGAAGGCGACGGCGAATTCGACCAGAGCGGCGCCGTCGGCGCTTTCGCGCAGTCGCTTGAGGAACGGGCGCCTGAAGAACGGGCGCCTGAGGAAGGGAGCGATGCGAGGCGCCATCAGTAATACTCCGACTTGAGTACGGAGGTCGCGATCAGCAGGCGGTTGTTGCCCGTCTGATTGCTGATGTTGAAGCCAAGCGGGCCCGTGATGGTCGGCCAGAGGTACATCAGCCTGACGACGACGATCGCGCCCTGCGTGCCGGGATTGTAGGAGAAGCTGTTGTTGACGTTGCCGCTGCTGTCGTAAGTCAGCGTCGGCGTGCCGAGATTGGCCCCGGAATAGCTGCTGGCCGTGCTCACGTCGATCATCAGGCTGCTGCACTTCAGATAGGGCGGCAAGCTCGCGCAGACCGCCGTCTTGAATTGCGCAGAGGTCATTCCGCCCTGCTGGGCCTGGCCGGTCATCAGTTCCCGGCTTGCCGCGTCCGCCGCGGTTTCCAGGCCTCCCTGCGCCAGGTAGACGAAAGCGATTTCGATGACCGCGATCATGACCGCGATGAACGCCGGCGCGATTATGGCGAACTGCAGCACGGAAACGCCGCGTTGATCGCCTGACAACCGCCTCAACAATTGCGTGATCGGCATGAAATGGACTCGCTCCGCGCGATGGCTGGGCGGTAAAAGTCCGGCATCAGGGATAATTTATTCTTAACTTTCGGCCAAGCCGGGCCTTCATGTCCAAATTGTAATATTCGCGCAGTGCCGGCAGCCCGACTATTATGCCGGTAGATCGAAATACTAAAGTACAGGTAACCATAAATCCATATGGCAACTATCCATCCGGACAAGCCCTACATTGCGATTGGCCCTGTGCGGGAGTTGCGCGAGCGGTCGGCGAAACCGCTTTCCTACATAGCCGAAATTCCGCAGGATCGGGCGCTCTTTCCGATCGCCATAACCAACTGAAATAACACAGTTTCACCAGAAACGCGCGGCAACATTCCATGCGCCATTGGCGAGAGGTTAGTGAAGTTCGGGCACCGGAAAGACCGCCGGCTCGCCCATCCGCGAGCCCAAGGGCGGATAGCCCTCCGGCACCTGCTCGGTGAAGTAGATCAGCCGGCCCTGCGCTTGCTCCGGCACGATGGCGAAGCGGTCCGCCGTGTCGCCGATCAATGTCAGCCCCTTGCCGCGCAGATAGTCCGCCGCCGCCTCTGCCGACTTCACCTTGAAGGTCATGCAGTAGATGCCCTGGATGTCACGGCAGTGGCGCGCGACAGGGGAATCCTCGCTCGCGCCGACCAGCGCCTCGATGACCGTGTCGCCCATGTGGAACGCAGCGCAGATCGCCTGGTCGCCGGGCCGATCACGGGTGCCGAGTTCGGGCCATTCGAACTTGCCTGCGCAGACCTCGCGCGCTGCCTCCAGCGACGGTGCCGAGACGCCGATGCTTTGCAGCCCTTCGATGCCGAGCGGGTGGTGGTCGCGCCATTTCGCCGGCGTCCAGGCGGAATCGCGGCGCGGGTCGTTCGGCAGGTCCTGTTTGATGATCTCGATGCGCACACCGAGCACCTGCCAGCGTGCGATCAGGAAGTAGTGCGCTTCCATGCCGGGATCGTAGTGCAGCTTGAAACCCTTGGCGCTGAGCCAGGCATCGGCCGCGGCAAGATCGGCGGTCTTCAGCGCGAGGCCCAGCCAGCGGCCGGGCGCCGCGCTGCGGCGGAGCATGTCGCCGATCGGCGCGCCTGCCTTTGCGCCAGCGCCCGCCGGCGCGATCGGGATCACCATCGTGTCGCCGATCATCATCAGGCTCTCTTCGCGGTCGAGCCCCATCGCCTCGGCCTCGGGTGTAACCAGCATCTCGTAGGCGATCTCGGCCCCGAAAACGTCGATGAAGAACTGGTCGCAAGCCTTGCGGTCCGCGTTGTCGGCGATGGCCCAACTGATGTGGGCAAGCGGAATGGCGACCATCTCCCGAATCCTTTTCTGCGGCGCGTTGCCGCAGGAATGGCACAGGCCGCGATACGAGCGGAGAATTTTGGCTGTGCCGGGAAAGACAACGCCCCGGCGCTGTGCAAACAAAAAAGGCGGCGCGATGCGCCGCCTTTTCCGTCTTGAGAGATTTTGGAGCCGATTACTGGCGGCCGGCTTCCTGCTTGGTCACCGAGGTGGTGATCTTGCCGTTCACGTCCGACAGAGTCGAAGCCTGGATGGTGACCAGCTTGCCATTCAGGATGATCTGCGGGTTGCCTTCGGCGGTGACGCGATAGATCGCGGCGAGGCGCTGGCCGTTCGAGTACAGCATCTTGCCGGCCGAAACCTTGAGCGCAGGTGCAGCAGCTTCGGTCGCGGCGCGAACCGATTCCGACGATTCAGCGGCGAAAGCGGCAGGGGTCGAGAAGAGGGCAACGGTCGCGACGGCGGCGAGAGCAACGAACTTGTTCATGGGGATTCTCCTGGAAAATCGATTTACAGCAATAATCTGAATGACGCTTACCTAGGTTAGCATCGAGCGCAAGTCAATTGCACATAACGCAACAGCCGTGCCGATTTACGCAAATAACTAAGCTAGCTTAATAAATGTTGCACTGCACCTAAATCACGATGAAGGCTCACTTTTCACACAAGGATCGGCCCAAAATGCGCGGTATCCTCTCGCATGAATGTGCAGTGCAACATGACTGACCGAAAAGAAAAGTAGGGGAAGCCGGCCGGCAGCGCCGGTGCGAACAACAGACGGAGATTCCCATGCTTCGCCTTGCCCTTCTTGCGCTCGCAGTCACCGCCGCGGCCGCTTCGGCCGCATCCGCCTCCAGCCCCCAACCCGCCATGGCTCCAACTTCCAGCTCGGTCCCGCAGAGCCGTGCGACGGGCAATGCCGCGGCCTTCATCCCGGCGCGCGGCGCGCGCCCGACCGGCCGCCGCTGCAATCTCTCGGCCAAGCAACCCTCGAAGACCGACGCCGACTGCGCCCGCCAGTGGTTCGACAACAACCTGCGGCTCAACGACCTACTCGTGGTCGGCTCGCACAACAGCTACAAGGCGCGCATCCCCGACGACGAATTGTCGATCATCGCCTCGGTCAGCGGCCGCGTGGCGCGGAACCTCGACTACGGCCACGCCTCGCTGACGGCGGAGCTCGACGCCGGCGCACGCCAGCTCGAACTCGACGTCTATTACGATCCCCAGGGCGGCCGCTATCTGACGCCGATGGTGGTCCGCCGCGCCAAGGCCGATCTCGGCCCGGACTGGAAGGCAACGATGGCCAGGCCGGGCTTCAAGACCTTCCACATGGCCGATGTCGACGTACGCTCGACCTGCCTGACTTTCCGCGCCTGCCTCTCCGAGATTCGCGCCTGGTCGGACGCGCATCCGCGCCACGTGCCGATCACGATCCTGATCAACGCAAAGGACAGCAGCAGCGTCCCCGGCGGAGTGCAGCCGCTGAAGTTCGATACCGCCGCCTACGATGCGCTCGACGGCGAAGTCCGCTCCGAACTGGGCGACCGGCTGATCACGCCGGATACGGTGCAAGGCGCTTATCCGACCTTGCGTGAGGCGGTGCTCGCCAACAACTGGCCGACGCTGGGCGAAGCGCGCGGACGCATCCTGTTCACGCTCGAAGAGCCGCCGCAAAAGGTCGCCGTCTATCGCGGAGCGCGCAAGTCGCTCGAAGGACGGGTGATGTTCATCAACTCGCCCGACGAGAACTCGCCTGCCGCGGCCTATTTCTCGTTCGGCGACCCGCGGTGGGATGCCGGCCGGATCAGGCGCAGGGTCGAGAAGGGCTTTATCGTCCGCACGCGCGCCGACGTGGATACGCGCGAGGCCCGCGCCAACGACACCGCGCCGCGCGACACGGCATTGGTCGGCGGTGCGCAGGTGATCTCGACCGACTACCTCTGGCCCGACCCGCGGCTCGCCAATGGCTACCGGGTCAACCTGCCCGGCGCCTCGGCAATGTGCAATCCGGTGCGGATGGGCAAGCGCTGCGCCGGCATGGCGATCGAGGCGCAGGCACCGCTTGGCGACCAGCCGCCTGCACCGCCGCAAGTCCTGACGATGCGTTGAACTTCTAGGCCAAGGGAAGCGCCGCGGCGTGGAGCGGCGCTTCCATCCTGTGCAGCGCGGGCAACACTTCCGCTGCAAACAGGCGCGTGGACTTCATCGCATCCTCGTGTGGCATGTTGCCGAAGTGGGTGACGAGAGTGATTTCCTGGAAAGAGCACGCCTCCTGCGCCGCCTTGATCTTGGCGTAGACCGTATCGGGCGTGCCGATCATCAGGTTCGAGGCGTGGTAGCCGGGGAGCGCCGATACCTTGCCCTCGACCTTGCCGGTCACCGCCTCGCTCAGCAGCGCAGTCGCGGCGGCCTCACGCTCGGCATAGGCCTCGTAACCGGCGATCCCCTTGAAGTTCGAGGCGTCGGCGAAGCCGTAGTGCAAATTCACGTCCATGTTGGCTCTGACGACCCACTCCTGCGAGCGCTCGGCATCGGCCTCGCTGAGCGCGCAGTACATGAACAGCGTGTTCTTGGGCTGGCACGGCGCGAGGCCGAGTTCGGCGCGGATCGTGTTGACGAGGCGCACGTCCTCGCCCGCCTGCTCGATCGGCTTATTGCCGACGAACAGAGGGACGAGGCCCTTGCGGGTCAGGATCTCCAGCGAATCGCGCGTCGCCGCCGAGCCGAAGAACCGCTTGTGCAGATCGGCACTCTTGGGGGCCGGGCGCAACGACATCTCGGGCACCTGGAATATTTCGCCGTCGTAGGCGAAGCGCGGGGTGCTAAAAGCCAGGGTCAGGATGTCGAGCGTTTCATTGAAACGCTGGCGCGCCTGCTCACGCGGCACGCCCAGGGCGTCGAATTCCTTCTTCGCAACGCCGCGGCCCAACCCGATCGTAGTCAGGCGCCCGTTCGACAGGATATCGAGATAGGCGATCTGGTGCGCCAGCCGCACCGGATGCCACCATGGCGCGACGATGACGAAAGTACCGAGCGAGATCGCCCCAGTCCGCCCGGCGGAATAGGTCAGCAGCTGGAGCGGGTTCGGCACCATGCCATAGGGGGAGCCGAAATGCTCGGGCGCCCAGATGCCGTCGAAGCCCAGCGGCTCCGCGAGATCGCCCATGGCCATCATCGCCTCGACCCAGCGCCAGTCCGCGATCGCCGGCGGACGGCTGAAATCGCCCGCCAAGACGCGGTCCCAGTCGTCGGCGCTCTGCGACGACAGCCCGAGATTGACTTTCACGGCGCGCCCTGTCGCTACGAACTACTTGGTATCGCTGCGGTTGTGGCCAATGCCCGGACCATCCTCGATCTTGCGCGGCGCGCCCGTGCCCATGAACTTGGCGAGGTTGTAATGCAGGCTCGGCACGGTCCGCTCCATATAAGGATTGGGCTGCGTGCCGCGGAAGCCCGAGCTCTTCATGCCTTCCTGCACCGCCGCCATATTAGCGAAATCCTGCTGGAGCACCGGCGGCCAGTCGTTCGGCTCGGTATATTCCCACTCGGTTTCGGGCGCCTCGCCCTCGGGATAGAGCTCGTAGACCGAGGCTTCGAAGATGCACTTGTTGGGATCGGCCTTGTAGGGGCGGTAGTGGTAGACCAGCATGTTGTTGACCGCATGGCCGATCTGCGTGTTCGGGAAGATCTGCCACGAGGTGCCGGTCTTCGCGGTGTGCGACGGATCGACCACCGGCCAGACCACGCCGCGTGCCTCATCGGCAGCGCGCGCCGAGGACAGCCAGTGCTTCGACACTTCGGGCGCCGGCGTGTTCTCGGGCACTTCGTCGATCAGTCGGCGTGCGGCCTCGACCAGGGTCATCGTCGTGTTGGTATTGGCGTTCTTCCATGTGAAGTCCTGCATTTCCCAGGTCGACTTGCGCGGATCCTCGCCGGCACCGAGGCGCAGCTTGGCCTGGTCCTCTTCCTGGCCCTTGGGCGCGTCGTAGCCGATGTTGCTGTGCAGCCCCTGGTTGCGACCCCAGCCGCGAAACTGACCGAACTCCATGAATTCCGGGTGCGTCGTCGAGACGTGGTAGGTCTCGTTAAAGGCCTCCATCGCAACCTTCCAGTTGCAGTCGAACACCACCCAGCGGCGCCAGCGCGG
Source organism: Novosphingobium sp. G106 (assembly GCF_019075875.1). Lineage (NCBI taxonomy): Bacteria > Pseudomonadati > Pseudomonadota > Alphaproteobacteria > Sphingomonadales > Sphingomonadaceae > Novosphingobium > Novosphingobium sp. G106. The sequence goes on along the minus strand of NZ_JAHOOZ010000001.1, from coordinate 5,437,083 downwards.
GCGCATGTTCTGCAGCTCGAAAGGATCGAGCAGGGCCGCGGCGGGATCGAGGTACTCGGCCAGCGGGCCGGCCTCCGGATCGAGGTTGACCCAGATCCAGCCGCCCCAGGTATCGACGTGGACTTTGCCGAGCGCGGTGCGCTCCTCGGTCAGCACGCCCTGCCAGTCGTCCTTGTGCTCGATATAGGTGCATGTGCCCTGGCGGTCGTAGGTCCAGCCGTGGAAGCCGCAGACGATGTTGGTCTTGGTGCCGCGCGCGTTGCGCTTGCCCGCGGGCGTGTCGATGAGGCGGCGGCCGCGGTGCGTGCAGACGTTGTGGAAGGCGCGTAGCTCGTCCTCGGCCGAGCGCATGATGATCACCGAGTCGTTGAGGATGTCGTAGGTGATGTAGTCGCCGACATTGGGGATGTCGTCGAGCCGCCCGGCCTGGAGCCAAACCTTGCGCCAGAGCTTCTCGGCCTCGGCCTTGGCATATTCCTCGGAAATATAGGCTTCCGGCCCGATCGTGACCGGCGCGGCGAGTTCATCCGCCGCTTCGACGATCTTTCCCATCTCGGTCATCGCATCCTCACAATCTGATTGGCCTATATCCGTGCCTTGTGTCGATATAGGCACAGCAGCGCAATACCGCACACCTGTTCAGCATATAATTGACCCAGATCAAGATAGCGAGGCCGGCGAAGGCTGGACAGGGCGGGCGAAATGCCGAAAATGCGCGTCATAGATGTATACGGAGAGACCCCATGAGTGACGAATCGTCCGCCGCCATCGCCGCGACCCGCAAGGACTGGGTGCAGGAGCACCGCGAACTCTATCTGAACTCGGGCGGGGTCGAAGGTCACATCATGGACATCCGCCCGGTCGGCGGCCGCTTCTTCGGCACCCACTGCATGATCAAGTACACGGGCCGGAAGAGCGGCAAGGTGTTCATCACCCCGCTCTGCTACGGCGATATCGGCGGCGAAGTGGTGATCGTCGGCTCGAAGGGCGGCGCCGACACGCACCCGGCCTGGTACCTGAACATCAAGGACGAGACCGAGATCGAGTTCCAGGTCGGCACCCAGGCCTTCCGCGCCACGCTGCGCGAGCCCGAAGGCGACGAGTACCAGAAGGTGTGGGACTTCATGGTCGACGGCTTCCCGTTCTACGCCAACTACCAGGCCTCGACGAGCCGCAAGATCCCGCTGGTCATGATGCAGGCGGTCGAAGCGATTCCGGTATTCAAGGAATCGGATGCCACGGGCACGCGTCAGTACACCTGACGATCAGCGCCGTCCCGGGCCAGGCCCGGGACGGGACGACGATCAATCGTATACGACCTCGACGCGGCCGGTCTCGCCGTTCGGGCCCATCGGCGAATCGTATTCGATGCAGGTCACGATCGGATTGTCGTGGCTGGCGAAGAGGTTCTTCTCGTCGGCAATCGTCAGCGGCAGACGCGCTGGATCGGCGATGATGCGCTGCGAGTTCTCGAAATCCTCGCGGCTGTTCCACCAGATCTCCATGATACAGTCATAGCCGGCATCGTGGACTTTGCCCGTCACCGGGTTGATCTCGGGCTTGAGGTAGCGACGGACATAGCGCACCGCGTTGGGGATTGCCGGCTTCGCGCCGGACTTCTTGGCCAGCTGCGAGTGCTGGTTCTCGTAGTAGTCCATGAACTCGTCCATGGTCATGTCCGGGCGCTTCTTGAAGAAGCATATCTGTTTCAACATCGGGTCTCTCCTGTGGTGTTTTATCAGGCCGGACGCAGCGCGAGCACGCTGCCTTCTGCAGCGCCCGCGACGTAGAGCGTGCCGTTCGCGCTGGCAGCGATGCCGGCGAAAGTGGTCATCGGCCCGCACATGTCGCCGACGCCGCCAAGTTGCTTGGGCAGCACGCCGGCAGGCGCGCCCACGGGCAGGTTGGCAGCGATGACGCGGCGCCCGCCGCCCGACAGGTCGCTTTCGATCACCTGCTTGGCCCTGACGTCTACCGTATAGAGCTTGCCGCCCGCGATCGTCAGGCCTTCGGGCTGGCCGATCCCGTCGATCACGGTCTCGGTTCTGCCGCCGGCGATCTTGGTGACGCGCCCCGCGCCCGCCTCGGCGACATAGACCGCGCCGTCCGGTCCGATCGCTACGCCCATCGGCCGATCGAGACCCTTGGCCAGTTCGGTCACTTCGCCGCCCTCCACCGATAGCACGCGGCCTGTCGGCATCTCGGCGAAGACCACCGCGCCGCTCGAACTGACGTCCACCCCCATCAGGCGGTCGTAGCCCTGCGCGAGCATTTCGCTCTCCTGCGCGGCGGGCGTGAAGGTGGCCACGTCGCCGTTGGCGGTCGTGACGATCCACTTGCCCGCCCCAGCGGCAGCGACATCGCGCACCCAGCCCGGGAAGCCTGGCGAGAACAGCATGCCGGCCAGCACCGGCTCGCCGCCCGGCTGCAGCGTGTAGGTGAAGCCGCCGTCGGCGATGAACAGCTCGCCGCTCTCGCCCAGGGCGAGGCCGAGCGGCCACTGCATGCCCTTCTCGACCAGCGGCTTGGCATTGCCGGGCGAGACGATCTCATGGATCGAACCGGTGATGTGCGAGACGAAGGTCCGGCCATTGACGAAAGCGATGTTGTCGAGCCCCGGGCCGATATCGGCGAGGATTTCCTTGTCCCCCGTGCGCGGATCGATCTTGAGCACCTGGCCGGTATAGACCTGGCACGAGACGATATAGCCGTCGGGGTGGAACTTCACCGCGTCGGGCACGCCGAGGTCCTTGGTCACGACCTCGGGCGCGCCGCCGTCGAGGCTGACACGCCAGATCTCGTTCGCCGCCTGGGCGGGGAAATAGAGCTTGCCGTCCGGACCGATGTCGAAGGCGTTGGCCATCGGCACGTCCTCGATAATCGTGCGCGGCGCGCCGCCGTTGCGATCGAGCTCGACGATCTTGGCTCCCATCGTCAGCTCTCCAGCGATCAGGCGGCCCTGCTTGAAGATGATCGGGTTGGCGACGCGCAGGTCGGCGATCGTGTCGCTGGTGCCGTTGGGCCGCAGCACGCGCACCTTGTTCTCGGTGATCTCGGTAACATAGAGGTTGCCGGCGTCATCGAAGGCGAGGTCGTCCGGCCCGGTGATCGGCCCGCCCATCGGCGCATAGGCCTCGATATCGAGCGTATCGACATTGATCGCGCTGACCTGGCTGCCTGCGACCGAGGCCACGTAGACGCGTCCGTCGGCGCCGGTGTGCAGGCCGTTCGCACCGAACAGGCGGCTGGGCCGCGTCACGCGATCGAGCTTCCAGCCCTCGGCCGTCTCTGCCGGATTGGGCGAGACGTAGCGCGCCGTGGTCTCTGTCATGATGGTCCTCTCTACTGCCTGCAGGGTCAAGCTTGGCCGAGTTCATGGACGGGCGCGCGCGCCAGCGTCAACCCCAGAATAGGGCGCATGTATACGAAGTTTGGAACGGGTGTTCAGCACGGCTTGAAACGCCCGATTTTGTCTGCATAGGTCAAGACGTGCCGCTGCCGTGCAGGCATCGACCGACCGTGGCCAAAGCGTCGCGGCGGGGACGATGCCCCGAACAAGATGCCCGAGAGGAATGCCGAATGACTGAATTGCGTTTCGATGGCCGCATCGCTGTGATCACCGGCGGCGGCCGCGGGCTCGGCCGGGCTTATGCGCTGCTGCTGGCCGCGAAGGGCTGCAAAGTCGTGGTCAACGACCTCGGCGCGCCGATCAAGGGTGACGCCGCAGACACATCGGTCGCGCAGCAGTTGGTCGATGAGATCAAAGCCGCGGGCGGCGAAGCCGTGGCGGACACCAATTCGGTCGCCACGCCCGATGGCGCGCAGGCGATCGTCCAGTCGGCGATCGACACCTATGGCAAGATCGACATCCTGATCCACAACGCCGGCAACGTCCGCTACGGCACGATCCGCGAGCTCAGCTACGACGACTTCCAGTCGGTCGTCGACGTCCACCTGATGGGCGCGTTCCATCTGGTGAAGGCGACCCATCCGCTGATGTGCGACGCCGGCTATGGCCGCATTGTCCTGACGAGTTCGATCGGCGGCATCTATGGCAACAACCGCTGCGTCAACTACGGTATCTCGAAGTCGGGCATGATCGGGCTCAACAACATCGCCGCGCTCGAGGGGGAAGAGTTCGACGTCAAGTCGAACATCATCGTGCCGAACGCCGTGACGCGCATGGCAGACGGGCTCGACACCTCGCTGTACCCGCCGCTCGGACCAGAGCTGGTCGCCCCCGCGGTCGCCTGGATGTGCCACGAGGACTGCAGCATCTCGGGCGAGATGATCACCGCAGGCGGCGGCCGCATCGCACGCTGCTTCATCGCCGAGACCAAGGGCGTCTATCGCCCCAGCTGGACGGTCGATGAAGTCGACGCGGCCATGGGTGCCATTCACGACAAACAGGAAGTGCTAGACTTCGGCCTGCACGGCCATGTCGGCCACCTCACCCACAGCTTCGCAATGGCGCGAAGTGGAGAGAGATAATAAACAACACCGTTGACAACAAAGGACCGCCCTGTTCACCGGGAGCTAAGCGGGTCGCCCATAACCGAGTCGCGTTTTGAGGAGTAGGCCCATGACCTTTATCTGCCAGCCCACCGACGTTCCGCCAGCGTCCGAACTCGACATCCCGGCGATGAAGGAGAAGTATCGGCAAGAGCGCGACAAGCGCTTTCGGCCGGAAGGCGAGAAGCAGTATGCGGCGCCCGAGGACCACCTCACGCACGACACCCAGGAGCACGATCCCTTCACCCCGGTAGTGCCGCGCGACGCGCTGGACGAAGAGATCGACGTCGCGATCCTCGGCGGCGGCTGGACGGGCATCCTCGCCGCTTATCACCTGACCAAGGCGGGCGTGACCAACTTCAAGGTCATCGACCATGCCGGCGGTTTCGGCGGCACCTGGTACTGGAACCGCTACCCCGGCATCCAGTGCGACAACGACGCCTATTGCTATCTGCCGCTGCTCGAGGAGATGAACTGGCTGCCCTCGAAGAAGTTCGAGGACGGCAAGCAGATCCACGACTACATCCAGATGATCGTCGCCAAGTTCGGATTCGGCGAAAAGGGCCTGTTCCACACGACGATCAAGGGTCTGAACTGGGACGAGTCGATCAAGCGCTGGCACGTCGCGACCGACCGCGACGACACGATCCGCGCCAAGTTCGTCATCATGGCCGGCGGCACCTTGAACACGCCGAAGTTCCCGGCCGTGCCCGGCATCCACAAGTTCAAGGGTCACAAGTTCCACACCAGCCGCTGGGACTATGAATATACCGGCGGCGAATGGGGCAATCCCGAGCTGACCAAGCTCGCCGACAAGCGCGTCGCCATCCTGGGCACCGGCGCGACCTCGATCCAGGCGATCCCCTATCTCGGCAAATACGCCAAGGAACTTTACGTCCTCCAGCGTACGCCTTCGGGCGTCGACAAGCGCGACAATCCACCGACCGACACCGAATGGGCGGCTTCGCTCAAGCCAGGCTGGCAGGCGGCGCGGCAGGAGAACTTCCTGCGCGCGGCGAACGAGCTCCTGCCGCTCGGAACGCCCGATCTGATCTGCGACTTCTGGACCGAGATCAACCGCAACATCAATTCCAGGCTCGAGGCCGAAGGCGCGACCGAGCATCCGATGCCCGAGTTCTGGGACCTGCGCGAGAAGATGGACTTCCAGGTGATGGAACGCATCCGCCGCCGCGTCGACAAGATCGTCAAGGACCCGGCGACAGCCGAGGCGCTGAAGCCCTACTACCGCTTCATGTGCAAGCGGCCGCTGTCGAACAACGACTATTACGATACCTTCAACTTGCCCGGCGTGAAGCTGATCGACGTGTCGGCGACGCAGGGCCTCGAAGCCATGACCGAGAAGGGCTTCATCGCTGGCGGCCAGGAATACGAAATCGACGCGATTGTCTTCGCCTCGGGCTTCGAAGTCACCAGCGACCTCAAGCGCCGCTGGGGGCTTCGACGACGTCGTCGGCCGGAACGGCACGTCGATCTACGACTACTGGGGCGAGGGGCCGAAGACGCTGCACGGCATGACCGCGCACAACTTCCCCAACATGTTCTTCACCGGCTACGTCCAGGGCGGCCTCAACGGCACCACGACTTTGCAGTTCGGCGAACAGGGCCGCCATGCCTCGTGGGTCATCAGCCAGGCGCTGCAGCAGGGCGTCAAGTCGATCGAACCGAGCCAGGAAGGCCAGGACGCCTACCTCAAGCGGTTCAAGGAACTCGAGCTCGACCTTTCGGCGATCCTCAACGACTGCACCCCCAGCTACTTCACCAACGAAGGCGACAAGGAAGCCAAGTGGTTCCTGTTCCGCGGCTGGGGCCTGGGCTGGGACAACTGGCAGGCGATGCTCGAAGACTGGCGCCAGAAGGGCGACTTCGCGGGCATGACGGTCGAGAAGTAAGCGACGAAACGGGGCGGCGAGCCGGAAACGCCGCCCCGTTTCCGCGTCTCAGCGCAGCGACTTGAACGTCGCGCGCAGTTCCTGCGTGAACAGGTCGGGCTGCTCCCAGGCCGCAAAATGCGTGCCCTTCGGCATGCGACCGTAGTGCGTCAGCTTCGGATAGGCCTTTCGCGTCCAGCTTTCCGGGGCCGTGTAGATTTCATCCGGATAGGCGCTGACGCCGGTCGGCAACTGGACGCCCTTGGGCGCGAAGAAAGCTAGTTTGCTTTCCCAGTAGAGCCGGGCCGACGACACTGCCGTGTTGGTCAGCCAGTAGAGCGTGACATTGTCGAGAATGTCGTCGCGCGTCAGGCCTTCGCTTGCACCATCGAATACCCGGGCGATCAGCCTGTAACTGCGAATGTCGTGGTCGATCATCCAGGCAGCGAGACCCACCGGAGAATCCGCCAGCGCATAAAGCGTCTGCGGCCGGCCCGCCATTTCCTGCGCATAGCCCAGGCCGTGCGAATAGAAGTCCACGAGCTGGTCCCACGCATACTTCTCGTCGGCGGAAAGCCCGGCCGGCTGCGGCCCGCCCGGCAGCAGCTTAGCGATCTCGTCCGGCACGGTCGCGGGCATGTTGGTGTGGATGCCGACGAGCCCCAGCGGCATCTGCAGCGCCATCTGCTCGGTCACCGCATTGCCCCAATCACCGCCTTGCGCGACGTAGCGCTTGTAACCGAGACGTGTCATCAGCACGCCCCAGGCCCGGGCGACGTGCTGCGGATCCCAGCCGGTCCCCGTCGGCTTGCCCGAGAAACCATAGCCCGGCAGCGAGGGGATCACGACATCGAAGGCATCGGCCGCGGTTCCGCCGTGGGCGGTAGGATCGGTGAGCGGGCCGATGACCTTGAGCTGCTCGATGATCGAACCCGGCCAGCCGTGCGTGATGATGACCGGCAAGGCCTTGGCCTGCTTCGACTTCACGTGAATAAAATGGATGTCGACGCCGTCGATATTCGTGAGAAACTGCGGGTAGCGATTCAGCGTCGCTTCGGCCTTCCGCCAGTCGTGCTGATTGGCCCAGTAGTCGGCCAGCTTCTTCGTCGTCTCGAGCCTCACACCCTGCGAGTCATCTTGAACGGTCTCGCGGTCGGGCCAACGGGTTGCGGCAACCCGGCGCTTGAGGTCCGCCAATTCCTCGTCGCTCGCCCGATAGTGGAACGGCCGGATCGTCGCGTCGTCCGTAGGCGCGGCCTGCGCGGCGACAATCAAGGCTGCCTCTCCCGCCGCAATTCCCGGCATCGCCGTGGCGGGTGATGCCGGCGAGACGACCGCTCCCGCCGACGCGGGCGGTGCCACCGGCGCTACGGCCGCGTGGGCTGCAGTCACGGGGAGAGCCAAGCCGATCGACCCGAGGAAAGTCGAAGCCAGAAAACGGCGTCGGGCAACCAAAGAACGCACTACGGACATGATCGGTCTCCTTCAGGATATGACGAATTGGCGACCCGGCCGTATTCTCCGCGAACTTCAAAGACATATGGCACGCACAAAGCGCGCTCTTTTTTAGGATGACGCAATCAACCGTTACTTGGGATTATTCGGAGGATATTCGGAAGCCGAAGAGAAAAGCGGCCGAATCATTGCCTGCCCACTTCGCGAGTCGGTCAAACGAAATGGGACGGACGGCCCGTGCGGCGCGATCAGTTCGCCCTGCCGCTCAGGCCGAACGGACTACCGTCCCTTCCACTCCGGCTTGCGCTTTTCGGCAAAGGCGCGCGGGCCTTCCTGGGCGTCCTGGCTGTTGTAGGTCATCTCGTGAGCGGCGCGGGCGGCCTGGAGGGCGGCGCCGCGGCCCATTTCGGTCGAGAGCATCACCGTCTCGCGCGCGGCTTTCACCGAAAGCGGGGCGCCGTCGAGCACTTCCCTGGCCAGCTCGATCGCCGCGTCCATCAGCGCCTCGGGCTCGGCGAGGCGGTTGACCAGGCCAATCTCGTAGGCGCGCTGGGCGGTGATCGGCTTGCCGGTCAGGACGATCTCCATGAAAATGCGCTGCGGGATCATGTGGATCAGCGGTGCCGCCCAGGGCGAGCCGCGGCCGACCTTGACCTCGGTGATGGCGAACTTGGCGTGGGTCGCAGCGACGCAGAGGTCGCAGGCCTGCGAGATCATCCAGCCGCCCGCGAAAGCGACGCCGTTGACCGCGGCGATCGTTGGCTTGGTCAGCTCGATATTGTCGTAGGGGATCGGGAACATGTCGCGCGCGGGCACGCTCATGCCGGTCTCGACCATTTCCTTGAGATCGCCGCCCGCGCAGAAGGCCTTCTCGCCTGCGCCGGTCAGGATCGCGATACGTAGCGCCGGGTCCTTCTCGAACCGCTCCCAGGCGGCGAACAGGCCGTCGCGGACTTCCTTGCGGAGCGCGTTGCGCTGCTCGGGGCGGTTGATCGTGATGATCGCGATGCCGTCTTCGCGGGCATCGAACAGGACGGCATCGGTCATATCAGAACCCCCGGGTCTGGATTTCGTGCGCAGCCCGGTCCAGTTCCTCGCGGAAGTCGGGATGGGCAATGGCGATCAGGCGGCGCGTGCGCTCGGCCAGGGTCTGACCCTTGAGCTCGGCCGCGCCGAATTCGGTGACGATGACGTCGACTTCGGTGCGCGCGGTGGTGACCGGGCCGGCGAGCGTCGGCACGATCTTGCTGATCGAGCCGCCCTTGGCCGTCGAGCCCAGCACCATCAGCGCCGCGCCGCCTGGCGAGCGCGCCCCGGCGCGGACGAAATCGACCTGGCCGCCGGTGCCGCCCATATAGGCCGCGCCCGATTGCTCGGCGTTGACCTGGCCGGTGAGGTCGACCTCGAGCGCCGAATTGATCGTCACCAGCCGCGAGAGCTGGCCCAGCACCGCGGCGTCGTGGGTGTAGCTCGTCGGCGTCATGCGGATCGCGCGGTTCTTGTCGGCGAAATCGTAAAGCCGCTTGGTGCCGATCAGCGCGCCGTTGATCGTCACGCCGCGATCGATCTCCTTGCGCGCATTGGTGATGACTCCGGCCTCGAACAGATCGACCAGCCCGTCGCCGAGCATGCCCGAATGGACGCCGAGGTCCTTGCGGTCGTGGAGCAGCCGAAGGATCGCGTCGGGCACCGCGCCGACACCGGTCTGGATGACCGAGCCGTCGCCGATGTAGCTTGCGCAGTGGCGGGCGATGGCTTCGTCTGTTTCGGTGACCTTGCCGGCGGGAACCTGCACCGGCACCCGAGAAACCTCAACCGCGACGTCGATCTCGCGGGCATGGATCGTCTCGCCGAAGGTATAGGGAACCTGGTCGTTGACCTCGGCGATGACGACGCGCGCGGCATCGACCATCGCCTTGGTATAGTCGCTGATCAGGCCGAAGCTGTGATTGCCGTCCTTGTCCGCCGGACTGACCTGGATCATCGCGACGTCGCAAGGGATCACGCCCGCGGTGATCAGCGGGCCGACCTGACTGACGTGGACTGGAATGACGTCGAGCGCGCCGGACTTGGTCATGGAGCGCAGTGCGCCGATCGCGCCCATGCTCGACAGCCGGAAGGCGCTCGCCGTTTCGGGCGTGAACAGGCCCGAGAAGCTCGTCGCGATAAAGGCCGAGAGGTTGCCGATCGCCGCGCCCTGCACGATCAGCGCTTCGACAAGCGTGGTCGGCTCGCCGCAGGCCTGGCCAAAGACGATGCGATCGCCCGGCTTGAGATAGCGCGAGAGGTCGAGGTCGGCGATGCCCACTTACTTCCCCGCCAGCTTCAACAGTCGCTGGGCGCGTGCCAGATAGGGCCGGTCGAGCATGCCGCCCTTCCAGCCGATCGCGCCGACGCCGGGGTTGGCGGCAAAGACGTCGACGATCTCCTGCGCTTCGGCGATCTCTTCGTCGGTGGGCGTGAAGGCGGCGTTGATCACGTCGACCTGCGCCGGGTGGATCGCCATCATGCCGCGGAAGCCGTCGCGGCGGACCTTCTCGGCACGGATGCGCAGCGCTTCGAGGTCCTTGAAGTCGGCCGAGATCGTTTCGATCGCGGTGACGCCCGCGGTGGCCGCGCCAAGCACGGTCAGGCTGCGCGCCAATTCGTAGGTGAAGCTGTACGAACCGTCGGCATTCTTGTTCGAGCTGGCGCCGATCGAGTCAGCCAGATCCTCGGCACCCCAGGTCAGCGCGACCACGCGCGGCGCACCCTTGTAGTTGCCGGTATGGAACATGGCCTCGGCGGTCTCGGTGATCAGTACGATGACCGGGGTCGAGCCCTCCTCGATCCCGTTGGCCACTTCGAGCACCGACAGCATGTGGTCGAGCTTCTCGACCTCCTGTCGGCCATAGACCTTGGGCAGCATGATCCCGCCGGGATTGGCCGGCATGATCGCGGCGAGATCGCCCAGCGTATAAGGGCCATCGAAGGGATTGATCCGCACCCACAGCCGGTGGCGCTGCGCCGGGTTGGCTTTGATGAAATCGTGGACCATCGGCCTCGTCGCGACCTTGTTCTCCGGCGAGACCGCATCTTCGAGATCGATGAGCACAATGTCGGCCGTGCTCTCCGTAGCCTTGGTCATCTTCTTCTCGCTGTCGCCGGGGGCGAACAGCCAGGAGCGGGCGGAGATCGGTTCGTGCTGGATCGGCATGATCTGGGTCCTAGGATTCCACCGGGGTGACAGCAGGGTTACACAAGTTACACCCCGTCACCTACACGGCCATATTCAACTAACTGCGATTAAAGGAAAAAATCGCCATGGTTACAGGTTACGGCGTTTTCTCGATTTTTCTGCACCGACCGAAAGCGAAGTCCAGCCGGTACCGTCAAGCCTTTGCCACGACGTATCCCGTGTAGGACAGCGCCTTTAGTCAGTAGGACTTGGGCAGTTCAAGCACGCGTTCGGCGATGAAGTTCATGATCTGGTGCGGGGAGACCGGCGCGATGCGCGGGATCAGCACTTCGCGCAGGTAGCGCTCGACATGATATTCCTGCGCATAGCCCATGCCGCCCATCGACATGACCGCGGTCTGGCAGGCCTCGTAGCCGGCTTCGGCCGCGAGGTACTTGGCGCTGTTCGCCTCGATGCCGCATTCCTTGCCCTGGTCGAACAAGGTCGCCGCCTTCCACACCATCAGTTCGGCCGCCTGGAGCTGCATCCAGGCCTTGGCCAGCGGGTGCTGGATACCCTGGTTCTGGCCGATCGGCCGGCCGAAGACGATCCGCTCGCGCGCATATTTCGCCGCCTTGGCGATCGCCACCTTGCCGAGCCCGGTCGCTTCCGCGCCGAGCAGCACACGCTCCGGGTTGAGGCCGTGGAGCAGGATCTTGAAGCCCTGGCCCTCGGCACCGATGCGGTCTTCCTCGGGCACGAACAGGTCTGTGATGAACAGCATGTTCGAGCCGACCGCGTGGCGGCCCATCTTGGGGATCAGTTGGTGCTCGATATGGTCGCGGTTCAGCTTGGTATAGAACAGCGTCAGGCCTTCGGTCTTCTTCTTCACGTCTTCCAGCGCGGTGGTGCGCGCGATGATCAGCATGCGATCAGCGACGTGGGCGTTGGTGATCCAGATCTTCTCGCCGTTGAGCAGATAGCCTCCGTCGACTTTCTGGGCCTTGGTCTTGAGGCTGGTGGTGTCGAGCCCGGTGTTGGGCTCGGTCACGGCGAAGCACATCTTCTCTTCGCCCGAAAGGATCGGCGGGATCATCCGCTGCTGCTGTTCCTCGGTGCCGAAATGCATGACCGGCTCGAGCCCGAAGACCGGCCCGTGGATCGAGCTCGCCGCCGCGAGGCCGCCGCCGCTCTCGGCCACGGCCTGCATCATGATCGCCGCTTCGGTGATGCCGAGGCCGGCGCCGCCGACGCTCTCGGGCATGGCGATGCCGAGCCAGCCGGCCTCGGCCATCATCTTGTGGAACTCGACAGGCCATTCGCCGCTGCGGTCGTGCTCCAGCCAGTAGTCCTCGGAGAACTGCGAGCAGTGCTTGAGCACGGCCTCGCGGATGTTCTGCTGGTCTTCGGTGAATGCAAAGTCCACGATACGCACCTCTCGCTGACGACGTGCTGCCGCTAGCAGCGGTACAGGGGAATGACAACTGCGGTTGTGCCGATATGCGTTCAACGAACCAAAATACGCATAGACGACGACGACGCGATCGGCTAACGGCGCCGCAGTCCGAGGAGCAGGAATGAGCAGCAAAGGTCCTTTGGCCGGAATTCGCGTCGTCGATCTGACGAGCGTCGTGTTCGGCCCCTATGCCACCCAGATCATGGCCGACATGGGCGCCGACGTGATCAAGGTCGAGCCGCCGGCCGGCGACAACACGCGCGACATCACGGTCGGCCCGGTGCCGGGCATGGGCGGCGTCTATGTCAACGTGAACCGCGGCAAGCGCAGCGTGATGCTCGACCTGCGGCAGGAAGCCGACAAGGAGGTTCTGCGCAAGCTGATCGCCACGGCCGACGTCTTCATCCATTCGATGCGCGGCAGCGCGATCGCCAAGCTCGGCTTCTCCTATGAAGCGGTCTCGGCGATCCGGCCCGACATCGTCTATACCAATTGCTACGGCTATAGCCGCCGCGGGCCAGAGGCCGACCAGCCGGCCTACGACGACACGATCCAGGCCGAATGCGGCATCACTTACGTCCAGCAGCTGATGAACGGAGAGCCCGGCTTCGTCGCGACGATCATGGCCGACAAGGTCGCGGGCCTCCACGCGCTGCAGGGCACGATGATGGCACTGTTCCACCGCCAGCGCACCGGCGAGGGCCAGGAAGTGGAAGTCACCATGTTCGAGGCGATGGCCTCGTTCATGCTGGTGGAGCATGCCAACGGCGCGATGTTCACGCCGCCTACCACGCCGGCGCACTATCACCGCGCGGTCGAGAAGAACCGCCGGCCCTACAAGACCAAGGACGGCTATGTCGCGGCGCTGGTCTACAACGACAAGCACTGGAACGCCTTCATGGCCTCGGTAAAGCCGGCCTGGGAGAGCGACGAGTTCTCGACCTTGGAGAAGCGGGCGAAGCAGATCGGCCGCGTCTACGGCCTGCTCGGCGAGACCTTCCTGACGCGCACGACGCAGGAATGGCTCGACCTGCTGCGCGAGTTACACATTCCGGTTGCCCAGCTGCGCACCACCGACGAGCTGTTCGACAACGAGCAGCTCAATGCGATCGGCTTCTTCGAGACGCTCGACACGCCGCAGGGACCGACCAAGTTCCCGGGCGTGCCGACCTGGTTTTCGGCGACACCGGGCAAGGTCGCCGGCCCCGCCCCGACGCTGGGCCAGCACAATGCCGAACTGCTCGCGGAGCTCGGCCTGGCGCACGACGAGACCAAATGAACAGACCTGTTGATCTTGTGTTGGCGGCTTTGCGCCGTTGAGCTAGGAGCGGTGCCGAAACAGTCAACGGGAGAGCGAGAATCGGCACGCGCCTCGGCCTGGGCCCGACACCGGCAGGCAGCGCGACACCCATTCGCAACCCCCTGAATAAATTCTAGAATCTTATCGAAAAAGGGAAATCCAGACGATGGCATACGACGATCAGGTGCAGGCGGAATCGAAGGGCGGCACTCCCGTCTACAAGCGCATCCTCGAACTGTTCGAGGCCGAGGGCGTCAACACGTTGTTCGGCATTCCCGATCCGAACTTCGTCCACCTGTTCCTCGAAGCCGAAAATCGCGGCTGGACCGTCGTCTCGCCGCACCACGAGGCTTCGGCTGTCCACATGGCTGCCGCTGCCGCCCGCATCACCGGCAAGCCGGCGCTCTGCATCGCCACGCTCGGGCCGGGCATGGCCAATGCGATGCCGGGCATCCAGTGCGCCAAGGTCGAGAACGACCCGGTCATCATCCTGGGCGGCCAGCGCGCCCGCGTGACCGAGCGCCGCGTGCGCCGCGGCCGTATCCAGTTCGTCCGCCAGGAGCCGATGATCGAGGATTCGGTGAAGTTCTCGTCGTCGATCGAGTATGCCGACCAGACCGACGAGATCATCCGCGAGGCGATCCGCATCTCGCTGTCGGGCACGCCGGGCCCCTGCTACATCGAATATCCCAGCCACGTTCTGCTCGAAGAGCTGGATGCCGAGCCGGCGCTGCCGCCCGCCCGCTACCGCCTGACCGATGCCGGCGCCGACGGTGACCGCATCGCCGAGGCCGCCGCGCTGATCAAGGCCGCCAAGAACCCGATTCTGCTGGTCGGCCACGCCGTCCACACGACCAAGTCGGGCGAGAAGCTCAAGGACCTGGCGCTCAAGATGAACTGCCCGGTCATCCAGACCTCGGGCGGCACCTCGTACATCGAGGGTCTCGAGGACCGCACCTTCCAGTACGTCTTCTCCGACGCCTCGATCGACGCGGTGGAAGAGAGCGACCTCGTCGTCGCGATCGGTACCGAGCTCGGCGAGCCGCTGCACTATGGCCGCTGGCGTCACTGGTATGCAGGCGAAGCCAACCGCAAGTGGATCTACATCCAGCAGGACGCGACCGCGATCGGCGTCAACCGCCCGATCGACGTGCCGCTGGTCGGCGATCTGCGCGCCGTCGTGCCGCAGCTCACCCGCGCGCTGGGCGATGGCCTGCCCGAGGCCCAGGGCCTGCGCCGCTTCATGAAGGACGGCCAGGCCGAGCTCGACGAGCTGGCGGTCGAAGCCGGCGAGAAGACCGACGGTTCGGGCAACGTGCCGATGAACACCGCGCAGTTCGTCGTCGAAGCGACCAAGGCCTTCCCCAAGGACGGCATCATGATCCGCGACGGCGGCGCCACGGTGATCTACCAGTGGACCTATTCGCAGTGCAAACCGCACGACGTGATCTGGAACCAGAATTACGGCCACATCGGCACCGGCCTGCCCTATGCGACGGGCGCCATGCTCGCCGACGAGGCCGCGACCGGCAAGAAGCGCCCGGGCATGCTGCTGACTTCGGACAGTTCGTTCCTGTTCCATGTCGGCGAGCTCGAAGTCGCCGTGCGCAAGAACCTGACGCTGGTCTGCGTCGTCGGCGTCGACTTCCAGTGGGGTCTCGAGGTCGGCGTCTACAAGCGCACCTTCGGCCAGGGCACGGCCGAGACCGGCACCCACTGGTCCGACAAGGTCCGCTTCGACAAGATCGGCGAAGGCTTCGGCGGCCACGGCGATTTCGTGCGTGAAGCCAAGGACCTCGGCCCGGCGATCAAGGCCGCCTACGAGCGCGGCGGCCTGACCGTCATCCACGTGCCTATCGATCCGAAGGCCAACTCGGAAGAGATGCCCAAGTACGAGAAGTTCCGCACCTGGTACGCCGAGGGCACGCAGTAAGCGGGAGGCCCGCAGAGGCGACAATTCACGCCCGCGCCATACTGGACACAGTAGGGCGCGGGCTTATTGTTTTCAGCGAGCAAAATTCCATCTGGGGATGAGCCCACACCCGGCCTGCCCCACGAAGTTTCGGGAGAAGTTATGCGCGAGTATCTGAAGTTCTACATCGACGGGAAATGGGTCGATCCGACCACGCCCAAGACCGTCGAAGTGATCAATCCCGCCACCGAAGCCGTTTCGGGCACGATCTCGCTGGGCTCGGCCGCCGACGTCGACAAGGCAGTCGCCGCTGCCCGCCGCGCCTTCGCCACCTGGGGCGAAACCTCGGTCAAGGACCGGCTCGACATCCTCCAGGCGATCCAGTCCGAATATGCCAAGCGTTCGGATGAACTCGGCGACGCGGTGGTCGAGGAAATGGGCGCGCCGGTTTCGCTCGGCCGGGGCTTCCACGTCGGGCTTGGCGCGGGTCACCTGCAGACCGCGATCGAAGTGCTCAAGGAATTCCAGTTCGAGCAGCAGCGGGGCGCCACCCTGATCCGCTACGAGCCGATCGGCGTCTGCGGCCTGATCACGCCGTGGAACTGGCCGATGAACCAGACCTGCGTGAAGATCTTCCCGGCGCTCGCCAGCGGCTGCACGATGATCCTGAAGCCGCCGCAACTCGCGCCCTATTCGGCGCAGATCCTCGCCGAGATCATCCACGATGCCGGCACCCCGGCGGGCGTGTTCAACATGATCCAGGGCCAGGGCTCGGTCATCGGCAACGCGCTGTCGACGCATCAGGACGTCGATATGATCTCGTTCACCGGCTCCGAGCCGGTCGGCGTACAGATCCAGAAGGACGCGGCCGACACGGTCAAGCGCGTCGGGCTGGAACTGGGCGGCAAGAGCGCCTGGATCGTGCTCGACGACGCCGACATGGCGAACAACGTCGCCGGCGCCACCGGCGGCATGATGGGCAATTCGGGTCAGACCTGCTCGGCCGGCTCGCGCCTGCTGGTCCCCGCCTCGCGCCTCGAAGAGGCGATCAAGGCTTCGGCCGATGCCTGCAACGCGGTCTCCGTCGGCGATCCCAACGGCAATTTCGCCATGGGCCCGGTCGTCTCGAAGAGCCAGTTCAACATCATCCAGGACTATATCCAGAAGGGCCTGGACGAAGGCGCGCAGCTCATCGCCGGCGGCCTCGGCCGTCCCGAGGGGCTAGACAAGGGCTGGTACGTCAAGCCGACCGTCTTCGTGACCAACAACGACACGGTCATCGCCCGCGAGGAGATCTTCGGCCCGGTGCTGGTGGTGATCCCCTACAACGACGTCGACGACGCGATCCGTATCGCCAACGACAGCAACTTCGGCCTCGGCGGCTATGTTTCGGGCAGCGACGCCGACGAATGCCGCCGCGTCGCGCGCAAGATGCGCACCGGCGCGATCTGGATCAACGGCGGCTTCGACTTCCACGCGCCGTTCGGCGGTTACAAGCGCTCGGGCAACGGGCGCGAGTGGGGCGAATACGGCTTCCACGAATATCTCGAGATCAAGTCGATCATCGGCTGATCTCAATAGCAGAGCCGGTCCGCCCGCGCGGGGGACCGGCTTTCTCTTCCCCATTACATAAAGCCGAGCGTTTTGGATCGTTCAGCAATTGGCTAACGCCCCATCGGGCTGCTATGGCGCCTGCAATAAAGGGGGTCGCATCCTCTATCGAAGGATGCGTGAATGTCGAAACCGTTCAATCCGCTGCAAGCCGCGATCATCAAGGCGCTGACCGAGGCGCTGTTCTACGGCGTCGAGATGAAGATCCCGCCGAAGCAGGTCGTCGCCAACCTGCAGAAGCAGTTCGGCATGATCCACGGCAACAAGCCGACCGAGATCGGGCTGACGCTCTATCTGGTCTGCTTCTTCATGGGCGGGCCGTTCTTCCTGCTGTTCGGACCCGAATGGCGCAAGCAGCGGATCGACAAGCGGCTCAAGCGCTCGAAGAACAACCTGCTGCAGGACCTCGCGCGTATCCGCGGCGTGATCTACGCCGGCTATTACGGCCACTGGGAAGGCCAGAACGAGGACCGGGAGAAGGGCCAGGACGAGAACAAGGCCAATCCGGTGTTTGCGCAGATCGGCTATACGCTGCCCAAACATCGCGCGCGTAATCCGAGTTCAGGTGACGTGACGATCAAGCCGTTCTTGGGCCGCGACCTCAAGCACAGCGACGTGCTTCACCCCGACGCGCTGCCCCATTCGGCCGAGATCATCGTCATCGGATCGGGCGCGGGCGGCGCGGTCGCGGCAGCGAACCTCTCCGGGCAGAAGCACGACGTACTGGTGATCGAGGCTGGACCGCACTACCCCTCGCCGGACATCACCCACGAAGAACGCAGGATGACCTCGCGCCTCTTCGTCGACGGCGGCATCCAGACGAGCCGCGATCACGACATCGTCGTGTTCCAGGGGCGTGTCGTCGGCGGCTCGACCGTGATCAACAACGGCATCTGCCTGCGCGTCAAAGCACCAGGCCAGGTCCATCCAGCCGCCTCCGACGTCTTCGCCAACTGGGCCGCGCTGGGCGCTCCGGTCGACGAGGCCCGGTTCCTCGAGGCCTACGACGCGGTCGAGAACCATCTCGGGATCGAGGAGATCCTGCCGCACACGGGACGCAACAACGGTCCGCACCTGCTTAATGGTTGGAGCACCCACGCAGGCACGACGGGCGATCCGCAGGATGCGCAGTCGCCCTATAGATGGTTCCGCAAGAACTACGGGCCGCGCGCGATCGGAGCCGAGTGTGCCTATTGCGGCTATTGCAACACGGGCTGCCCCTATGGCCGCAAGCAGGGCATGGCGCAGTCCTACCTGCTGACCGCACGGGACAACGGGGCCAGGATCCTGGCCGATGGCGAAGTACGCCGGATCATCTGGAAGGACGGGAAGCCCGGCCACGCCATCGGCGTCGAGGTTGTCCTGCCCGACGGCACCAGCCGTGTCGTGCACGCGACCAAGGGCGTGGTCGTCGCGGCGGGCGCGTTGGCCTCGAGCCGCATCCTGCGCAACAGCGGCATCAAGCAGGCCGGTTCGGGCATATCGCTGAACATCGCCTGCCCGGTCGTGGCGCTGATGCCCGACGACAAGCCGATGAACGTCTGGGACGAAGACCAGATGGCAACCTATGTCGACCGCGGCGACTTTCTGCTCGAATCGCACTTCCAGCCGCCAATGAGCATGTCGACCTTGATGCCCGGCTGGTTCGGCGATCACGCCCACCGGATGCGCAACTACAACCGGCTGGCCTCGGCGGGCGTGCTGTTTCCGGCGGACCGGCGCGGACAACTCAAAGGCAATGGCGGGCTGAGCTTCAAACTGCGCCAGGACGTGGAGATACCGCTGCTACGCCGCGCGCTGGCGACGCTGACCAAGGTGCATTTCGCCGCCGGCGCTATCGAGGTCTATCCGGCCGTGGCGCGCGGTACCGCATTGCATCGAAAGGACTTCGACAGCCACGACAAGATCGATGGCTTCTTCGAACGCAACGTGCGCGAGGCCGACGACGTGACGCTGTCGAGTTCGCACCCGCAGGGCGGCAATGCGCGTAACGCCGACCCGAACGAAGGCATCGTCGATCTCGACAATCGCGTCCACGGGACGGACAACGTGCTCGTGACCGACGCCAGCACCTTCCCGAGCTGCATCCGGGTCAACGCGCAGCTTACGACGATGGCGATGTCGCACTACGCGACGGCGCAGAATCCGTTCTGAGCCCCGCGGCTTACCCCGCGAGCGAAAGCCCTGCCCGCTCGCAGGCGTCGGCCACGGATGCGAAGTAGGCGATGTGCTCGGCGGCGGTGGTGAAGCCCATGCCCATCGAGTTGATCGCCGCATGGGTTCCGCCTGCGTCGCGCCAGCGCTGGACGGTCTCGGCAACCTCGGCCGCCGACTTGGGGCGCAGCATGTTTATCTGCTTGCCGAAAGCCTCGCCGCTTCGGCCGTTCTCGGCGAGATAGGCGTCGAGCGAGCCCAGCTGGTCGAAGGCGTTCCCCGCACCGTCGGCGAAGATGAAGCCGTCGGCGATCCGTGCCGCGCGGCGCAGGGCGACGTCGGCGAAGCCGCCCATCCAGACCGGAACCGAGCGGCGCGGGCGCGGCAGGGCGGCGATCCGGTCGGCTCGGTCGAACTCGCCGGAGAAATCGACTAGGTCCTCGGTCCACAAGCGGCGCATCAGGTCGATCTGCTCGGCCATGCGCTTGCCGCGGCTGGCGAAGTCCTGGCCGAGCACGTCGTATTCGACATAGTTCCAGCCCACGCCCACGCCCATGCGGAACCGCTCGCCCGAGAGCAGATCGAGGTCGGCCGCCTGGCGTGCGACGAGCGCGGTCTGGCGCTGCGGCAGTATCAGGATGCCGGTGACCAGTTCGATCCGCTTGGTGAGCGCGGCGATATAGGCGAACATCACCAGCGGATCGTGGAACGGGTCCTTCTCGGTATAGGGTCCGGTTAGCTTCGGCTCGCGGTCGTGCGAGGCGCCGATGACATGATCGTAGGCGAGTAGGTGGTCGAAGCCCCGTTCCTCCGTGGCCAGTCCGATCGCGCGGACCGCCTGCGGATCGCCCTTGAGCTCCTTCTGGGGATAGATGACGCCGATCTTCATGCCTGCACCTTTACCGATCTGGGGTTGCCGATCCGCCGCCCTCGATGCGCCAGAGCCTCCGGATCGGCAACCTGAAATACGGCCGAAAGTGCTACCAGTTGTAGCGGATCGACCCGGTCACCGTGCGCGCCGCGCCGTAGTAGCAGCTGTTGGTGAAGGGGCAGGCCGAGATGTGCGTCTTGTCGAACAGGTTGGCCGCATTGACCGCCAGGCTCCAGCCTTCGAGCGAGCCGTTGGCGGCGCCGAGGTCATAGCCGAGCATGGCATCCACCAGCGCGAAGCCCTTGGTGTGGAAGCGCTGGAAGGTCGTCACGTTTCGGATCACGGCATAGCTCGTGGTGCCGTCCGAGCCGGAGACATAGCGCACGCCGGCTCCCAGGCTGAGCCCCGCAAGCGTCCCCGTAGTCTTGCCGCTCTTGCGGAAATCGTAGGACAGGAAGGTGGAGGCGCCCCATTCGGGCGTGCCGAGCTGGCGGGTACCGGTGGTCGTCGGCTGGCCGCTGTTCGTCGCGGTCGCCGGAATCGCCGGAGTACCCTGGGTGATGATGGCTTCGGTATAGCTCAGCGCCGCGATCACATCGAAACCGGGCGTTACCTCGCCGCGTCCCTCGAACTCGATCCCGCGGACGCGGGTCTCGCCGATCTGAACCTGCGAATTCGTCGGAATGCCGTTCGTGCCCGCCAGTGGATCGGACACCGGCACCTTCTGCCGCTTCAGGTCATAGGCCGACAGCGTAAAGATTGCATTGGTCCCCGCCGGCTGGAACTTGAGCCCAGCCTCGTACTGCCGCCCGGTCACCGGGACGAAGGGAACGCCGAGGTAGGTCGTGCCCGTCTGCGGCTCGAACGATTCCGAGTAGCTGACATAGGGCGAGAGGCCGAATTCGAACTCGTAGAGCGCGCCCAGCCGCGTGGTGAAGGCCGTCTGCTTGAGGAGCGTGACCGTGTTGTTCCGCTTGTTGAGCGAGTTCTGATCGTACCAGTCGTAGCGGCCGCTGGCGATCAGCTGCAGATGCCCGATGCTCATCTGGTCCTGGACATAGACGCCGGTCTGGAAGCGCTTGCCATAGGTGTTGACGTAGGCGCTGGACAGCTGGGTCAGGTCGAAGCTCGGCAGCACGCCGCCGTACTTCGGCGCGAACAGGCTGAGGTTGGGGATCGAGGTCAGCGGATTGGTCGTCTCGCCGGTGTTGAACTGCTGGAAGTTTTCGCCGGTGATCTGCTGGTAGTCGACGCCGACGAGGACGTTGTGCTTGATCTCGCCGGTCTCGAACTTGGCGTTCAGCTGGTTGTCCAGGGTCAGCGTATCGAAATCCTCATCCGCGCCGCCGCCGCCACGGGTGATGATCGCATAGTTGCTGTTACGGTTGACGCCCGTGCCGGTCGTTGCAAAGCCCGCGACATAGAGCTGGCGGTAGGACAGCTTGTTGTTCTGGAACCGGAAATTCGTCCGGAAGCTCAGGCTGTCGGTGAAGTCGTGGCGGAAGAAGGCCGCGATCGACTTCGCCTTGTGGTTGTAGCGTTCATAGCCCGGATCGCCGGTGTTGATGTCGCGCGGCAAGGTGCCGAGGCCGCCGTTGGACAGCACGGTGCCATAGGCCGGCACGCCCGAATAGCCGCCGCCGCTCGGCGCGTGCTGGTAGGTGGCGATCAGGGTGAAGCTCGTCGCGGCGTCGGGCGCGAAAGTCAGCATCGGGCTGACGTGATAGCGCTCGGCGAAAGTGCCCTTGGTCAGGCCGTCGCTCTTCTGCCAGCCGCCGACGAGGCGGGCGAGAAACTTGCCGTCCTTGTCGAGCGGCTGGTTGATGTCGGCCACGGCGCGCCAGGAGTTATAGTTCCCTACCTGCCCTTCAATGCGCCCGAAGGCCTGGTCCTCGGGCATCTTGCTGGTCAGGTTGACAAGGCCGCCCGGGGTCGAGTTGCCGTAGAGCACCGAGGCCGGGCCCTTGACCACGTCGATATGATCGACGCGGTTGAAGTCGATCTGCGGGGTCGAATAGGGCCCGGCGATCAGCCGCATGCCATCGAGAAACACGCCCGGCGCAAAGCCGCGCAGGATGAGCTGGTCGTAGCGGGTGACCATGCCGCCGCGCTGGTTCGGCGACACGCCCGCGACATAGCCGAGCGCCTGGTTGATCGACAGCGCGTTGCGGCGCTGCAGCTCCTCGTTGTCGATCACGGTGATGGTCTGCGGCGTTTCCATCAGCGGCGTGCTGGTCTTGGTGCCCGTGCCCGTCTCGCTGCCGCGCAGGCCGGTGACGATGATCGTCTCGGACGCGGCGCGGTCGCTCTCGTCGGCTTCCGCATCGGCGTCGGCAGCATGAGCCAAGACCGGCATAAGTGCCTGCGAGGCAACGGATAGAGCCAGTGCGAGTGCCAGCTTCCGGATTGCCCGATGCGCCGTAGATTGCGGAAAGTCCTTCATGTTCGCCCCTTATTGCTGTTGATAATGATTCGCATTTGCCTCTAGAGGCGGTTTTGGCTAGAGGCAAGCCGTGGCGGCAACGAGGGTGACAATGGGAATTCAGCGAAGGGCCTTTTCGGGCAGAACTGCCCGGCCCGCCGGGCCGGTGACGGCATTGGCGATGACGGCACGGTGCCTGACGGCGCTGCTCGGCGGCTATGCTGCTGCCTCTGCCCTGGCCTCGCTGCTGGCGCGGCTGCTGCCGATCGCCCGCGCCGAGGCCACGGCCTGGGGCATGATCCTGTCGTTCCTGATCTTCGCGGTGCTCGCCCTCTGGGCCTTCTACGAACGCAGCCTGGCGCGCGTCGCCGTCGTCATCTGGGGCAGCGCGATCATGGCCGCCGGAGCGGTCTTTCTGCTGGGCGTGCGGCCGTGATCGAAACCGCCCAAACCGAAGACGAAGCACCGAACAGAGGCCTACGCCAGGCCATGGCCTGGATCCACACCTGGCTGGGCCTGCTGGCCGGCTGGATCCTGTTCGCGATGTTCCTGACCGGCACCGCCAGCTACTTCCGCCCCGAGATCACCCGCTGGATGCAGCCCGAACTGCGACCGGCCCAGGTCTCGTCGGCACGCGCCGCCGAGACCGCGGTCGCCCATCTGCAAGCGACCTCCCCCGACGACGAGCAGTGGACGATCTACCTGCCCGACGAACGCACCACGCAGACGCGAATCTTCGCGCGGGCAAGGCCGAACCCCGATCCCAAAGCGCCGCCGGGGTCGCGGCGGCCTGAGCTCAAGCTCGATCCCGCCACGGGCGCGCCGCTGACCGCGCGAGAGACGCGCGGCGGCGAGCAGTTCTACCGCTTCCATTTCCAGCTGCAGCTGCCGCACCCCTGGGGTCGCTGGCTCGCCGGCGTCTGCGCCATCTTCATGCTGGCGGCGATCGTTTCGGGCGTCACCACGCACAAGCGCATCTTCGTTGACTTCTTCACGCTGCGCTGGGGCAAGGGGCAGCGGTCCTGGCTCGACGCACACAACGTCTCGGCGGTCCTGGCGCTGCCGTTCCATGCGATGATCACCTATACAGGCCTGATCACGCTGGTCGTCATGTACATGCCCTGGCCGATCATGGCGAACTACGCCAAGCCGGCGGTCTTCGCCGAGGAAGCCTATGGCGTCGAGCCGAAGGCCGAACCTTCGACGCAGCGCGCGACGCTGGCGCCGATTGGGCTCATGGTAAACGATGCTACGCGCGAGTGGCGCGGCGGGCAGCCCGACCGCGTGGTCATCACCGATCCGGGCTATGCCAACGCGACCGTGACTCTATTCCGCAGCGCGGCGGATCAATTGAACGCGCGCGGCGCTTCGATCAGCTATGCCGGCGCGACAGCCCAGCGGCTCTCCGCCTCGCCGCCGCCGGGGCCGGCGATCAGCACGGCAGGCGTGATGCTCGGCCTCCATATCGCGGCTTTCGCGGGGCCGGTGCTGCGCTGGACCTACTTCCTGCTCGGCCTGACCGGTGCGGCCATGGTCGGCACCGGCCTGCTGCTGTGGACGGCCAAGCGGCGGCGGCCCGATACCAGGCCCTTCCTCGGCTTCCGCCTGGTCGAGCGGTTGAACATCGGCGCGATCGCCTGCCTGCCTGCGGGCATGGCGGCCTACCTGCTCGCCAACCGGCTGATCCCCGCCGCCCTGCCCGGGCGCGCCGACATGGAAGTGGCGGCGATGTTCTGGGTGTGGTTCGGCCTCGCTGCGCTGTCCCTCCTCCGCCCGGTCCATCGTGCCTGGCCCGAGACGCTGGCGATCGCGGCAGCCGCCTTCGCGGCGCTGCCGCTGGTCAACATCGCGACGACCGAGCGCGGCCTGTTCCGGAGCCTGGCGGCGGGCGACTGGCTGTTCGTTTCCTTCGATCTTGCTTTCTTCAGCCTCGCCGCGCTGCTGGGCCTCGCCGCATGGCGCGCCGGGCGACCGCGCAAGGCTGGCCGCTGCCGCGAGCGCTCGGCCCAGGTCAGTCTCAGCCGGGAGACCGTCGATGCTTGAGCCTGGCCTGATCGCCTATGCCGGCCTCGCCAGCCTGGCCGCAGCCCGCGCCAAGCACTGGCCTGCCCGCCACCTGCCGGCGGTGCTGTCACCCTTTCAAGCCAGAGCCGCCGGCGTTG
This sequence comes from Novosphingobium sp. G106, assembly GCF_019075875.1. Taxonomy (NCBI): domain Bacteria; kingdom Pseudomonadati; phylum Pseudomonadota; class Alphaproteobacteria; order Sphingomonadales; family Sphingomonadaceae; genus Novosphingobium; species Novosphingobium sp. G106. The sequence goes on along the minus strand of NZ_JAHOOZ010000001.1, from coordinate 5,412,182 downwards.
CACTCCTGATGCTCTCGCTCTTCGCCGCGCTCCACCGGTTCGGGCCGGCGCAGGGCACCGTGGCCTGGACCGGACAGCTCTGCGTCGCAGGCGTAGCGCTCGTCCTCATCATGTCGTGGCGGTTCTTCGCGGCCTTGAAGGTGGCGATCGCCGCATTGCTGACCGCGGCGGTGCTTGCGCTGTCGTCCCTCGCCGCCGGCTAGACCCTTATCAGAGCAGCACGCTGTCCGCCCCTAGCGGTTGCGCCAGATGGTCGAACAGAATGGCGAAATCGGCCCGCGCATCGCCGTTGAGATCGCCCTGGAGCAGCCACTGGTCGCCGGTGTGCGTCTGGATGAGTTCACCTGCGACCCGGCTGAAAGCGTCACCACCGAGCATGAAGGCCTGGTTGCCCGCGACCTTGCTGTTGGCATCGATCTTGGAAAGGTCGAGCCGATCGCCGTCGGCCGCGTTGAAATCGACGATCTCGTCGCGCGCCGTGGCGGCGATCCGCGACTCGCCTACCGTCTGGAACACGAAGAGATCCGCGCCGCTGCCGCCGACGAGCCGATCCGCCCCAACCCCGCCGATCAGCGTATCGTCGCCGCCCCCCCGTCGAGCCTGTCGTTGCCGCCCATACCCTTGAGCGTGTCGGAGTTCGAGCGCCCGACGATCACATCGGTCGCTGCGGCGCCGGTGAGCCATAGCGCCGGATCGATCTGCGTCGGCCCGGTCAGAGGCCCATCGGCCGCGCCGCTCACCTCGATAACGACGGGGTGGTCCGAAAGCGCAATCTTGGCAGAGGTGACGTCGTCATAGCGGGCGATCGGGCGGTCCGAGACAAGCGGATCGTAGACCACGACATCGACCATGCGGCCGAAGTCGATCGTGGTCTGCTTCGCGGCGACTGAGATCGGCTTGTTGGCCGCTTCGTTCCAGATATCGGGTTCGGCCCAGAGCACGAGGTCGTGGACGCCGCTCGACTTCTCGATCACCAACGAGTTGCTGTTCGCGGGCTGTCCGCTCAGCTTGTAGGACAGCGCATGGGTCGCGAAGCTTGCGGCATTGGCGGTATCGTCGGCCAGGATCGTGGTCAGGTTGTGGATCGCCGTCGCGACCTTCTTCGGCTGGAACGCGCTGTCGAACAGGCCAAGATTCTTGTCGACGGCGATCCCGGTCGGATCATCGGCATCGAGCAGTTGATAGAGATAGGTATGCGCGACGCCGAGCTTGGTCGCATCGGCGATCAGGTTCAGCGTGAGCTTGGCCTGGGTGGTCTCGTCGACACCCTCCCAACTCGCGTTGCCGACACCCGTGTGATAGCCGGCCTCGGTGATGACCATGCCTTTGCCGGCGACGCCGTGCTGCATCATCGCGGTGGCTAGGGTGGCATAGGGCTGCGCGCCGAGCTTCGGATAGGGATGGATGTTGACGTAGTCCGCTGCATCACCCGCCACCGCAACGGTTCGCGGCGCGCCGGTGAGGTCGTAGAAGTCGACGCCCCTCAGGATCGGCGTCGCATCGACGGCACTCGCTGCCGCGTTGACGAAGGCGACGCCCGCGGCCACGCCGGTCAGACCCGCATATTTCACCGGCCAGTGATTGATCTCGTTGGGGCCCTCGATCGCGGCCACCGCGCCCGGGTTGGCCTGCGCGAAGGCCGCGATCCGCGAAACGGTCTCGATCGGGTCCAGGCCCGAGGGCAACAGCATGTCGAACTTCACGCCCGCCTCGGCGAGCGACTGGAAGATAGTGTCCCCTTCCAGCATCGCGCCCTCGCGCACGTGATCGATGCCGAGATAGCCGAGCGCCGCCGTGGTCCTGGCAATGTTGGCAGAGGTGTTCAGCGGCTGAAGGTGGACGTCGACGCCCAGAGAGCCGATGAAATCGGCTGCGCGCAATGTGGTTGGCATTTCAGAAGCCCCGTGAAGTTCGGTGTGTGACCTACCTCTCGCCCGCTAAAAAATGGCCAAGGGGCGTCACTAATGTGGCCTTACCCTCCGTTGCGGAACATAACGGATCGCCATAAGACGCCCCGCCCACCCAATATCGGCCCACATTTTTAGCAGCCCACCGGACGTTTGTCTTGCCGCAAAAATCGCGTTCGGCTTCAATATTTATGCATCAACAGACCAAATCATCACACAGCTGTAACAATGGGATCGCCGTTCAGTAACGGCCGCTAAGGTCGACCAGATGCTCTTCAGAGCTCGTGCGCTCTCGCAGCCACTTCCGCGGCTTCATAGGCGAAGACATAGGCCTGCTCGAGCGAAGGCGGCACGGCCTGTTCCAGCTCCTCCGCAAGCTCGGCGCTGCGCCGCGCGAGTGCGTCTGTTTCGCCGGTCGAGAACCTGTCGACCAGAACCCGGAGGCATCCCTGCATTCCGGCCTGGCTGGCGACGAGATGCCGCCTGATCGCTCGAAGCGACGACCGCACCGCCTCGGGCCCGGAAAGAAAACCCGCAGGCTCGGTCAGCAGCAGGTCCACGGCCAGCCGCTTGGGGGATGCCCATTTGAACAGGTTGTTGCCGGTACTGGCGATCCTGGTGCGCTGCAGGTCGTAAAGGCTGCGCGCCCGGTCGCGCTCGGCCATGAGATCGCTGACGCCGGAGACGGTCTGGCGATAGAATGCGCCCACGCGGCGCATGATCTCGTCGGGATCCTCACCCGCCAGCTGCGACGAGTCGAGCCCGGCGCCCTCGCAGAACGCTTCCAGCAGGGAACGGTTGGCCGCTGCCGTCTCCGACAATGGCATCGAGAATGTCGTCGCGCCTCCAGCCGCGGGATCATCGCCGATCCTGCAGACAGCCAGACGGAAGTCGCCGAGCGCGAGCGTGCAGGGTACGGCAAGGCCGGCTTCCACACCGAACGGAAGCTTCTCGTCATGCGCGAAGGCACCGTTGGCGCCGCTTACCCGGATGGCGAGATCGCCGTCGCGAACGATCAACTCGCAATGCTGCCGCGACAGCGTCCGGGTCGGATCGTCCACGACCCAGTCGACCCCCGGATCGCGGCCCAGCGTCATCGAACCTTCGCGGAGGTGGCGCGTGTCGATCGTCCGGCCGGGTTCCGCGCCGTGATACAGCCGGAGCTCGTAACCCGTCGTCGTCGGAGGCGCGGCCGCGCCGATCGCGTTCATAGCGTCAGGCTCTTCGACAGGCTGCGCAGCATCGCCCGCGGACCGACCGCCAGTTTCTCCGCGAGCGCCTCTCCGTCCCGGACGAAGGCCGCGAAGGTGGAGGCTTCGAGCGGGGGCGAGAAATAGAAGCCCTGGAAACGGTCGCAGCCGTGCTGCCGCAGCCAGGCATATTCCTCGCGCCGTTCGACACCCTCGGCGAGAACGCGGATGCCGAGGCCCCGCGCCAGGGCGATGATGCTCTGGCAGATCGCCTGGCTGTCCTTGCGGCGGTCCACGTCGGCCACGAACTCGCGGTCGATCTTGATCTTGTCGAAAGTCAATTTGCGCAGCGAGCTGAGACTCGAGAAGCCGGTGCCGAAATCGTCGATGGCGACGGAGACGCCGAGCGCGCGGATCTTCGCGAGCAGGCGTGAGGCCCGGTCGCAATCCACCACGGCCACACTCTCGGTCAGTTCTATCTCGAGGAACTCCGGTGGCCGCGCGTGCCGCCGGAGCGTCCGGTCGATCAAGGTGGGGAGGTCGTCGCGCTTGAGTTGGTGGCCGGACACGTTGACCGCCACACGCAGGTCGCCCAGGCCTTTTGCCCGCCAGCCGCTGGCTTCGCGTATGGCCGTGTTGAGCGCCCAGAGGCCGACCTCGTCGGCAAGGCCGGTCGCTTCCACCACCGGAATGAACAGCGCCGGCGAGACCGCCCCGCGCGCCGGGCTGTTCCAGCGCATCAGCGCCTCGGCCCCGAACACGCGCCCATTGGCTGCGTCGATCAGCGGCTGATAGCAGAGCCGCAGTTCGCCGCCCGCCATGGCCAGACGCAGATCCTGTTCGAAGGCGAAACGCTCGCGTTCCTCGGTGTCCCAGGCCGGGCCGTCGGCAGCGACGTCGGCCGTGGCAGTCGCCATGCTCAACTGGGCCAACGCCCGGGTGAGCGCGGTCGCCGGCTCCTTTCCGTCGAGTTCGGACAGCCGGGTGCTTATCTTGAGCGCGATCGTATGGCTGCCGATCGCCATCGGTTCGCCAAGCGCATATTCGATGGCTCCGAGTTCGACACTCGCCAGCACCGCGCTCTCCACCGGTCCGAACCAGATGGCGATATGCGCGCGGTCGACATGGTAGAGCAGGCGCTCGGCGGGCAGCATTGCCTTCAGCCGCGCGGCCACCGCGATCAGAAGCTGATCTCCAAGCGACGGATCGAACACGCAGAGGCGATCGAAATCGAGAAAACGGATGATGCCCAGCACTCCGCCACCGTCGCCTTGGATCTGCCGGATAAGCGGCTCGCGAGTCGGCATCCCGGTCGCCGAGTGTCGATGCAGCGATCGGGCCGCATCGCCGCGCTCGAGCGCGGCAATCGCGTCGTGCAGGCGCGCCGCGGGTTCTCCCTCGGTCGCGATCGCCGCGAGGCGGTCCATTCTGTCGGCAAGGGCGTGCCAGCCTGTTGCTTGGCTACGCGCTGGGGAGCGACCCGTCATGACCGGCTACTCGTCGTCGGAGCAGCGAACGCGTAGAGCCGTAAGACCGAAAATCCGTGGTTTAGCAACGGTCCGTGACTTGCACGGTAATGATTCCAAGGCTCCCATAGCCTTGATTCTAGGGAGGAAAACTCAATCGTCAGTTAACGCCCAATAAGGCGCGGGTTTACCACACCTGGCAAGGTGTCCACCCCGAACCGAACAAATCAATCAACTGGTTGATTTGTTCGGCGGCAGCATTCATACCGCGGGGCGAGCCCCGCAAGAAGGCGGATGCGGCGAGTGGGAGAATGTCATGGCGACGATCGAATTGTCCGGAAAAACGCAAGCAGAACGCAAGGCTAACCGGCTCGAACGACTGTGGTCGGAAGATCGCGAATTCGCCGAGCGGAAGCAGCTCGATTCGGTCAGGGCCGGAAAGCGGCAACCGGGCATCCGGCTTGCCCAAGTCGTGGAACTCGTCATGGAAAGCTATGCCGATCGCCCGGCGCTCGGCCAGCGCGCCCGCGAACTGGTGACCGATCCCGCCACCGGCCGCGCGACGCTGCGGCTGCTGCCGCGCTTCGACACGATGACCTATCGTGAGGTCTGGGCGCGTGCGAGCGCCGCGGCGAGCGACTGGCACCACCACGCGCAGAGCCCTCTGGGCGCCGGCGACTTCGTCTGCATCCTTGGCTTCACCAGCCCCGACTATGCGACGATCCTGCTCGCCGACATCCAGCGCGGCGCAGTCAACGTCCCGTTGCAGACCAGCGCCCCGCCCTCGCAGCACGCCGCGATCATCGCCGAGACAGAGCCGCGCATGCTCGCGGTCAGCGTCGAATATGTCGACGCCGCGGTCGACGCCGTGTTGCTGGGCACCGTGCCCGACCGGCTGGTCGTATTCGACTATGATGAGCGCGACGACGACCAGCGCGAAAAGCTCGCCGCTGCCCGCCAGAAGCTCGCCGACGCGAAGTGCCCGATCGTCGTCGACACCTTCGAGGAGGTCATCGCGCGCGGCGCCAGGCAGGAGCGACTGCCGCTCTACGTGCCGGCCGAAGGCGAGGACCCGCTGGCCTGGCTGTTCTATACCTCGGGCTCGACGGGCACGCCCAAGGGCGCGATCTTCACCCAGAGCCTGGTCATCGGCACCTGGCTGCACGACCACGACATCCCGACCGTCACGCTGAGCTTCATGCCGATGGCCCACCTCGTCGGCAACGGCTACCTGCTGATGGCGCTGGCCAACGGCGGCACCTCCTATTGCTCGCCCCGGGCCGATCTCTCGACGATGTTCGAGGACTTCGCCCTGGCGCGCCCGACGATGGCCTCGATCGTCCCGCGCGTCTGCGAGCTGTTCCACCACCGCTATCTCGGCGAGCTCGACCTGCGCGTTGCCGCGGGCGAGGACGAGGCGACCGCGAGCGAGGCGATCAAGCGCGACATGCGCGAGAACATCCTCGGCGGCCGACTGCTCTCGGTCGGCTGTGGTTCGGCCTCGCTCGCGCCGGAGACCTATGTCTTCATGGAAGACATGCTCGATCTGCACATGCCGATCGGCTATTCCTCGACCGAGATCGCCGGCGGCACCGTGCTGGTCGACTGGAAGATCCAGCGCCCACCGGTCATCGACTACAAACTCGCCGACGTGCCCGAGCTCGGCTATTTCAGCACCGACAAGCCCTATCCGCGCGGCGAGCTGCTGGTGAAGTCCGACCGCTTCATGGGCGGCTACTACAAGCGCCCCGATCTCACTTCGGAGAAGTTCGAGAACGGCTATTACCGCACGGGCGACGTCATGGCCGAATACGGTCCCGACCACCTCGTCTTCGTTGACCGCTGCAACAACGTGATCAAGCTGTCGCAGGGCGAGTTCGTCGCGATCCAGAAGCTCGAGGCGGCCTATGCGCATCACGCCGCGATCCGGCAGATCTACGTCTATGGCACCAGCGAGCGCGCCTTCCTGCTCGCCGTAGTCGTGCCGAGCGAGGATCTGGTCGCCCAGCTCGGCCCGGACGGCGGCACCGACAAGGTGAAAGCCGCGATCCGCCGCGCGCTGCACGAGGTGGCCGAAGAGGACGGGTTCAATGGCTGGGAAGTCCCGCGCGACTTCATCATCGAGACCGATCCTTTCAGCCTCAAGAACGGCCTGCTCTCCGAAATCGGCAAGCATCAGCGCCCCAAGCTCAAGGACCGCTACGGCGAGAGCCTGGAGGCGATGTACGCGCAGATCGCGCAAGACCAGTTCGACGTGCTTCGCCAGCTGCGCACCAGCGGCGCCGGCCGGCCGATGATCGAGACCGTGACCCAGGCCGTGCAGGCCACACTGGGCCTCGGTGCGTCGGACGTGCAGCCCAGTTCGCGCTTCATCGACCTCGGCGGCGATTCGCTCGCGGCGCTGACCTTCTCAAACCTGCTCGAGGAAATCTTCGGGGTGGAAGTCCCGGTCGGCGTGATCATCAACCCGGCCGGCGACGTCCAGAACCTGGTCGACTACATCGAGGCCGAACGCAGCACGGGCAAGAAGCGGCCTAGCTTCGCCACGGTCCACGCCGCCGATAGCGTCGAGGTCAAGGCCAGCGAGCTGACGCTGGACAAGTTCATCGACGCCGATCTTCTCGCCAAGGCTCCCAGCCTGCCCAAGGCGGGGGAGATCAAGACCGTGCTCCTGACCGGCGCGACTGGCTTCCTCGGCCGGTTCCAGGCGCTCGCCTGGCTCGAACGGCTCGCCGAAACCGGCGGCAAGGTCATCCTGATCGCGCGCGGCAGCACTCCCGCCCAGGCCTACGCCCGCGTCGAAGCGGCGATCGAGAGCGACCCGCAGCTCCTGGCCCATTTCCGCAAGCTGGCAGCCGATCACCTCGAAGTCCTGCCGGGCGATCTCGGCTTGCCGAACCTCGGCCTCGACGACGCGACCTGGGAGCGGTTGGCCGCTGACGTTGACCTGATCGTCCACCCGGGCGCGCACGTGAACCACCGGCTGCCCTACAACCAGCTCTTCGCCGCCAACGTGACGGGCACTGCCGAACTCATCCGCCTGGCACTGACCAGCAAGATCAAGCGGTTCCACTATGTCTCGACGCTCGGGGTGAACTCGGTCGCCACGCGCATCGTCGACGAGGACGGCGACATCCGCCAGCTCATGCCGAGCTGCCAGATCGATGACGGCTATGCCAATGGCTACGGCGTCAGCAAATGGGCGAGCGAAGTGCTGCTGCGCGAGGCGCATGACCTCTGCGGCATGCCCGTCGCGGTGTTCCGCCCAGGCATGATCCTGGCGCACAGCCGCTATGCCGGCCAGCTCAACGTGCCCGACATGTTCACCCGCCTGCTGTTCAGCCTGGCCGCCACGGGCATCGCGCCCGAGACGTTCTATGCCGCCGACGGCTCCGCCGGCCGTCCCCGCGCGCGCTATGACGGACTGACGGTCGATTTCCTGGCTGACTCGGTCACCGCCATCGGCGCTCAGGATCCGCAGGGCTTCAACAGCTACAACCTGTCCAGCCACATCGACGACGGCGTCTCGCTCGACAATTTCGTCGACTGGATGATCGACAGCGGCTGCCAGATCGAACGGATCGACCGCTACGACGACTGGCTCTCGCGCTTCGAGACTTCGATGCGCCTGCTGCCCGAGGAACAGCGCGGCGAATCGATGCTGGCGATCCTCGACCCCTACCGCCAGCCGCAGCGGCCGACGGGCAAGTCGATGCTGCCGGCGGAACGCTTCCAGACGGCGACGGCGGCCGCGGGCTATGTGATCCCGCCGGTCTCCGCGGATCTGATCGGCAAGTACGTCGCCGACCTGCGGCACCTGAAACTGCTCTAGGCGCTGCCCGCTGCGGACCGGTCGATTGGTGTCAATCGGTCCGCAGCATCACCGCCGAGGGATCGTGGAAGAAGCTGCCGATGTTGATCAATGCGGTCTTGGCATCGGCAACCTGCCGCGCCCCCTCGGTGCCGCGTAGCTGGCGGACGGCTTCCGAGTAGAAGTTCGATCCGCCGGCCCGGCCCAGAGCCAGCCCGCCACCGTGCGTGCTCACTTGCGTGCGGCCATTGAGCTTCAGGATGCCTTCCACCGGATCCCAGCTTTCCTTGAAGAAATCTCCGGTCTCGCCCGGCTTGCACCAGCCGGTCGCCTCGACCGTACAGACCGCGTCGATCGTGTAGCCGTCATAGGGATAGAACAGATCGACCTCGGGTGGCTTGATGTCGCTGCGGTCGAGCATGCCCTTGGCCGATACCCAGTGCGCCAGTTCGGTCCAGGGCAGCGAGTTCTCGTAGAATTCGCCGCAGCGCGTGCCACCCAGCGCCATCGCGTGGATCAGAACCGGCTTGTGCTTTAGATCGCGCGCGCGTTCGACCGTTGTGATGACATGAGCCTCGGCACAGTCGACCGGCACGTCCATGTCGTAGATCTGCATCGGCTCCCAGATCATCCGCGACGAATGGTATTCGTCGTAGGTGATCGGGTTCTGCATCACCGCGGCGGGATTGCGCGCGCCCTGGGCACGGTTGTTCATCGCCATATAGGCGAAGGCATCCTTGTTGGTGCCGAAGTCGTGCATGTAGCGCCGCATCCAGGCCGCATAGGGCTCGCCCGAATGGACCCAGCGCTTGGCGAAGTCCGGCCCGCCGATGTCGCCGCCGACATCGCCGAACTTGCTCAGGTTGCGGCGGAACGGATCGGCATTGGCCGAGCGCGACATGCCCGGATCGCGCTGGTAGGTTTGCACTACGAGGACGGTGTCGCAGAGTCCCGTCGCGACGGCTTGCGCGGCATAGACGAAGGCCGAGCCGAGCCAGGAGTTGAGCGCCCAGGTGCAGCGTTCTATGCCAAGCGCGCCCTGCAGCGAGAGGAAGCCCGACCCGCCCTGCGCCAGCGGAGTCATGCCCGAACCGCAGATGCCGTCGACCTCCTGCTTGTCGATGCCGGCGTCGCGGATCGCGTTGACCGCCGCCTCAAGCCCGAGCGAGAGGTGCGAGCGGCCGAGATCGCGGCCATAGGGCGTCGAGCCGACGCCGACGACGGCGATCTGATCCTTGTAGGGATTGCGCGCCATCAGCCGCGCCCTCCTACGAAAGGCTCGAAGGCAGGCCATTCGAGATTGCCCTGCTCGATCCAGGTCAGCCGCACAGGCATGTCGTGGACGATGTCCTGCGGGTCGCAATTGACGATGCGCGCGAGGTAGCGGAGGCCCTTCTGCTCGACCAGTTCGACCGCGGCGACGTTGACCGGCTCGTGGATCATGCTTTGCGGATCGCGCAACTGGTACAGAAGCGTGAACATGAACACGGTGCCAAGGCCGCTGATCTCCTCGGGCTTCACGTTCCACGACCAGCATTCGGGGCAGAGCGGCCGGTGCGGGTAGATCCAATGGCCGCAGTCCTGGCAGCGGTTGATCACGAGCTGTTTCTCGGCGAGCGCGCGGTAGTGCTCGACGTTGTCATGAGTGATCTGGACATCGGGATAGAGTTCGAAGACGGTGAAGTCGTCGATCGGGCCGTAGTTCTTCATGCCGTCACCGTGTCCTCTTTGGCCCATGCGGCCAGTGTCACCCGATCGATCTTGCCGTTGGCCAGGCGGGGCAGCGCATCGACGAACAGGATGTCGCGCGGCTGCTTGAAGCGCGCGAGCCGGCTCTCGAGCCAGGGCCGCAGTTCCGCTTCTTCGATCGCGCGCCCCTTGCGGCGCGAAACATAGACCCGCACCACTTCCTGACGCCGCGGATCGGACACGCCCACCGCACCGCATTCGGCAATGTCGTCGTGGCCGGTCACGACGTTCTCGACCTCCTCGATCGAGACGTTCTCGCCGCCGACCTTGAGCATCAGCTTGATCCGGCCGACGTAGGAAATGTAGCCATCTTCATCGACCGAGATCAGGTCCTCGCTGCGCAGCCAGCCGTCCTCGGTCAGCGCCTTGGCGCTTTCCACCGGCTTGTCCCAGTAGCCGCGCATGACGTTGCCGCGGATCCAGGCCTCGCCGGGCTGGCCGGGCGCGACGTCCGCGAGCGTCTCGGGATCGACCACGCGGAGCTGGTAGCCATCGAGCATGCGGCCCGACTTGCCGAGCTTGTCGGGCGGATCGCTGATGCTCGACACCGCGCCGGGGCCGTAGCATTCGGTCAATCCGAAGGGCATGATCGTCGCCGCGACGTTGGGCATGACCCTGCGACCGTCCTCCCCCGCGACCGGTGCGTTCTTGAGCGAGGGAAAGGTCAGCCCCTGCTCCAGCGCCAGCGCGACCACTTCGGCGGCCAGCACGCCGAACATGATCGTCGGTTGTTCCTGCTCGAGCAGCTTGACCGCCAGCTTGGGATCGAAGGCCTCGGTGAAGACCAGCCGCCCGCCGTTGACCAGCATCGTCATCTGGCCCCAGATCGAACCGCCGCCGTGGAAGAACGGCATCATCGAGAAGAACACGTCATCGTGATCCGCGCCGATCCGCCGGGCGTGGAGCACGCCGCTGGCGATCATGCCGCCCTGTTCGAGCATGACGCCCTTGGGAAAGCCGGTGCTACCCGAAGTGTACTTGATCATGGCGAGGTCGGTAGGCTTCACGGCCGCGGCCATCGTGTCGCCGATGGCGAGCCACTCGCCGTCATCGCTGCGGCCGATGTGCTCGACGACGCCGAAGTCGTGCGCGCCCGGATGCCGCGCGCCGGTGCGCGACAACATGATGACGTGGCGCAGATCTGGCAGCTCGGGCTCGCAGAGATTGCCGGGCTGGTCGGCAGTCGCGAAGGCCGGGCAGATCTCGCCCAGGATCGCCGGCATGTCGAGATTGCGAAAGCGATCGAGCATGATCAGGTGGCGCGCGCGCGACTGCTCGATGACGTAACGGATCTCGGGCGGCTTGAGGAAGGTGTTGACCGGCACGACCACCGCACCCAGCCGCATCGCCCCGAACGAGGCGACGATCCAGTCGAGCGAATTGGTCATCCACAGCACGACCCGGTCGCCGCGGCGCACGCCGGTGCGGGCCAGCCCGGTCGAGAAGTCGCGGACGCGCTTGGTCAGTTCGCCGTAGGTGAGCTTGCCGACTTCGCCCGCGTCGTTGGCGCCGACCAGCGCGACCTTTTCGGGAAAGCGCGCGGCGGAGTCCGAGATCGCCTGCCACATGGTGCGCTCGCGAGCGGCAGCAAGACGCGCCGCACCTTCCTCCCCGCCCCCGACCATGATCCGCTGCGACTGCACCATCCGCGCCTCTCCATTTTTCTGTGCGGACAGGGTTGAGCCGGCTTGTCAGCTAGTCAAGCCGCAGGACCATCTTGCGGACGCTCTGGCAAAGAGGCTGGAGTTCCGCTCACTTGACCGATCAGGGCAATCCAATCCTATGGACTTACAGGAACAACCGGAGCGACAGTGCATCGCGCGGTACGCGAGGGAGAGACAGCAATGCCGGAGTTCGACGAGACGTTCGATTGGGTGATCGTCGGCAGCGGCGGCGGGGCGATGACCTCGGCGCTGATGATGGCCAAAGCGGGCAAGTCTGTGGTCATGCTCGAAAAGGCACAGTGGCTCGGCGGCACGACCTGCAAGTCGGGCGGGACGATGTGGGTGCCGAACAACCGCTTCATGGATCCGGGCGAGGACAGCACCGAGAAGGCGATCACCTATCTCGACGCGGTGGTGCCCGAAGGCCCCCAGTTCCCCGGCACTTCGCCCGAGCGGCGGCGCGCCTATGCGACCGAAGCGCCACGGATGATCGATTTCCTCGTCGGCGAGGGGCTCGCACTAGAACGCGGCTCGCACTTCTGGCCCGACTACTACGACGAGCTTCCCGGCGGCTGCAAGACGAGCCGCACCGTGCAGGCGCTGCCCTTCGACAAGCGGCAGCTCGGCGCCTGGGAGCCCAAGCTGCGCCAGGGCTTCCTCGAAATGCCGGTCAAGATGAAGGACGCCTGGATGGTGCCGTTCGCCCGGTTCAGCTGGAAGATCAAGCTGATGATCGCGCGGATCGGCGTGAGCATCGTCATGGGCAAGCTGACCGGCAAGCACTGGGTCACGGCGGGCGCGGCGCTGCAGGGACGGATGCTGCAGGCCGTGCTCAAGACTCCGGCCGACATCCGTACCGAGACGCCGGTGTCCGAACTGGTCGTGGAGGACGGCAAGGCGTTGGGCGTCGTCACGGTCCGCGACGGCAAGCCCTGGCGGATCGGCGCGCGGCTGGGCGTGCTGGTGAACGCCGGCGGTTTCGGCAAGAATCAGGCGATGCGCGACAAGTACATGCCCGGCACCCACGTCGAGTGGTCGAACGAGATCGAGAGCAACACCGGCGACATGCACAAGGAGCTCGAGCGCGTCGGCGGCGTGCTCGCGCAGATGGACGAGATGGTCGGCTTCCAGTCGACGCGGGCACCGGGCTGGGACAAGGCCTATGTCATCCCCGGCATGCAGGGCGTCACGGCCAAGCCGCACGCGATCCTCGTCGACCGCACCGGCGTGCGCTACGTCAACGAGGGCGGCTCCTACGAGCTGTTCTGCCAGGCCATGCGCGAACATGACCGCGTCGCGCCGGCGGTGCCGAGCTGGGGCATCATGGATTCGCAGTACATGGCCAGGTACTCGCTGGCGGATCGCATCGGCGGCGGCCCGGTGAAGCCCGAATGGCTGTCGTCGGGATGGCTGAAGCAGGGCGCTACGATCGAGGAACTCGCCCGCGCGATCGAAGTCGATCCGGCCGCACTCAAGGCCACGGTCGAACGCTGGAACCAATTCGTCGCGGCCGGCCGGGACGAGGACTTCCACCGCGGCGAGCGTGCCTATGACGATTATCTCGGCGATCCATTCTTCAAGGACGGGCCGAACAAGACAATGGGCAAGATCGAAAAGGGCCCGTTCTACGCCGCGGAAGTGATCCCCGCCGACGTCGGCACCTATGGCGGCGTCATCACCGACGCATCGGCACGCGTGCTGAACGCGGACGGCTCGCCGATCGAGGGCCTCTACGCCTGCGGCATCTCGACCGCATCCCCGTTCGGCGGCGTCTATCCGGGCGCCGGCGCGAGCGTCGGGCCGTCGATGACCTTCGGCTGGATCGCCGCCAAGCACGCAGCGGGGCTCGGCAATCAGGCTTTCTGACCTCTAGCGGGAGCCCTTCTCGATCGCATCGAGCAGGCGCGAGGGCGAGAGCGGCAGGTCCAGGCAGGTCACGTCGAACGGAGACAGCGCGTCGTAGATCGCGTTGATCAGCGCCGGCGGCCCGATGATCGCCCCGCCCTCGCCGACGCCGCGAAAGCCGCCAAGGCCCTTGGCCGGCGTGACGATGTGGGTGAACTCGATCTCGGGGACGTCGGTGATGCTCGGCAGCAGGTAGTCCTTGAACGTCGCCGCCGCCGGATTGCCCTGCGCGTCGAACGGCATGTCCTCGAGCAGCACCATGCCGATCGCCTGGGCAAGGCCGCCGGCGATCTGGCCTTCGACGACGGCCGGATGGATCACCACGCCGCAGTCCTCCGAAGCCACCCAGCGCAGGATATTCACCCGGCCGGTCTCGGTGCAGACCTCGACCACGCAGGCATGCGCCGCACTGGCGAAAGTGACGGGCGGCGACTGGTGGCGGTAGTTGATCTCCAGCCCCGCTTCCATGCCTTCGGGCAGCCGCTTCGGCTCGTTATAGGCGACCGCGGCAATCTCGCTCAGGCTGCGGGTCATCTCGGGCGCACCCTCGACGTGGACCTGCCCGTCTTCGACCCGGACCGCTTCGGGGCTGGCGTTGAGCAGATGCGCGGCAACCTGCTTGACCTTGGCCAGCAGCATCTGCGAGGCGCCCATCGCGGCGCCGCCGCCGGCCACGGCCTGGCGGCTGCCGCCCGCACCGCCGCCATAGCCGGTTGCCGAGGAATCGTCCTCGACGATGGTCACTTCCTCGATCCGGACGCCCAGCGTGTCGGCGATAATCTGCGCCATCGTCGTCTGCGTGCCCTGGCCCTGCGAATGGGTGCCGAGGCCGGCGGTGACTCGTCCGGTCGGGCCGATGCGGACCGTCGCGATCTCCGAAGCGAAGGGCGCATGCGAAGTCATCGCGGTCGGCTCGACATAGGTCGCAATGCCGATGCCGAGATAGCGCCCCTGCTTGCGCGCCTCGGCCTGTTCCTTGCGGAAGGCCGCGAGATCGACCTTGGTGAGCAACTGGTCGAGGCATTCGGACGGGGTCACGTCCTCCAGCACCATGCCGATCGTAGTCGTGTGCGGCAGGTCGGCAGCCTTGACCAGGTTCCTGCGGCGCAGTTCAACCGGCTCGATGCCCATCTTGCGCGCGGCGATGTCGATCGCGGTCTCGCGCGCCAGCGATTCCATCGCCCAGGGGCCGCGATAGGCGGCGATGCCCACCGTATTGGTGAACAGCCCATCGCTGCGGAAGCCGTAGCGCGGGATCTTGTAGGGCGCCCAGAGGAAGATTGCCGCCGCCGCGCCTGAGTCCGGATAGTGCGGATAGACCCCGTTGTTGACCTCACCCTCGAAATGCGAGGCGAGCAGGAGCCCCTCGGCATCGAAGGCCACCTTGATCCGGTATTCCTGCTCACGCGCCTGGTTGGCGGTGGTCAGGTTCTCGTAGCGGTCCTCGATCCACTTGACCGGCCTGCCCAACAGGAGGGCAGCACCGATCACCGCGATCTCCTCGCGCCAGGGGCGGGACTTGAGGCCGAAGGCGCCGCCCACGTCCTTGCTGATGACGCGGATGTCGAGGTCGGGCCGGCCGAGAATGCCGATCAGGTCGCGGGCGATGCTGTGCGTGCCTTGGGTCGCCATGTGGACGAGCAGTTGCTCGCCGCGCAGCGCAGCCAGGATCCCGCGCGTTTCCATCGGCGAATGGGCGATCCGCTGGTGGCGGATGGTCTCGCTGACGACATGGGCGGCGGTCTCGAACACGTCGCCGAAATCGGCGGGGATCTGCATGGTCGAGCAGATGTTGCCCTCGACGTCGGGATGGACGCGCGCGCCTGTCCGCGCATCCGCCATCGTGACGACGGGGGTTTCTTCCTCGTAGTCCACCACGACCAGCCCGGCGGCGTCCTCGGCAATGTAGCGATCGTCGGCGATGACGATGGCCACCGGATCGCCGACGTAGAGCACCTCGCCCGTGGCGAGCGCGGGCACGATCCGTTCGCCGGCCATCGGCGTGACGTGCCCGCTCTTGAGCTTCAGATCGAGCGGCGCAAGATCTTCGCCGCGCAAGATCGCCTGAACGCCAGGCAAAGAGATCGCCCCTGAGGTGTCAATCGACCGGATCTTCCCGCGCGCAACGGGGCTGCGCACGAAGGCCGCGTGCAGCGTCCCGGGGATCACCACATCATCGACGAAAGTCCCGCGTCCGGTCAGCAGCCGGGCATCTTCCAGGCGGGGGAACCCGTTGCCCAACGAAACGGCCCGCAACGGGTGGGAATAGCTCCACGCCCAAACTCCTATGTTCTTTCGACAATAGTGACGCATAGCGATGCAATCGCAAGGTCAGATATTTTCCGAGTACGAGAACCGCTCCAGCGATCCGCCTATTGTGGTGGCGACCGGGCGAAGGTGACGACAAGTACGTCGCGATAGGCCGGGCGCGTTCGGTCGATAGCATGGATTTCGGTGACGCCATGCAGGATGCGGTGGTCGTCGAGCAACACTGCGTCGCCGGGGTTCTGCAGCAGAAAGCTGCCCAGCTTCTCGCCATTTGGAGAGCCGATCTCCGTGATGCCCTCGCGCACGTTCTGACGGGCGACGAGCATGACGAAGACCCAGTCCACGCCGTCGCGGTGCAATCCCTCGGGCGTCGGCCGGCCGATCTCTTCGGCCGTCGTCTCGATCCTGAACTGGTGGAATTCGATATGCCAGGGTCCGCTGGCGCCGCCGGCCTGCGAAATGGCCGATATCGAAAAGTCGATCGCCGCCTGAGCGACGGCCTGGTTCATCGTCACCGGCAAAACCGGATCGAACCAGCGCTGAACATCGCCGTTGAGGGGATTGTAGTCGCGGCTCTGATAATGCGGCTGGTGCGGCTTGCGGCTCAGATGCCCCTCCGCATGGACCAAGGCCGCATGCCGCCGGCGGCGGTATCTGCCGCCGTCCGCCATGTAGATATCCTTGCCCAGATCGTTCCACGACTGCGCGAAGGCTGGCCAGGATGCCCGTGCGTGGTCGCCCAGCAGAGCGAACACCTGTTCGCCATCCAGGGCCACGAAGCCGCGTTTTTTCAGCACCTCGCCGATTTCGGCGATGCCAACACGGCTCGAACCGGTCAGTGAACTACTCCCGTCTGAGAAGGGAGCCGTCCCCTACAAGCGGGCTAGGTCACCCGCAAGCACATCATCCTTATTTCGGCAAGGCATAGGCCATGATCGCGGCCGCCTTGGGACCAGGTATCGCGAAGTGGCCGCCCGCGGCGATCACCACGAACTGCCGCCCCTTCGGCGAGACATAGCTGATCGGCATGGCCGCGCCGACGGCTGGCAACTGGGCGCTCCACAGCGCCTTGCCGTTGGCGATGTCGAAGGCGCGCAGGCGACGGTCCTGGCCTGCGGCGATGAACACCAAGCCGCCGGCGGTGGTCAGGCTTCCGCCGAAGTTCGGCGCCCCCAGGCGCAACGGGATGTGGCTGGCGATGCCCAGCGGTCCCGAGCCCTCGGCGGTGCCCAGCGGCTTGCTCCAGACCAGCTTGCGCGTCTTGATATCGAACACGCTGATCGTGCCGAAGGGCGGCTTCTGGCAAGGCACGCCGATCGCCGAGAGGAACGGGAAGTTCTTGAAGCCATAGGGCGTTCCGGTCTGCGGAAAGGTGATCACGCCGCCTTCGAACCCGCCCGTGATTGTCTCGCCTTCCTTACGCGGCACCAGCCGGTTGATGTTGGCGAAGTGCAGGGCATTGACGACCAGCAGACCACGCTGGGTATCGACCGCCACGCTGCCCCAGTTGATGCCGCCACCGACCGCCGGATAGGTGATCGTCGGCTCGGTCGTGATCGGGGTGAACTGGCCCTTGTAGTTCGCCCGCCGGTACTGGATGCGGCACATCATCTGGTCGATCGGGGTTAGCCCCCACATGTCGGCCTCGGTCAGATCGGCGCCGGAAACCGACGGGAAGCCCGTGGTATAGGGCTGCGTCGGCGCATTCCATTCGCCCTTGACGCCGCCCTGCGGGACGCGCTTCTGGACCACGGGATCGATCGGCTGGCCGGTCGCCCGGTCGAGCACGAAGATCTCGCCGCGCTTGGTCGGCACGAGCAGAGCGGCCTTGTCGGCAAGGTCGATCGCCACCGGCTGCGCGGCGATGTCATAGTCCCAGAGGTCGTGGTTGACCGTGCGGAACGACCAGCGCAGCTGCCCCGTCGCAACGTCGATAGCCACGACATTGTCGGTGAACTGGTCGGCGACTTTCGAACGGAAGGCCGAATAATAGTCGGGCGGACTGTTGCCGGTGCCGACATAGACCAGGCCCAGCTTCTCGTCGCCGCTGAACACGCCCCAGGCGTTGGGCGTGTCGCGGGTATAGGTCTCGCCCGGTTTGAGCTGGGTCTGTCCCGGCCGTCCGGCATCCCAGGCCCAGCGCAGCGCGCCGGTCTCGGCATCGTAGCCGCGGATGACGCCCGAGGGAGAATCGAACGAGCCGTAGTCGGAAATGCTCTGGCCGACGACGATCACGCCGTTGACGACGGTCGGCGGCGAAGTCGGCAGCGCGTCGTCGGGGCTCGTCAGGCCCATGCCGATGCGCAGGTCGGCGATGCCGTTGCTGGCGAAGCCGCTGCACGGCCGCCCCGTGTCTGCGTCGATCGCGATGAGCTGACCGTCCGCCGTGGTCATGTAGAGGCTGTGGGTGCACTCGGTCCTGGCGGTCTTGGCTGCGTAGTAGGCAACGCCGCGGCACTTCCAGCCGTAGTATTTCGAATCCTTGGTCAGGCCGCGGTATTGCCAGAGGCGCTTGCCCGTATCCTGATCGAGCGCCGCGACCGTGCCGGATTCGATGCACATATAGAGCCGCCCGTTCACCGCCAGCGGCGCGGCTTCGAGACTGGGGAGCGGGCCCGAGGCGATGTCGGAATCGTAACGCCAGGCCAGCTTCAGCGCTTTGACATTGCCGGTGCCGATCTGGTCGATCGCGGCATAGCGCGTGCCTTCAACGCGGCCGCCCCAGTTCTGCCAATCTTGCGGCGCTCCCGGTAAGGCCGCGACCTTCGCCGCGCCGGGAAGGCCGCTCTCGGCGGTCTCCGCCTTCACTACGGCGCCGGCGACCAGCAACAGCCCCGCGAGCGAAGGTACCCCGACCCACCAGCGCGGGGCCGCCCCCGCCGCGCGGTGGGTGCCGGGCAGCAGGAAGAGCAGGCCGACCACAGCAGGCCCGACCAGCCGCGGCATCAGCGCCCAGCTATCGAGACCGACTTCCCAAAGGCTCCAGACTATGGTGCCGGCCAACATCGCGCCGAACACTCCGGCGGCCAGACGCCAGCCCCGGAGGAGTCCGAAGGCGGAAACGAGCACGGCGAGGCCCGTAGCCACGTAGTACAGGCTGCCACCGTCGGCGGCGAGCATCCCCCCGCCGACCGTCAGCGTAATGCCGACCAGGCCCAACACTGCGGCAAAGAGCCAGACAGCTATCCTCCCCATGAAACCCCCGTTTCTATTTTTCTGTTTTCAAGCGAGCGAGTGCGTCGCCGCTTGGTACGGCGACTATTCCGCCGCCTCAACCACCTTCGGTTCGACCGGATCGAACTTGATCGGCAGGCCCTTGATGCCCCAGGTGCCCGGATAGGGCCGCCAGCCCGCCGGGCCGCTCGAACGCAGGTTGGTCATGCGCTGCGCAATCAGGTGCAGGCCTTCCTCAAGCTGCGCCTTGGCGATGTACTGGCCCAGGCAGATATGCGCGCCGAGGCCGAAGGGGATCGGCGGATTGGTGTGCACGCGATCGGGATCGAAAGTCTCGGCATTCTCGGCCACGCGCGGATCGCGGCCGATGACGTTGAGCGGGAACCAGATCATGCTGTCCTTGGGCATCACCACGCCGCGGTATTCCCAGTCGCGGCCCAGCATGCGCATCGCCGGCGCGGTGCTCATGTGGCGGAAGGTCTCGCGGATCACCTTGCGACAATATTCGATGCTCTCGCCGCATTTGGCGAAGACCTCGGGCCGATCGGCGAGCAGCGACATCATGATCGTCAGGATGTTCTTCGACGTGTCGTAGCCGGCGACGAACAGGAAGATCAGGATGTTCTCGAGCTCGTCGTCGTCGAGCCCGCCTTCCTCCTGGTTCTTCAGCAACAGGTCGAGCAGGTCCTCCTTGTCGGATAGACGCTTGCCCGCGCGCCGGTCGGCGACGAACTGGCCGACGAACTTCTCGAGCACGATCGTCGCTTCCTCGAGCTGCGGCAGGAAGTTCGGATCCATGCAGACGCTGAGGCCCAGCGTTTCGAGCGAGGAACGGATCGGCTTGATCGCCTCCGGAGACTGGCCGATCAGGCGGCACATCACAGTGATCGGGAAGTAGGACGCGAACTCCTCGAAATCGAAGGCGCGTTTGGGTAGCCATTCGTCGAGCAGGTCGGAAATCACCTCGCGCATGATGTCGCGGTTCTTGTTGGCCTGGCGCGGGGTGAACGAGGGCGCGAGGATCGCGCGAAGCCGCTGGTGCCGCTCGCCGCTGATCGCCAGCATGTGGTTGGTCTGGAAGCGCCCCCACTGCGTCCCGTGCGCATGCATGACGTCGAGCAGCCCGCCATAGGGCGGCGCGTACTGGTCCTCGCTATGGAAGAACTCGCGGATCGCCTTGTAGTCGTTGATCAGATAGCCGATCGACGAGTTCGCCAGCCACGGATGCTTCTCGCGTGCAGCGGCGAAATGGGGATAGGGATCTGCGGCAAACCAATCCTGGCCGACGTCCAGGAAGGGAAGGTCGATCTCGGTCGCGCGCTGCATTCTTGCCTCTCTCTTGCGATTTTCGCCAACCGGCTGTGACGGTTTGGCATTCTGCGCGGCATTCTAGCGGCCGGGTTATATGTAACCAGATTTACATTTCGCCGGCTCGCAGCGCGCATCGCAGGGTTGAGGCTAGAGGCAGGAGAGCGGTGACGGGCTGCTTCCGCCGCGCCGCGCAGAACCTTTCCCACGATCGGAGAAAGGTCTGCGACGGCCGGGATCAGAAGGCGTTACAGAACGAAATTGGACGCCGCCAGCACATGTATACCCGCCAGCTTGATGGCGAAATCGGCGACATTGTTCCCGTTAACGTCACCCTGAATGAAGGTATCGCCACCCGATACGAACCAGTTGATCGAGTTGGCCGTCACCGTCGTGGAGTTGGCAACGCCCAGGAAGGCCTGATCCCCGGCAACCGTCGTTCTGGCGTCGATTGCCGAAAGGTCGATCAGTTCTCCGGCAACGCCTTCCTGGAAGTCGAGGATCGTGTCTGGATTGGCGACAGTGGAGTCGGTGATCGCGTTGAAGACGAAGCGGTCGGCGCCCGTTCCACCAGTCAGCGCGTCGATGCCGCCGCCGCCGTTCAGAACGTCGTTGCCGTCGCCTCCGAACAGCTGATCGTTGCCGGCCATACCGAACAGGGTGTCGTTGCCGCCGAGCCCGAACAGCATTTCCGACTGATTGTTGTCGTTGCTGTAGAGGACGTCGTCGCCGGTCGTAGTACCGTTCAGCGTGTCGTTGGAATTGCCGTTGCCACCCGTGATGATCGTGAACGTTTCGTCCCTGAACATGCCCACGGGGTCACCGACCTGGGTAGCCCGCACGGTCACCGATAGGGTCTCGTTGACCCCGAGCCCCGTAGACGAAAGGCTGTTTCCGCTGATCGAAAAGAGATTCGCATTGGACTGACTGACGATCGCAAAGTTGATGGCGCCGGGATCGGGGTCGGTTGCCGACAAAGTGCCGCTGAATGCGAATTGATTGAAGTTCACGCTGTCAGCCGGCGTTGCCGGGGTCAGACTGATATCGGTCGGAGCAAAGTGGAGCGGGCCGTCGGCGGCGCCCACGAGATTGACCGTGTAGGACTGGCTCACGAGCGGGCCGTCGCCGTCGGTGACCGTTACCGTGAAGACATCGGTCGGCGTCTGACCGGCATTCAACGCTTCGATCGCCGCCACATTTTTTGCGTAATCATAAGCGCCCGTTGCGGTGTTCACGGTGAGCGTACCGTAGGCGCCGACCAGGCTTACCAGGTTCACGCCAGAGGCGCCGCCGCCCTGAATGCCGTAAGTCAGCGTCTCGATGTCGACGTCGCTGCCGACGAGCGTCCCGCTGAGCCCGCTGTCGGTGGTGCTGGTGCTGTTGGGCACCTCGGCGATCGAGCCGGACGCCACCGGCGTCAGCGTCGGCGCGTCGTCGGCGCCCGTCAGATTGACCGTGTAGGTCTGCGTCCCCAGCGGCGCATCGCCGTCCGAGACAGTGAAGGTGAACACGTCCGACGGTTTCTCACCGCTGTCGAGGCCTTCGATCGCCGCGGCATTCGGTGTATAGACATAGGCACCCGTCGCCGTGTCGACCGTCAGCGTGCCATAGGTTCCAGCCTTGGTCGCGATCCCGCTCGCCACGCTACCACCCTGGACACCGTAGATCAGCGTCTCGATGTCGACATCGCTACCGACGAGCGTCCCGCTGAGACCCGAACTCGTCGTCGCGCTGCTCTGGTCGATCTCGGCGATCGCTCCCGAAGTCACCGGCGCCAGCGTCGGCGCATCGTCGGCACCCGTCAGGTTGACCGTATAGGCCTGGGTGACCAGCGCGCCGTCACCGTCGCCGACGGTCACGGTGAACAAATCCTGCGGATGCTCGCCGCTGTCGAGGCCTTCGATCGCCGCGGCATTCGGTGTATAGACATAGGCACCAGTCGCCGTGTCGACCGTCAGCGTGCCATAGGTTCCAGCCTTGGTCGCGATCCCGCTCGCCACGCTAGCACCCTGGACACCGTAGATCAGCGTCTCGATGTCGACATCGCTACCGACGAGCGTCCCGCTGAGACCCGAACTCGTCGTCGCGCTGCTCTGGTCGATCTCGGCGATCGCTCCCGAAGTTACCGGCGCCAGCGTCGGCGCATCGTCGGCACCCGTCAGGTTGACCGTATAGGCCTGGGTGACCAGCGCGCCGTCACCGTCGCCGACGGTCACGGTGAACAAATCCTGCGGATGCTCGCCGCTGTCGAGGCCTTCGATCGCGGCCGCATTAGGCGTATAGGTGTAGGCACCCGTCGCCGTGTCGACCGTCAGCGTGCCATAGGTTCCAGCCTTGGTCGCGATCCCGCTCGCCACGCTACCACCCTGGAGACCGTAGATCAGCGTCTCGATGTCGACATCGCTACCGACGAGCGTCCCGCTGAGACCCGAACTCGTCGTCGCGCTGCTCTGGTCGATCTCGGCGATCGCTCCCGAAGTTACCGGCGCCAGCGTCGGCGCATCGTCGGCGCCGGAAACATTGACCGTATAGGTCTGCGTTCCCAGCGGTGCATCGCCGTCCGAAACGGTGAAGGTGAACTGATCGGCATGGTTTTCGCCAGCGTCGAGCGCCTCGATCGCGTTCCCATTCTGCGCGTAGCTGTAAGCGCCGGTGACCGTGTCGACCGTCAGGGTACCATAGGTGCCTACCAGACTCACCTGGTTCACGCCCGACGCGCTGCCCCCCTGGATGCCGTAGGACAGCGTCTCGATATCGACGTCGTGACCGATCACGGTTCCCGACAGGCCTGAACTGCTGCGCGAGGCGCTCTGGTCGATTTCGGAGACGGTGCCGCTCGGCACGGCATCGAGCGTCGGGTTGTCATCGGCGCCGTTGATCGTGAAGCTGACCTGCTTGGTCGTGCCATCGAGCGCGGTGATCGTGAACGTATCGACCTTCGTCTCGAGGCTGTCGAGATGCTGCACGGCGCCGTTGGCGACGGTGTAGGTATAGCTGCCGTTGGCCGCGAGGCTCAGCGATCCCAGATTGCCCGCGGCGCCGGCGACCGTCGTGAGGAACGACGACTGATTCAGATCGGGATCGACGATCGAAATCGTGCCGACTGCAGTCAGATTGTCGCTGGCGTTGACCGCCACGTCCTCGGTGACCTGCGTGACGGTCGGCTCCCCGACCACCGGGCTGTCGTTGGTGCCGTGGACGGTGACGGTTACCGCCTGGGTCGCGGTCGCGCCCTTGTCGTCGGTCACCGTCGCGGTGAAGGTCTCGGTCTTGGTCTCGCCCTCGGCGAGCTTGTCGGCGAGGCCCTGGTCGAGCGTATAGGTCCAGGCTCCGTCCGCGCCGATCGCGAAGGCGCCGTAGCTGCCCGGCGCGCTGCCGCTCCAGCTGGCGGTCGCGCCATTGTCGACGTCGGTCGAGGCGAGCTGGCCGCCCGCGCCCGGCGTGCCGGCCACCACCGTGCCGTTGTCGAGATTGCCCGCCTCGGTCACTTCGCCCAGCGCTGCCGCCGGACCCGAGCTCACCACCGGGCTGTCGTTGGTGCCGTGGACGGTGACGGTCACCGCCTGGGTCGCGGTCGCACCCTTGTCGTCGGTCACCGTCGCGGTGAAGGTCTCGGTCTTGGTCTCGCCCTCGGCGAGCTTGTCGGCGAGGCCCTGGTCGAGCGTATAGGTCCAGGCTCCGTCCGCGCCGATCGCGAAGGCGCCGTAGCTGCCCGGCGCGCTGCCGCTCCAGCTGGCGGTCGCGCCATTGTCGACGTCGGTCGAGGCGAGCTGGCCGCCCGCGCCCGGCGTGCCGGCCACCACCGTGCCGTTGTCGAGATTGCCCGCCTCGGTCACTTCGCCCAGCGCTGCCGCCGGACCCGAGCTCACCACCGGGCTGTCGTTGGTGCCGTGGACGGTGACGGTCACCGCCTGGGTCGCGGTCGCACCCTTGTCGTCGGTCACCGTCGCGGTGAAGGTCTCGGTCTTGGTCTCGCCCTCGGCGAGCTTGTCGGCGAGGCCCTGGTCGAGCGTATAGGTCCAGGCCCCGTCCGCGCCGATCGCGAAGGCGCCGTAGCTGCCCGGCGCGCTGCCGCTCCAGCTGGCGGTCGCGCCGTTGTCGACGTCGGTCGAGGCGAGCTGGCCGCCCGCGCCCGGCGTGCCGGCCACCACCGTGCCGTTGTCGAGATTGCCCGCCTCGGTCACTTCGCCCAGCGCTGCCGCCGGACCCGAGCTCACCACCGGGCTGTCGTTGGTGCCGTGGACGGTGACGGTCACCGCCTGGGTCGCGGTCGCACCCTTGTCGTCGGTCACCGTCGCGGTGAAGGTCTCGGTCTTGGTCTCGCCCTCGGCGAGCTTGTCGGCGAGGCCCTGGTCGAGCGTATAGGTCCAGGCTCCGTCCGCGCCGATCGCGAAGGCGCCGTAGCTGCCCGGCGCGCTGCCGCTCCAGCTGGCGGTCGCGCCATTGTCGACGTCGGTCGAGGCGAGCTGGCCGCCCGCGCCCGGCGTGCCGGCCACCACCGTGCCGTTGTCGAGATTGCCCGCCTCGGTCACTTCGCCCAGCGCTGCCGCCGGACCCGAGCTCACCACCGGGCTGTCGTTGGTGCCGTGGACGGTGACGGTCACCGCCTGGGTCGCGGTCGCACCCTTGTCGTCGGTCACCGTCGCGGTGAAGGTCTCGGTCTTGGTCTCGCCCTCGGCGAGCTTGTCGGCGAGGCCCTGGTCGAGCGTATAGGTCCAGGCCCCGTCCGCGCCGATCGCGAAGGCGCCGTAGCTGCCCGGCGCGCTGCCGCTCCAGCTGGCGGTCGCGCCATTGTCGACGTCGGTCGAGGCGAGCTGGCCGCCCGCGCCCGGCGTACCGGCCACCACCGTGCCGTTGTCGAGATTGCCCGCCTCGGTCACTTCGCCCAGCGCTGCCGCCGCGTTCGACGATACCACCGGGCTGTCGTTGGTGCCGTGGACGGTGACGGTCACCGCCTGGGTCGCGGTCGCACCCTTGTCGTCGGTCACCGTCGCGGTGAAGGTCTCGGTCTTGGTCTCGCCCTCGGCGAGCTTGTCGGCGAGGCCCTGGTCGAGCGTATAGGTCCAGGCTCCGTCCGCGCCGATCGCGAAGGCGCCGTAGCTGCCCGGCGCGCTGCCGCTCCAGCTGGCGGTCGCGCCATTGTCGACGTCGGTCGAGGCGAGCTGGCCGCCCGCGCCCGGAGTGCCGGCCACCACCGTGCCGTTGTCGAGATTGCCCGCCTCGGTCACTGCGCCCAGCGCTGCCGCCGCGTTCGACGATACCACCGGGCTGTCGTTGGTGCCGTGGACGGTGACGGTCACCGCCTGGGTCGCGGTCGCGCCCTTGTCGTCGGTCACCGTCGCGGTGAAGGTCTCGGTCTTGGTCTCGCCCTCGGCGAGCTTGTCGGCGAGGCCCTGGTCGAGCGTATAGGTCCAGGCCCCGTCCGCGCCGATCGCGAAGGCGCCGTAGCTGCCCGGCGCGCTGCCGCTCCAGCTGGCGGTCGCGCCATTGTCGACGTCGGTCGAGGCGAGCTGGCCGCCCGCGCCCGGCGTGCCGGCAACCACCGTGCCGTTGTCGAGATTGCCCGCCTCGGTCACTTCGCCCAGCGCTGCCGCCGGACCCGAGCTCACCACCGGGCTGTCGTTGGTGCCGTGGACCGTCACGTCGATGGTCTGGGTCGCGGTGCCGTCGAAAGATTTGACTGTCAGCAGATCGTGAACGACCTGGCCCGCGTAGAGCCCTTCCACGTTCGCCTGCGCGTTGGCGAGCGTGTAGCCCCAGACGCCGGTCGCCGCATCGAAAGCGAAAGTGCCATAGGCGCCGGCGAGCGACGCAGGCACCTGGAAATGCGCCTCGCCATCATCGACGTCGTGGACCGTGAGCTGGCCGCTGGCGGTCGGATCGCCGGCCGTGCCGTTGGCCACGCCGCCGGCCTCAACGACCGATGCATCCTCGCTATTGGACGCGGTGATCGTCGCGAAGTCGTTCGCACCGACGATCGTGACGTCGATCGTTTGCGTCGCCGTTCCGTCGGCCGATGTGACGGTGAGGGTATCGTGGACCGTATCGCCCGCGTTCAACGCCTGAACGTTGCCCTGGCCATTGGCGAGCGTGTAGTTCCATTCGCCGGTCTGGGGATTGAATGAGAAAGTGCCGTAGGTTCCCGCGAGCGAGGCGGGAGTCAGGAAGTGCGCCTCGCCGTCGTCGACATCCGAAACCAGAAGCTGTCCGTGTGCGGAGGCGTCGCCGGTGTCCGCGTTGGCCAGTCCGCCGGCTTCGATGACATGGGTATCGGCATTCGGGGCCACTGTGATGCTGGCGTTGTCGTTCGAGCCCTTGACCTGGACCGTGATGGCCTGGGTCGCCGAGCCGTCCCAGGATTTGACCGTGAGTGTCTCGTTGACGATGTCGCCGGCGTTGAGTGCTTGCGTTGCAGCGCGCCCGTTGTCGAGCGTGTAGGTCCATTTCCCGGTGAGATTGTCGAATGCCCAGGTGCCGTAGGTTCCGTTCAGCGCAGACGCTGTGGGGATCTGGAACTTGCTGTCGCCGGTATCGACGTCGCTGACTGTCAGCTGTCCCGAAGCAATGGGATCGTTCGTTTGGTTGTTCCCGACTCCGCCGGCTTCGGTGACCGAATAGTCGCCTCCCGACACTATCGAGATAGCAGCGCCGTCCTCGGCCCCGATGAAGGTCGCGGTGACGGTTGCCCAGCTCAAGGTGCCGTTGCCCAGGCGGATGGCATAGATGAAGCTGTCGGTCAGCGTCTGTCCGGCATGCAGCGCCTGGATCTGGGCCTTCACGCCGGCGGAGAGGCTGATCGAATCATAGCCGATCTTGCCGTCGCTGGTGATCCAGATCTTCGCACCGAGGGCGCTGGTATCTCCGCTGGTCGCTTCGGCCCGCGCGGTATCCTGCGAAAGCAGGTCGGCAGCGCTATAGCCGCTCATCGCGCCCGATTGGTTTGTGCCGTTGTCGATCGAGAACAGGGTCTTGGCATTTCCGCCCAGATCGTTCGACATGACGTCGAAATAGACGACCCCGAGAAAGTCCTCGGCAAGGCTGTAGCCGTCGTCCTTCGCTTGCGGCGTGTTGCTGAACGAAGTGGTCGTGCCGCCGGCACCCTGAACATTGCCCAAAGTCGAAACTCCCCTGTCACCCGAGCACAAGCTCGCGGCCGCCCTGTCAACGTTCACGCCAATTAATAAAATCGAGCGGACGTTAACTTATAAGCTAATACAAGTTAGACGACTTTGGGAATGTCTCGGCGAAAAAATGAAAGGGAGTGTTCGATAATGAGACGAAATTAGATAACTTTCGAAAGTTCAAAAGTTAACATCCACCCCATCTCAGATCATGACTGAAGTGCCGAAGCCGGCAGCTTCGCGCGCGGCTTCAACCCACCGCGGGCGCCTTGGCCCTGAGCCCCGCCATGCTCCGCATGCATTGCAGCAGCACTTCCGGCTCCGGACTTGGGATCAAATAATGCGAATAGGCCAATCGCAGGAACAGCTCGGCCGCCTGCTCGACCGACAGGTCGCCCGCCCTGACGGCCGGGACACGCGCCAGGGCATCGCCGACCAGCCGGACCCAGGTCGCTTTCTGCTTGGGCAACGATGCGGCCAGCGAGCGCACGGTGAAGCCGGGTTCCATCATTGGCGTTGCCGGCCCGAAGGTCTCGTCGAGATAGGTGACGAGATAGCTTAGCGCCGCATCGAGCCGCACGGCCGGGCTCCGTTCCAGTTCGAGAGCCTCGGCCAGCCCTTCGTAGAAGCGCTTTTCCTGGCGGAGCGACATCGCTTCGAGCAGATCGTCGCGCGTCGCGAACCAGCGATAGAGTGTAGGCCGCGAGACCTGCGCCGCCTCGGCCACGGCCGACAGCGTCAGCTTTTCGTGACTGCCGAGCTCGGCCAGCAGCCGGCATGCGGCGGAAACGATTGCGTCTGCGCTGGCGTTGCGTTCTCCCATGGCCCGAACTTTACGGAGCTAATGCCCGATGTAAAGCCCCTGTCACCCCGCACCTTGACACTTTGGACTCAATTTGTAACGTTCAGCGCACGAGCCGAGGTGACACCCGCCGGCTCAAGCATGAGAAAACAGGAGAGAGGAATGGCGGCAATCGACGCGCAGAACGGGCCCGAGGTGACGGCCGAGGTCAATTACATCCGCAACGCTCGGGCATCCGCGACCGAACCCAAGCTCGAGTTCGTGACCGAGGAAGAGTCGCTCTCGACGATGCAAACGCTTCCGGGCGAGGCCATGACGATCCGTTCGGCGCGCGGCCTTGCCACTTCGCTGGATCGCGAAGGCTTCGTCCTCGTCCCGCATGTCAGCCAGGTCGAGGATTTCCGCCTGATCGAGGAAGATGCGGATGTGGACAAGCTCTACACCGACGAGATGGCCACGCTGCTGCGCGAGGTCACCGGCGGGGTCTTCGCGATGATGCTGGGCGGCGGCAAGAAGCGCTTCGGCGAAAGCGCGACCGACCTGCTGGCGCCGCTGATCAACGCCAAGCCCGCCCGCTACGCCCATGCGGACAATACCGACGAATCCGCGCAGGAACTGTTCGCGCACATCACCGCTGCCGCCGGCGACCGGCTTCCGCCGAACGCGCGCTGGGCGCTCTATAACATGTGGCGCGCGGTCTCGCCGCCGCCGCAGGACTTCCCCCCTCGCCGTCTGCGACGCCAGCAGCGTCGAACGCGGCGACGAGGTCACGGTGACCGCCGTGACCAGCACGCGCGGCGTCGGCGACATGCGTCACGACACCACCGCCTATGTCCACAACCCCGGACACCGCTGGCACTACTTCCCCGACATGACCCGCGACGAGGTGATCGTGTTCAAAGCGCACGACAGCCAGGAAGGCGCCGTGCGGCGCGTGCCGCACACCGCCTTCACCGACCCCACCTGCCCGCCGGGCGCCCCCACCCGCGCCAGCGTCGAAGCCCGCGGCCTGGTGATCTTCCTGTGAGCGCGCAGATCAGTACCCAGGCGATCGTCGAACTGGCCCAGCAGATGTCGCCCGTCGAGGATCCGACACCGGGGCTCTTCGCCGATAACCTCGACCTGCTGGTCGACTCGATCAACGAGGAGGGGCAATTCAGCGAGCAAGGGGCGGCCGCCAGCACCGTCATGCTGGCGCTGGCGCAGCGCAAGCGCATCGAAGTTTCGCACTGGTGCGCAACCGAGCCGGGCATCACCCAGCAGCCGGTCGAGCGGCCGGTCTTTCTCACCGGCCTGCCCCGCTCCGGCACGACCTATTTCCAGTACCTGTTCGATCGCGAGCCCAGCTTACGCATGATGCGGACCTGGGAAGGCGATAGTCCCTGCCCGCCGCCGGCGGCCGATCCGGCATCGGCCGCGCAGCGCCAGGCGCATTGCGCCGAGCAGCACCGGCAACGGCGCGAGCGTGACGGCGGGGCCTCGGACAGCTTCCACCTGTCCGATCCCGACGGGCCGCAGGAATGCGTGATGATCATGGACCAGACCTTCGGCAACGCCGGCCATCTGTGGACCTTCCGCGTCCCCGGTTATTTCGACCGGGTGCTCGACACGGTCGACCTTGCCGCCTGCTACGCGCACCACAAGCGCGTGCTCCAGACCTTGCAATGGCAGGCGCCGACGCCGCGCTGGGCACTGAAATGGCCGTGTCACCTGCTGGCGCTCGATCCGATCCTGCAGGTCTATCCCGACGCGGCGATGGTCGTGACCCACCGCGATCCCGTGGCCGTGCTGGCATCGAACTGCAGCTATTCGACCTTCCTGCGCGGCATGTTCTCCGACCGGGTGGACCGCGCCGAAGTCGGGCAGCAGATGAAGGACCTGGTCGGCCGCCACATCCGCGCGCTCGTCGATTTCGACGCCAATCGCGCCGATGGCGTTACCATAGCCCATGTCGACTACAGCCAGGTCGTCGCCGATCCCGAGGCGGCGATGGTCGACGTCTATCGCTCGCTCGACCTCGAACTCACCCCGGAGGTCCGCCAGTCCATCGCCCAATGGCGCGCCGAGAACCCGCCGGGCAAGCGCGGCGTGCACACCTACGATCTCAGCGACTATGGCCTCGACGCGCGCGAGGTGGCCGAGGAGTTCGCCTTCTACACCGAGCGGTTCGACCTCGCCGGCAAGGTCGGCGCATGAACGATCCCACTGACTTCGAGGCTCTGCTCGACGGACTTCGCGGCGTTCACCAGCGCTTGTCGAGCCATCTCACCGGGCAGGACCACGCTCCCGCCGAGTTGACCGTGGCGATGCTCGGCGGGCTGATGGCGAGCTACCTGGGGCGCGTCTGCGCGGACCTCGACCATCCGGCGTTCCTGCCGGGCGCGGGCTATCACACGCGCATGGGCATGCCCAATCCCGATACTGTCTACCTGACCGCTGCGGTCGACGGCGGGGGCACCTATCGGCTGGCAGGCGACCGGGGCACATGCCCCGAAGTATCGCTGATGCCGATGGGCGGCCCGACTGCGGCGGGTCTCAAGACCTATCCGGCCATAGACCTGCGCGGTTTCGAGCTCGACGCCGCTGGCCGGCTCGACCTCGTCCTTTCTACAGAGCGGCCGAAGGGGCATGCCGGCCAATGGTGCGAGATCGCCCCGGACGTGCGCAGCCTGATGCTCCGGGCAGTTTCCGACGATTGGGGAAACCACCGCGATCCTGTTTTCTCGATCACCCGGCTCGGCACCACCAGCCGCCGCCAGCGCCCGGCACCCGAAGGCCTGGCCGCCAACCTCGCCGGCCTCGCTCCGATGGTCGAAGGAACGCTCGGCTTCGGCATGCGCAAGGTCGCCGGCCTGCGCGCGCAGGGCGTGGTCAATGCCGTCACCACGGTCGACTATTCGGCCGGCGGCGGACTGCCGGGCCAATGGTACCACGAGGGCGTGTTCGAGCTGGCACCGGGCCAGGCGCTGGTGATCGAGGCGGACCTGCGCGGCGGTGTGGAAACCTTGTCGCTGGCCCTCACCGACGCGCTGGGCTGCACGCTCGACTGGGCCAACGCCCAGGCCAGTCTCAACCGCAAGCAGGCGCAGATGGATGCCGACGGCTACCTGCGCTTCGTCGTGTCGGGCGAGGATCCCGGCGTGGCCAACTGGCTGGACACGATGGGCCACCCGATCGGCGTCATGCAGTTCCGATGGACCGGCCGTCCCGAAGCTCCGGCCCTGACCTTCCGGCTCGTCGACGGGGGCGAGGTGCTGACCTCTTTGCCGCCTCGCACTCGCACGGTCTCGCGCGACGAACGCGACGCGATCCTGCGCGCACGCGCAGCGGGCGCCCAGCAGCGAGTCTACTGGTAGCTGAGAGGAGAGATCAGTTCCTCAGCCGCGCAGCGAGAGGCAGGAGAATATCGTCGATGGCATGGGCAACGCCGTCCTCATCGTTGGATCGGGTGATCTTCATGGCCGCCGCGCGGACTTCCGCCGGGCCCTGCCCCATCGCGATCGACAGGCCCGCGCGCGCGAACATGGGCAAGTCGTTGCGCTGGTCGCCGATCACTGCGACATCGTCGAGAGGTGCGCCCATCGCAGCGGCGACAGCTGCGACGCCGTCACCTTTGTTTGCCGCCGGCGCGGTGATGTCGAGATAGTAGGTTTGGGAGCGCCCGACCGCCGCATCCTGCGACAAGGACTGCATCGCCAGGCGTTCGGTCTCCCCGAGCAGGTCCGGATCGTCCGAAACGGCCACGATCTTATCGACCGCATCGAGCAGATCCGCGAAGTCCGCATCGTAAATGGGATCGACGTTAGCAGACTTCCGCTCGCGGCCGTCGTGATCCCCGCTCGGCCGATCAGCGTACCATTGCCCGCCGCAGAACAGCCAGCGGGCGATGCCAGGGCGGTCGATCAGGGCAAGCGCGCGTCTTGCGACGTCAGGGGGCAACCTGTGGGCGGCAAGTACGGTCCCACTCGGATCGACCAGGGTTCCGCCGTTGAAAGCCGCGATCGGACCCCTCAGGCGCAGCTTTTCCGCGATCCAGAGCATGCCGCTGGGCGGCCGGGCGCTGATCAGCGAGACCGGGACGCCAGCCGCCTGAAGACGCCCCACCGCCGCGACGACGGTATCGCTGAGAGACTTGTCGCTCCGGACGAGGGTTCCATCGACGTCGGAGAGGACGAGGCGCAGGTCGGCCATCGTCCGATCCGATGCCTGCTTCACTGCGGGATCTCGACATGGCCGCCGAAGCCGAAGCGCATGGCCGACAGCAGCTTGTCGCCGAACGTCCCGTCGACGCGGCTGCGATAGCGCGCGAAGAGTGCGGCGGACAGGACATAGACCGGCACGGCTTCTTCCATCGCTGCTTCCACCGTCCAGTGCCCTTCGCCGGAATCAGCAACGTTGCCGCTATAGGCCTCCAGCTTCTGATCCTGCGCCAGCGCCGCGGCGGAAAGGTCGAGCAGCCAGGACGAGATCACGCTGCCCCGCCGCCAGACTTCGGCGATGTCGGTGAGGTTGAGGTCGAAACGCTCGTCCTCGGGCAGCTTGTCGGACGATTTGCCCTTCAGCACGTCGAAGCCTTCGGCATAGGCCTGCATCAGGCCGTACTCGATGCCGTTGTGAACCATCTTCACGAAATGGCCGGATCCCGCAGGACCGGCGTGGATATAGCCCTTCTCGGCGCGGGGATCTTCGCCTTCGTTCTCCATCCGCTTGGGCGTGCGCGGGATCGTACCCAGGCCCGGCGCGAGCGTGTCGAAGATCGGGTCGAGCAGGTCGACCGCCGCCTTCTCGCCACCGATCATCATGCAATAGCCGCGTTCCAGCCCCCAGACACCGCCCGAAGTTCCGACATCGACATAGGCGATCTGCTTCTCCGCGCAGGTCTTCGCCCGGCGGACGTCATCCTTGTAGAAGGTGTTGCCGCCGTCGATGACGATGTCGCCCGGGCTGGCCAGGCCCAGCAGGGCTTCGATCGTGCTTTCAGTGGGATCGCCGGCCGGCAGCATGATCCAGAAGATGCGCGGTGCATCAAGCTTTGCCACCACCTCCTCGAGCGTTGCCGCACCGGTCGCGCCTTCGGCGACCAACGCCTCTATCGCGGGCTGGTTGCGATCGTATGCGACGATTTCGTGGCCGCCGCGCATCAGGCGCCGGGCAATGTTGGCGCCCATCCGGCCGAGGCCGATCATCGCTAGCCGCATAGAGGATTCCTTCCGAGTTGGACTGCCGAAAGCCGCATCAGCAGCATCATGATTTCGCGGTGTCGGCCAGCGCGGCACGCTTTGCCGCAACCGCGCGCAACAGGGTCTCGGCGGCATCGGCGAATTGCTTGACGCCATCGTCGACGAGCGCGGAGGTCACGCCGTCCAGATCGAGCCCGAGCCTTTCGGCGTCTGCGAGAACCGCCTTTGCGTCGTCGAGACCGGTGGTCAGCGAGGCGCTTATCACGCCATGATCGCGGAACGCGTCCATCGTCTTGGGGGGCATGGTGTTGATCGTGTCCGGGCCGATCAAGGTATCGACGTAGAGCGTGTCGGTATAGTTGGGGTCCTTCACCCCGGTCGATGCCCAGAGCAGCCGCTGCGGCATCGCACCTGCATCGGCCAGCTTGCGCCAGCGCTCGCCCGCGATCGTCTCCTCGTACCAGGCATAGGCCAGCTTGGCGTTGGCGATGGCGACCTTGCCGCGCAATGCTTTCAGCGCGGCCGCATCCGCATCGCCCGCTTCGGTGCGGGCATCGATCTTCTTGTCGATCTGGGTGTCGATACGGCTGACGAAGAAGCTTGCGACGCTGGCGATCCGGTCGATCGGCTTGCCCTCGGCCAGGCGCGCCTCGAGCCCTGCCATGTAGGCTTCGGCCACGGCCTTGTAGGCGGCGAGCGCGAAAAGCAGCGTGATGTTGACGTTGATGCCATCGGCGATGAGCTGGCGGACCGCAGGGACGCCCGCCGCCGTGCCCGGCACCTTGATCATCAGGTTGGGCGCGTCGACCGATCGCCAGAGCCGCCGCGCCTCCTCGATCGTCGCCTCTGTATCGTTGGCGAGGAACGGGGAGACTTCGAGGCTGACATAGCCGTCGCGCTGCCCGAGCCGATCGTAGACCGGCTCCAGATCGGCGGCGGCAGCCTGGATGTCCTCCAGAGCTTGGCTCTCGTAAAGGGTCTGGTCGCTGGTTTCGCCGGTGCCGAGTACCTGCTTGAACCCCGCGTCATAGGCATCGCCGTGGCCCATCGCCTTTTCGAAGATAGACGGGTTGGATGTCACGCCGGTTATGTCGTCATCGGCGATAAGCCGCCTCAAGCCGCCTTCCGCCAGGAACCGCCGTTCGAGGAAATCGAGCCAGACCGCCTGTCCAGCTTCGTGAAGCTGCTTGAGACGAGAGTTGGTCATTTCACCTTCTCCACCAGGTCGCGCGCGGCCTTGCATACCGCATCCAGCGTGAAACCGAACTTCTCCTGAAGCTTGGCGATTGGTGCCGAGGCGCCGAAGGTCGACATGGTCACGGTCGCGCCGTCGGGGCCGACGTAGCGGTCCCAGCCGAGCGCGCCTCCCTGTTCCACGGCCAGCCGAGCCCGCACGCCGCGCGGCAGGACGCTGTCGCGATAGGCCTGATCCTGCTTCTCGAAGAGATACCAGCTCGGTAGCGACACGACACGAGACCTGGCCCCCTCGCTCGTGAGCTTCTCGTGCGCGGCGACGACGAGCGGCAGCTCGGAGCCGGTGCCGATCAGGATAATCTCCGGCTCGCCCGCGCAGTCCGCCAGCACGTAGCCACCCTTCTCGAGACCCGAGGCTGCGGCATACTTGCCGCGGTCGAGCGTCGGGATCGCCTGGCGCGAGAAGACCAGCGCGGTCGGTTCATGCGTGTGGGTCAGCGCGACCTTCCAGGCGACCGCGGTTTCGTTGGCATCGCCGGGGCGGATCACGTCGAGGCCTGGAATGGCGCGCAGCGCGGCTAGCTGCTCGATCGGCTGGTGCGTCGGTCCGTCCTCGCCGACGCCGATCGAGTCGTGCGTGAAGACGAAGATGACGGGCAGTTCCATGATCGCAGCCAGGCGGATCGGCGGGCGCATATAGTCCGAAAAGACCATGAAGGTGCCGGTGTAGGGGCGCAGGTAGGTCAGCGCCATGCCGTTGGCCACCGCCCCCATGGCATGCTCGCGAATGCCGAAATGCATGTTGCGACCGCCGGGCGTTACCGCCTCCAGAGAGGGCGCGTCCTTTACGTCGGTCTTGGTCGACGGCGAAAGGTCCGCTGCGCCGCCGACCAGCCAGGGCGCCCTGGCAGCGATGGCGTTGAGAACCTTACCGCCGGCATCGCGGCTGGCGATCCCCTTGGCGTCGGGCTCGAAGGTAGGAAGCTCGCTTTCCCAGCCGCCCGGCACCTTGCCGTGGCGAAGATCGTCGAGTGTAGAGGCCAGATCGGGGTAGGCCTCGCGATACCGCGCGAACATCTGCTCCCATTCCTCGCGCAGCGGCTTGCCGCGGCCGGCGACAGCAGCGGAAAAGCTCCGTTTTGCTTCCTCGGGCACGAGGAACTGCGCGTCCTCGGGCCAGCCGTTCCTCTTCTTCGCGCCGCGGATCTCGTCCTCGCCGGGCGCGTCGCTATGGGCTTTCTGCGTGCCGGCTCGGGTGGGAAAGCCGATGCCGATCACCGATTTCACCACGATCAGCGTCGGACGATCACCCGTTCTGCGGAAGGTCTCGATCGCTGCGGCGAAGCCTTCGGTGTCCTCGGCATCTTCGATGGTAACGGTGTTCCAGCCATAGGCCTGGAACCGCTTGGCGACGTCCTCGTCGAAGGCGAGAGCGGTGTCGCCTTCGATCGTGATGTGGTTGCTGTCGTAGATCCAGCAGAGGTTGGAGAGCGCGAGATGCCCGGCCAACGAGGCCGCCTCGCTCGCGACGCCTTCCATGAGATCACCGTCCGAGCAGACGGCGTAGACGTCGTTGTCGAACAGCGTGAAGCCGTCGCGATTGAAAGTGGCACCGAGCCAACGCGCTGCGATCGCCATGCCGACCGAATTGCCGCAGCCCTGGCCGAGCGGCCCGGTGGTCGTTTCGACGCCCGTGGTCATGCGGTATTCGGGATGGCCGGGCGTCTTCGAACCGAGCTGGCGGAACTGCTTGATGTCGTCGAGGCTGACCGCGGGTAGCCCGGTCTTGCGGCCCTCAGCGTCGATCTCCTGCACGCTCGCAAGATGAAGGACCGCATAGAGCAGCATCGAGGCATGGCCGCAGGACAGGACGAAGCGATCGCGGTTCGGCCAGTCCGGCACTTCGGGATCGTAGCGGAGGAAGCGCGTCCACAGGGTATGCGCCACCGGGGCAAGCGCCATCGGCGTGCCGGGATGGCCCGAATTGGCCTTCTGCACGGCGTCCATCGCCAGCGTGCGTATCGTGTCGATGGCAAGGCGCTCGGGCGAGCCGTCCTCGCGGACCCGCCGTTCCGCAGGGTGAGATGCGTCTGTCATGGAATCATCGATCCTCCGGTCCACTGGTGGAACGAAACAGCGGCGGGATGGATGCAGGCCTCACGCCTTAACATTAGGCAATGTTCCGCTCCGTGCGAACAACGCCATCCGCCGTCCCGAGATAAAGCGCGTCGATCTCCGACAGAAACAGTCCATGGCCGAGCATGCCCGGGATGAAGGACAGCCGTGTGGCAGTCCCGGCCGGATCGTCAAGAGCGGCGAAGTGGCAGTCGAAAATGAGGTTGCCCTGATCGGTCGTCACAGGCGCGCCAGCATCGTTGCGGCGCAAGATCGGCGTGCAATCGAGCCGTGCGAGTTGCCGTTCGACATAGGCGCGAGCGCTTGGCAGCGCCTCCACGGGGACCGGACGGGCGCCGAGCCGCGCGACGGCTTTCGACGCGTCGGCGATCGCGATCATGCGCCGGGCTGCACTCGCCACGATCTTCTCGCGCAGCATGGCCCCGCCCGCGCCCTTGATCGCGCGAAATTCCGCATCGATCTCGTCCACGCCGTCGATGCAAAGATCGACTTCGGCCACCTCTTCCAGGGTCAGCAAGGGAATGCGCGCCGCCCTGGCGCTATCGGCTGTCCGGAGCGACGTCGCGACGCCGCGGCAGCGCAATCCCTCGCCAAGACGGCGAGCCAGCGCCGCTATGGCGAAAGCGGCCGTCGTCCCGGTCCCGAGGCCGACCAGCATGCCGTCGGCCACTTCGGCCACGGCCGCCTCCGCCGAGGCACGCTTCCAGCTCTCTGTATGCAGGCCATTCCGGGCCATGCGCGACTCCGTTCCGTCCGAATGAGCAAAAGAGAGAACCTTTTGCCACAGGCTCGGCGGTATCGCGAAGAAAGGAAATGCCTGACCGGCGCGGGGGTTCTAGCCGCAAGTCCCCGGCTTGGAGCGGGGAATGGGAAAATCGGCAGGCGACCTAACGCGCGTACTTGATCAGTTCGGGATCGGGGCCCTGGCAGCTCAGCGGATTCCATCTGCTGCAGGAATCTGCGGTAAGCAGCGCCGCCGCAAACCAGATCGCTGCCGCCAGACTAATTCCCGCGCTACCGACCATGACATTGC
Organism: Novosphingobium sp. G106; assembly: GCF_019075875.1. Taxonomy (NCBI): domain Bacteria; kingdom Pseudomonadati; phylum Pseudomonadota; class Alphaproteobacteria; order Sphingomonadales; family Sphingomonadaceae; genus Novosphingobium; species Novosphingobium sp. G106. The sequence continues at coordinate 5,374,274 of NZ_JAHOOZ010000001.1, read as the reverse complement.
GTCGCATACAGCACTCTCCGATCGCCGAGCACTGCGGAAGATACCTGCGTCACGTTAACAGGAAGTAAGGCGCGTGGGTCGCCAAAGATAACGACGGCCAGCGGCCAATTTCCCAACAATTACAGCGAACTCTCCGACCGTTGCGGGCTGGCGGCGTGCTAACGCCGCCCGAGAACCTTTCCAATTTGTAACGATTCATCCGACCGCGGCTGCGTTAGCTTGTGAGAACAGCGTTCCTCGAAACCCGCCGTAATAAGGCATCGGAACGCAAAATCAGGGAGAGGCACGATGAAATCACTCACAAGAGTCGCCCTAGTTGCGACGACCGCTCTGGCTTGGACCGCCCCGGCATTCGCCCAGGATGCACAGGCTGGCCGGGGAGAGGCCAACGGCAACGACGACATTATCGTAACCGCGCGTCGCAGCGAAGAACGCCTTCAGGACGTGCCGATTTCCATTACGGTGCTGAGCCAGGACGCGATCACCAAGCGCAACATCGTCAGCAGCGTCGACCTCGGCACCTATGTTCCTTCGCTGTCGACGAACCAGAGCTTCGGCGCGGAAAAAGCCAGCTTCGCGATCCGCGGGTTCACGCAAGAGGGCAAGACTTCGCCCTCGGTGGCAGTCTATTTCGCCGACGTCGTCGCACCGCGATCGAACGGCGGCACCACCTCGGGCAACGGCGCCGGCGTCGGCTCTTTCATGGACCTGCAGAACGTGCAGGTACTCAAAGGTCCGCAGGGCACCTTGTTCGGACGCAATTCCACGGGCGGCGCGATCCTGCTGGTGCCCTCCAAGCCGACCGACAACCTCGAAGGCTATGTCCAGGGCTCGATCGGCGATTACAACATGCACCGTGTCGAAGCGGTCCTGAACGCGCCGCTGTCATCGGCCATTCGCGTTCGGGGCGCGATCGATTGGAACCAGCGCGATGGCTATCTCCACAACAAGAGCGGCATCGGACCCGACGATTTCGGCAACACGAACTATTTCGCGGCGCGCTTTAGCGTGGTCGCGGACATCACGCCCGATCTGGAGAACTATACGATCGGCAGCTACAGCCGGTCCAACACGCACGGTGTGCTCCAAAGGGTTTCCGGCTGTAACCGTAACTACGCAAGTGCCTTCGGATTGGTCGGGCTTCTGGGACCGTTCGCCTGCGGCCAGGTCGACCGGCAAAATGCCCGCGGCGATGGCTTCTGGGATGTCGACAACAACGACCCCAACCCGCAGGAACTGATCCGACAGTGGCAGGTCATCAACACGACCACTTTGAAGGCCAGCGATACACTGACCATCAAGAATATCGTTTCCTATGCCGAATACCGGGAAACGGCCGACTTCGACCTGTTCGGCGACAATCTCATCTCCACGGGACAACCGCTCAACTTCGGAAACCTCGGGATCGGCGTCGGGGCGGCCGGCATCTGCTCGTTCGGATCAGCGGGGTGCACCACGCCGCTGGTGCTCCCGACCGTCGCCGGCCAGTCCCTCCCGGGCATCACCCTGCATCCCGGTGTGAGCGGCAACAATTCGGCACAGTCGACCCTTACCGAAGAACTGCAGTTCCAGGGCACGCTCGCCGATGGCCGCTTCAACTGGCAGGCGGGTGCCTATCTCGAATCCAGCAAGCCGCTGGGCTTCAATACGGGTACGACCCAGATCTTCGAAAGCTGCACCGACTACTCGACACTCCAGTGCACCAATCCGCTACTGATCGGTTCGCTCTCGGCCTCGAACGTGAAGGACACCTTCAACAGCAAGGCGTTCTACGCACAGGCGACCTACAAGCTGACCGAGCAACTGAGCCTGACAGGTGGCTTCCGCTACACCTGGGACAAGGTCATGAGCGAATCGCGCAACGTCAACATCAATATCCCCACGCCGGGCACTGCGGTCTATTCGTGCCAGAACGTGGTGAAGTTCAACGGCGGAGACATTTCCATACCGCTGATCGTCGAGGGACCGATTTCTGCTAAGTGCGACGACGTACTCCACCAGAATTCGAGCCGCCCGACCTGGCTGATCGACGTCGACTACAAGCCCATCGACGATATCCTTCTCTACGCCAAATGGGCGCGGGGTTATCGTCAGGGTGCGATCAACTCGAACAATCTCGGCCTCGAGATCGCCACACCTGAGAAGATCGATACCTACGAAGCCGGCGCGAAGACCAGCTTCCGCGGTGCCGTGCCCGGTTATTTCAACATCGCGGGCTTCTACAACAACCTCACCGACCAGCAGCTTGCGGTCAATTCGGTCGTCGCACCCCAATTCCAGGGCAAGGTTCCCAATGCCCAGCCGATCGTGAACGCAGGCAAGTCCCGGACATGGGGTATCGAGGTCGATGCTTCGGTACGGCCGTTCACCGGGTTCAAGTTCGACGTCGGCTATACCTACCTCAACACCAAGCTGATAGAATTTACCCAGCCGCCACTGCCGATCTATTATTCGGCGCTGTTCCCCTCGGCTGACGTCGGTCAGTCGCTTGCACTTTCGCCGAAGAACCGGGTGACCCTCACCGGAACCTACACGCTGCCGCTGGACGAAAGCGTCGGCCAGGTGTCCTTCGGCGCGACCTTCACCCATACCGACGCCAATCGCGGTGTTTCGCCAAATGTCGCGCCCAACTACCTGCTGCCGGCGGCGAATCTGCTCAATCTCAATGTCGATTGGCAGTCGGTGTTCGGTCGGCCGATCGACCTGTCGTTCTTCATGACGAACGTCACCAACCAGAAGCTGGTCGTCTATCCGGCCGGAACTTTCACGACCAACGGCCAGATCACGGGCCAGCTCAACCAGCCGCGGATGTTCGGCTTCCGTGCGAAGGTCCACTTCGGGAATTGATCCACGATGCCCGGCTTCCATTGCGGAAGCCGGGCCACTTCAACGCAATGACAGACGAAATTCCAGAACCGTGGCTACTTCAAAAACGCTGAGAGAATATGTCCAAACAAAGCATGTCACCCCAAGGTGGGCAGGCTTTCGGGAATTCTCACTCGCAACCGATCGTGTGCTCGATGCCGCCTCCTGGGCCGAATTGCGGGGCTTCATCGAAAGCCACGCCACACCGGACAAAAAGAGCTCTCTGGTCTGTCAGGCCCGCGTCATCTGGGAAGGCCACCTGAAGCTTCTCCGTAGAACGCAAAGCCCCCGCAAGCGGTCGGAAGCGGTTCACTGACCAATGCTTACCCTGCGAACTTGACCTCGTAGGCGGCGACGATCGCCTGCGGATCGAAGTAGTAGGGCTTGATCTCGCAGCACTTGCCGTCGCGGAAGCGGAACAGCTCGCACAGCTGGGCTGGCGGGACCGATGGATCGGCGAACCGCATGGTCAGGATCGCGACGGCATAGTCTCCTCCGGCGGTCGTCTGCGTCCGATCGAGCCCGGCGACGTCGAGCATGCCCATCACCTTGATGAACAGATCGCGCAGCGCATATTTGCCGCGATAGACGCCCGCCATCGGCAGGCCATCCGCTTCGGTGACGAAGAAATCGTGGGTCAGCATCGCTGCCGCCTTGTCCCAGTCCCCCGTGCCTGTGGCAGCGTAGAGATCGTCGACGAAACGAATCATGTCTTCGTGAGTCATGGTCATGACGACGCTCCTGTTCCCGCCGTCGTTTCGGACAATCGGGCCGCCGCCGAACCTAGCGATTAAACTAGCCGTGCCGGGTTCCCGCGCGCGCTATGAACGCATCATGGGAACCATCCGCCAGATCATCCTCGTCAACCGCCCCCAGGGCGTGCCCCAGCCCAGCGACTTCGCGCTTGCTGAGGCGCCGATGCCCGAGCCCGGCGAGGGCGAGATCCTGGTCAGGATGCGCGTCGGTTCGGTCGACCCGGCAATCCGCGGTTTTCTGGACGATCGGCCGTCCTATCTTCCGCCGGTGGCGCTGGGCGCGCCGATCGCCGGCATGTCGCTGGGTGAGGTCGTGGCGTCGAACAATCCGGCCTATCCGGTGGGCACGCTGGTGCGCACTTTCGCGACCTGGTCGGACCACTATGTGATCGGACCCGACGCGCTCGGCCTCGAAGTGGTGAAGCCGCAGCCCGGAACCGAACTCTATCACTATATGGGCGCTCTCGGGCCGGTCGGACTGACCGCCTGGGTGGGCCTGTTCGCGGTCGGCGAGGCGAAGCCGGGCGAAACCGTGGTCATCAGTGCGGCGGCGGGGGCTACGGGTTCCACCGTCGGCCAGATCGCCAAGGCGCGCGGCTGCAAGGTCATCGGCCTCGTCGGCTCGCCCGAGAAGGCCCAGGTCATCCGCGAACTCGGCTTCGACGCGGCGATCGACTACCGCGCAACGCCCGACATCGCCGCCGAGATCGCGCGCGTGGCGCCCGAGGGCGTCGACGTCTATTTCGACAATGTCGGCGGCGAGACCCTCGAAGCGATCCTGCCGCTGATGCGCCTTCACGGCCGCGTGCCGGTCTGCGGCATGGTCGGCCAGTACAACGATGCAGACCATCCGCACGGCGTGACAACGCTGTGGCAGCTCGTCGTCAACCGGATCAAGATGCAGGGCTTCATCACCTACGACTATCCGGGCGTGCTCAACCAGGCACAGCAGGAGCTCGACGGCTGGGTCGCCGAGGGCAAGCTGAAGCCGCTCGCCAATGTCCGCGACGGCTTCGAAAAGCTGCCCGAGGCCTTCATCGATCTGATGTCCGGCCGCACCATCGGCAAGACGATCGTCCGCATCTAGAAACCAATCAACGGGAGACCATGCCATGCCTTTCACCGGCCCCAGCGAAGACCGCCTGGCGATCCGCGAATTGCTCGAGACCTACGCCGATGCAGTGACGCAGAGCGATTCCGCGGCCTGGGGCGCGACCTGGGCCGAGGACGGCGAATGGTCGCTGCCCGACTATCCCGAGATCGGCACGACCAAAGGTCGCGAAGCGATCGTCGCCATGTGGATCGAGGCGATGAAGGCCTATCCGGGGATCATGTTCGAAGCCTGGCCCGGTTCGATCGAGATCGACGGCGACCGCGCGGTGATGCGCAGCTACACCTCCGAGATCTACGACCAGGAAGGCCTGACCAAGCGCGACCGCGGCACTTACGAGGACGTCTGCGTCAAGCGCGACGGCCAGTGGCTGTTCCAGAGCCGCGTGTTCCGCAACCGCCACCGCCAGCACGCGCCCAAAGGCGTCTGATCCGAGCTTACGGCTCTCCCAGGCTGGCGAGCAGTTCATCGAGCTGGTCGAGTTGCTCGGGCATCCCGCCTTCCATCCCGACGAAGGCTTCGTCGAGCGCTTCCTTCGAGGCGTAGCGTTCGTTGAAGGTCAGCAGCGTCTTGCCGTTCGACTCAGCGAAGGTCACCGAGGTCACGGGGCCGTCATCGGTCTCCTCGTTGGTCCAGGCGATCCGCGAGTCCGGTTCGACTTCGAGATAAGTCCCGAAGAACGCCATGATGTGCGAAGCATCCCTTGCGAACTCGAGCCGGTACTTACCGCCGACACGCACGTCCATCGCGCAGGTTCGCAGAAGCATGCCCGAGGACTTCGGCGCCCACCACCGCATGAACAACTCGGGCGTGGTCCAGGCCTTGAACAGCAGGCGGGCGGGCGCGTCGAAAGTGCGCGTGACGATCAGCTCCCGATCGGACCTCTCGACTTTGGTGCGGGATTGCCCGGTGCTGGATTCGTGACTGCTAAGACCCATCGGAATTCTCCTTCAGCTTGAGTTCGGCAACCACCCTGTCCAAAGCATCGAAGCGCGCGTCCCAAAGCTGGCGGTACCTGTCGATCCACGCGGCCTCCGCATCCAGCCCAAGGGCGCCCAGCCGGCAGGTCCGCACTCGCCCGACCTTTTCTGTCGTGACCAGTCCCGCACGCTCCAGCACGCTGACGTGCTTCTTCATGCCCGTGAGGGTGATGTGGAACTTCTCGGCCAGGGCCGAGATCGAAGCGTCCGCCCGTCCAAGCTGTTCCAGCACGCCACGCCGGGTGGCATCCGACAAAGCGGCGAAAGATGCATCGAGGTGAGTGCTTGAATACTGAACCATATAGTTCAGTATCTAGTATGCCGACGGGCCAGGTGCAAGAGGCTTGCCACGCGCCCTGTCGCTCGCCGGATCGGCCGGAAGTTCGGCGCTCGAACAGAAAGGGCGGAGCCTTGGCCCCGCCCTCCCCGTGCGCTTCCAAGGGAGAGAGATCAGAAGCGCTTGGTAACCTGCACCCGCACCGTGCGCGGGAGGTTGGCGAAGCCGAGCTGGTCCGCGGGGACGCCGGCCGCAGTGCCGGTGCCGCTGCCCGTCGAGGGACCGTCGACCACGCCGCTGACGTAGAACGCGTTGGTCAGGTTCTTGCCAACGAGCGCGATCTCCCAATTGTCGTCCTCGGCGCCGAAGCGGATGCCGGCGTCGAGCGTGACATAGCTGTCCTGGCGCGAGCGCGGATTGCCGAAGCCCGAGGCGAGATACGATCCGCTGTAGCGCCCGTCGACGTTGATGCCGAACTTGAGGTCGCTGCCGACCGGCATTTCATAAGCGACGCCCAGATTTCCGGTCCACTTCGGCGCAACCGACAGCGGCGCGCCGTTGAGGTTCTGGTTCGAGAAGATGCCGCCTATCAGCGTGCAGCCCTGGGCGATGGTCTGGCCGGCATAGCACGGCGCATTGGGGAACTTGGTATAGTGCGCATCGGTGTAGTTGACCGAACCGTGCAGGTTGAGCCCTGCCACGCTGCGCGGGGCATATTCGAACTCTGCCTCGACACCAGACGTCTTGGCGTCGGCGGTCAGCGTCTGGAACGCGAAGATCGGCGAGTTGAAGAAATCGACCTGCAGATCGAGATACTTGTAGGTAAAGGCCGTCAGGTTCAGGCGAAGCTGGTTGTCGGCCAGCGTCGTCTTGATACCCGCCTCGAAGCCGCGCGCGCGTTCCGGATCGAAAGTAAGGTCGTCGAGCGGATTGGACGAGAACTTCGAGTTGATGCCGCCGTTGGAGAAGCCGCCCGACTTGTAGGCGGTCTTGAACGCGCCATAGATCAGGATGTCGTCGGTGGGCTTGTAGGTCAGCGTGACTTCGGGCGACCAGTTGTTGAAGGTCTGGTCGGCATTGATCTGGCCGAGGCCATCGGGATCGTTCGCGGGGCGGAAGATCGAAGTCACGCCCGGATTGTTGTAGGGTTGGCTGAAGAAGCTGTCCTTGGTCTCGTGGGTATAGCGGACGCCCCCCCGCCAGCTCGAGCTCGGGGACGATCTTCCAGGAAAGCTGGCCGAACACGGCGAAAGTCTCGCCCTTGGTGAAGCTGGTTTTGCGCGTGGCGACGTAGACATCGCTGGTCGGCGCCGCGCTGTTACGCAGGCCGGCGAAGGCGATGTACTGGCCGAAATCGCGCCGCGTCTTCTGGTAGAGCGCGCCGATCATGCCGTTGATCGGACCGTCGAGCGTGGTCTGCGCGCGCAGTTCCTGAGAGAAAGCCTTCCAGGTCGAATTCTCGGTCGCCCACTGGCCGGCATTGCTCGTCTGGAAGTCGCAGGCGCAGGCCCAGCGGTTGTTGTTGGTGTTGTAGTTGGTGACCGAGCTGATCGTCAGGTTGTCGAGCTCGTACGAGAGGTTCCCGTTGAGCGCCCACGAGCGGTAACGGTTGTAAAGCGAGCCGTCTTTCTCGGCATAGGGGAAGGTTGCCGCGATATCGGCCGGCATGTTGTTCTGGTGAGTGACGAAATCCTTCTCGCAGCGATAGCCGGTGAGCTGGCTTAGCCCACTGGGCAGGCCGCAATTGAAGGCGACGTAGTTCCACGAGGAGTTGTTGACCTTGTTATAGTCGTAAGCGCCTTTCAGCGTCGCGGTAAAGCGGTCGCTCGGCGTGAACTTCAAGGTCAGGCGGCCGAGCAGCTCGTCCTCGCCCGGCGAGCGCGAGGCCGCGGGCGTGGCCGTGTGGCTGATCGGATTGCCGGTGCCGCCCGCGAGCAGGCTCTGGATGTCCGCGGTGACGTAAGTACGGTTGACCGAGACGTTGTTGAAATAGCCGCCGTCCATCTTCGAGCCGCGGACCGCCAGACGGACGCCCACCGTGTCCGACAGCGGGCCCGAAGCGATGAACTCGCCCTGATACTGGTGCGAGCGGAATTCGTAGCCGGCACGGGCGATGAATTCGGGCTTGTCGCCCGGATCGTTGGTAGTCAGCGAGATCACGCCGGCGGTAGCATTCTTACCGAAAAACAGCGCCTGCGGACCCTTCAGCACTTCGACGCGCTTGAGATCGAAGAAGCCCTCCTGGATGATCCGGCCCTGCCCGTAATAAGCGCCGTCGACGACGACTGCGACCGACTGCTCGATACCGATCGAAGTCGACGACGAGCCGATGCCGCGCAACGTGAGCTGGGCGCCAGACCCGTTCGAAGCACGGCCGACGTTGAGGTTCGGCGTCGCCGCGGCGATCTTCTCGATGCTGGTGATGTCGCGCTGGAGGATCACCTTCTCCGAAATCGCGGTCACCGAAACAGGGACGCTCTGCGCGGTTTCCTCGCGCTTGCGCGCCGTGACGACGATGTCGCTAAGGCCGCCCTGTTCCTCGGCCGCCGGACCGGCAGCGGGCTCCGAAGTCTGGGCCATCGCCGGCACGGCAGAGACCGTGAGACCGAGAATGCTAGATGCGAGCAAGCTCGCCTTGCGCAGCGTCATCCAAAACCTCCCAATATTGTCTTGGGGCGGCTTCTACGTCCGCTCGAACCCTTTCATTCCTCGCCAAAATACTAGCCCTAACCTTTTGGGCAGGTTCTCGCTCGGCGACCGACCGGCAGGCCTCCAGGCGGGAGACCCGACATGACGATCAACCGTTTCTGGCAATTGGACCACCATCCCGAGGGCAGCGACTTCCGCGCCGCGCTGAGCCTGCGCGAGGAGAGCCTGGCGCCGCTCGGCGAAGGCCAGGTACGCATCCGCACGCTCTGGCTGTCGATGGACGCAGGCACGCGCATGTGGATGAGTCCTCGCACCGACGGCTATCAGGCGCCGCTGCCGCTGGGCGCCAAGATGATCGGCCTGTGCCTGGGCCGGGTCGCGGAAAGCCGCGACCCGCGCTTTGCCGTGGGCGCCCTGGTCCGCGGCTTCGGCCAGTGGGCCGAATATGCCGACGTGGCGCCCGACCTGGCAGGGCTCGAACTGCTCGACGAGACCGTGGCCGATCCGCGCCAGCATTTCGGCGCGCTCGGGATGAACGCCTGGACAGCCTATGTCGGAGTCAAGGAAGTAGCCGGTGTGAAGCCCGGCGAGTGGCTCGCAGTATCTGCCGCGGCCGGCGCGACGGGCAGCCTGGCCTGTCAGGTCGGCCGGAATCTCGGCGCGAAAGTGGTCGGCATCGCCGGCGGGCCGGAGAAGTGCCGCTACCTGCGCGAGGAGATCGGCGTCGACCTGGCGATCGACTACCGCAACGAGGACGTCGCGGCGGCGCTCGCCACGATCGACGGCGGCCTGAATGCCTATTTCGACAATGTCGGCGGGCCGATCCTCGACGCGGTTCTGCCCAACATGGCGCACTACGGCCGCATCGCCATCTGCGGCCTCGTCGCCAGCTACGACGGAGACAGGCCGATGCCCGGCCCGACCCGCTTCGACCAGATCCTGATGCGACGGCTGCGGGTCGAGGGCTTCTTCATCCCCGACTTCCTCGAGCGCGGCGCCGAATTCCTGCCGCAGCTGCGCACCTGGCTCGACGAAGGCAAGCTGGCGCTGCGCTTCGACGAGTTCGGGGGCATGGAAAAAGTGCTCGACGCCTACGCCCACATGCTGAGCGGCGGCAATATCGGCAAGGTGCTGGTCAGGGTCGCCGAGGACTGATCAGGTTGCCGCCATCCCGCCGTCGACGATCATCTCGGTGCCGGTGACGTAGCGGGATTCGTCCGAGGCCAGGAACAGGTTCATGTTGGCGATCTCGATCGGGTCGCCCATGTAGCCCATCGGGATCAGCGCGAGTGTGGCATCGTAGTTGGCCGCGTTATCCTCGGCCGCGACGCCCTGCATGTTGGTCAGGATCATGCCCGGATGCACCGAGTTGCAGCGGATCCTGTCCTTCGCACATTCGACCGCGATGACTTTCGAGAACAGCCGGACACCACCCTTCGACGCCGCATAGGCGCCGCAGGCGGGAACGCCGAACAGACCGGCGACCGACGACAGGTTGATGATCGAGCCGCCGTTGCCGGCCTTGCGCATCGCTACGACGGCGCGCTTGGTGCCGAGGAAGACACTGGCGAGATTGACGTCGTTCTGCAGGTTCCATTCGGCCAGCGTCATGTCCTCGATTGGCCGCAACACGGCGATGCCGGCATTGTTGACCAGAACGTCGAGCCGGCCGTGAGCGCTGTCGATCTCGGCCATCACCCGGTCCCAGTCGGCCTCGCTGGTCACGTCGTGCGAGGCCGAGTGTGCGCGGCCGCCTTCGGCACGGATCGCGGCCGCCGCCTTCTCGGCGCCCGCGGCGTCGCGGTCGGTCAGCCAGACGATCGCGCCTTCCTCGGCAAAGCGCTGCGCAGTGGCGCTGCCGAGCCCCGGCACCGAGGCCGCACCCGTGACCAGTGCGACCTTATCTTGCAGACGACCCATCCTATTCTCCGATTCCCTGGAAATTCACATCTTGATGCCGAGCGTACCGCCGAAGGTGCGTGGCTCGAGGCCCATGCCGAACGACCAAAGGCCCGCAACGGTGAAAGCGTGGGTGGTAGTGCGGGTGTCGGCAAGATTGCGGCCAAACACGCGGAAGTAAGCATCGACGCCCTGAAGCGAGAAGTTGAAGGTCATGCTGGCGTCGACGAGGTCCTGAGTGACAGTGCGCACGCGGGCGTCGTTGCCGTTGACCTTGATAAGCGTCGCCGCACCCGCGCCGTTGGTAACCGCGGTCAGCGATTCAGCGGAGAGCTGCTCGTCATAGGGACTGATGTGGCGCCAGCCAACCGAGGTCACGATCTTGCCGAAGCTGGTGGGCAGCGTGTACTCGCCATTGAGCGAACTGGTGAACTTGGGTGCGTAGATCAGGTTGTTGCCCGAATAGTCGAACGGTACCAATCCGGCGCCGCAACTGTTGGCGGCCACAGCGCCAGCATAGGCACCGCAAGTGACGAAATTACGAAAATGCGAGTCCATCACCGCTACCGAGCCGCTGATCCGCAAACCCTCGGCCACACGCAGGGTGAAATCGCCTTCGATGCCCTTGATGATCGCGCCGCCCGGGACGTTGCCGGTGATCGTCTGGTTGCCGGTTGGGCCACCGGGCACGGTCAGATTCTGCTGCATGTTCTTGTAGTCGGAAATGTAGCCGGCGATGTTGATCTCGAGCTTGCGGTCGAAAGCCGCCAGCTTGGCACCGATCTCATAGGCATCCACGGTTTCCGGCTGGAACGGGGTGCTGGCCGTGGCAGCGGTAGCGGCTCGGGGGCTGAAGCCGCCTGATCGGTAGCCGCGCGACCATGAGGCATAGAGCATGACGTCGCTGTTCGGGCGGTAGTCGATCCCGACCTTGGGCGTGAACTTGTTGAAGCTGGCGTTGCCGGTGCCGACAGCCGCGAACTGGCTGCGCGACACGTTCGCCGGATCGATCAGCACGTTGGGGGCGAAGCCGTTGTAAAGCTGCTTGTTGTCATGGCTGTAGCGACCGCCGAATGACAGGCGGAACTTGTCGGCGAAGGCCCAGTTGAAGTCGCCGAACACTGCGTAGCTTTCGGTCTTGCCCTCGACATGCTGCGCGGCCTTGTCGAAGAGGGTCGGCGGGACCGTGGGCGCGAAGCCGAATACGCGCGACCATTGCGTCAGATCGTAAGTCGACTTGAAATAATAACCGCCGACGACATAGTCGAAGCCCTGAAACAGATTGCCAGAGGCGCGCAGCTCCTGGCTCCACTGTGTGTAGTGCTGGCGGCGATCGACATAATAGAGATCGGTCGAAGATCCATCGAAGTCCTGTGTCTGCTCCTCGCGGCTGTGGCGCCAGCCGCTGATCGATGACAGTTTCACCGTGCCAAGCTGGTAGTTCATCGTCAGCGTCGCGTCTGGTGCGTGATAGTGGCTATCCGCCGCCTGGCCGAAGGTCGTATATAGGTCGGTGGTGGTATTGCGGTTGCATTCCCGTGCTGGCTCGAAGCCGCAGAATACTTCACCGGTCTTTGCGATGTTGGAGACTACCGGATCGAAGCTTTGCACCACGTTCTCGACGGTCAGCTGAGCGTCGAAGTCAGAGCCTGCCGGGCGGAACAGCAGGCTGCCGCCATAGCTGTCGCCCTTGCTCCAGCCGGCGCTGACGTTGCGAATGACGTTGTCATAGAAACCGTCGGTCTGGTTGTGAAAGTACCACAGCTTGACGCCCCAGGTGCTGCCATCGCCATAATTGGCGATAGCCTTGGCCGACCACGTGTTCCACTTGCCATAGGTGAACTCGGCCTTGAGACCGGGCTCCATCGTCGGCTTGGTGCGCTGGATGTTGACCACGCCTCCGATGGTATTGGCTCCGAACAGAGTACCCTGCGGGCCGCGCAGGACTTCGATCTGGGCGATATCGAACGCGTCCTGGAGCTGGCCGGTGCTGGTGCCGATGGTGATGCCATCGACGACCACGCCTACGGTTGGCGTCTGCGATTTCTCGATATCGGCATAGGTCAGGCCGCGGATCGAGATGTTGGCCGCCTGCGCGCCTGAATTTTGCTGGGTGATCAACAGGCCCGGTGCCGCGCCTTGGAGATCGCCGATGTTCACGGCAGCCTTCGCTTCGAGCATTGCGGTATTGATCGCAGTGATGGCGACCGGCGTCGTCGACAGGGTTTCGTCGCGGCGGCGGGCCGAAACGATGATTTCGTTGGGATCAACTTCCGCGGTCGCTCCTGCGGCCGCCTCTTGCGCCAGGACCGGCGTCGAAAATCCGGCAAGAGCCGATGTCGAAAGCGCGGCAACAAGCACGCGGTGTCCATATGCGAAGCGCATGATTTCCGTCCCCCAGATTTGCCGCAGAACTTCTGTCCGCTGGCGTAAACATGCTATGCTACGGTTGGCCCGAGAGAATTAACTGCCAAAAGAAATAGGTGCGCCCCGCGCGTCTCCGCGCGACCTCTAGGGTCGAAATTAGGAGCGCGATCATGACCGGGAATCGGCAATTCTTGCTTGTACGGCGGCCACAAGGCTCGCCGGTCGCCGAAGATTTTCGTCTGGCCGACAATCCCGTACCGGCGCCTCCGCCCGGCGGCTTCGTCATCCGCAACCGCTTCGGCTCGCTCGATCCCGCCCAGCGCGGCTGGATGGACGACGTGCCCAGCTACATGCCGCCGATCCCCCCTGGGCGATCCCGTCCGCGCAACGACCGTCGGCACGGTCCATGCCTCGGACAATCCCGACTTCGCGCCAGGCCAGTGGGTGCTCGGCGTGAACGCGCTGGAGGACTATTCGGTGGCGCTGCCAGGCGGCTTCACCATGCCGATCGACATCGGCCAGGTCGGGTCACCGTCGAACTTTCTCTCGGTTCTGGGGGCGGTTGGGCTGACCAGCTATTTCGGGCTCGACGTGGCCAAGCCTCGGGCCGGGGAAACGCTGCTCGTTTCGGGTGCGGCGGGGGCGGTCGGCTCGGTCGTCGGCCAACTCGGCAAGATCGCCGGCTGCCGCGTGATCGGCATAGCCGGCGGACCCGACAAGTGCCGGCGGCTGCTGGACGACTACGGCTTCGATGTGGCGATCGACTACAAGGGCAAGTCGGTCGACGCCCTCGCCGCCGAGATCGCCGCCGCCGCGCCGCAAGGGGCGGACATCGTCTTCGAGAACGTCGGCGGCGACGTCATGGACGCCGAGCTGCTCAACCTGGCCCACCGTGCCCGCATCGTGCTCTGCGGCCTGATCAGCGAGTACAACGCGCCCGAGAAGATCGGCGTCCGCAACCTCTGGGAGGTCATCGCGCGCGAGGCGACGATCCATGGCTTCCTCATCGCCGGCTACGTCGACCGTTTCGCCGAGGGCGGCGCGCAGATGGCGCGGTGGATGGCCGAGGGCCGGCTGCGCATGGACGAGGACATCCAGGAGGGTCTGGAGAATGCCTACCCGGCCTTCATGCGGCTGTTCAGCGGCGCCAATACCGGCAAGCTGGTGCTCAAGATCGCCTGACGAAGAGAAGCGCGGCAAGCCGCAAGGCCTGCCGCGCGAGGTGCGGAGAGAGCGGTAAAACCCCTAGAATTGGACGCGCTTGGTATAGCCGCCGTCGATGATCACGTTGGTACCCGTCGTGTAGGACGAAGCCGGGCTGGCAAGGAAGACGATGGTCTTTGCCACCTCGTCCGGCCCGCCCCAGCGGCCCAGCGCGAACTGCGCTTCGGTCGCAGCGTGAAGCTCGGGCGCGCCGGCCTTGATCGCTTCCCAGTTGCCGCCCGGGAACGCGATCGGGCCCGGCGAAACCGTGTTGACTCGGATGCCTTGCGGGCCGAGCTGCTGGCCCAGCTGGCTGGCATAGGTGATCAGCGCGCCCTTGAGCGCGTTGAACGCCTGCGGAACGATGAAGGTCTCGACGCCCGCGGTGCTCGACAGGATGACGATTGAGCCCGCACCGGACTTTTCGAGATAGGGCGTCAACGTCTCACAGCCGATCACCGTGCCCTTGACGTCGACGTTGTAGCAGGTGTCCCAGTCGCCCGTGGCACCCGAGCCCGATGCGCTGGCACCCGGAACGAACACGTCGCAGCCGCCGAGCTTGTCGGCCGCCGACTTGAGCCAGGCTGCATAGGCATCGAGATCGCTCATGTCGAAAGCCTCGCCGACGACCTTGCCGCCGTGGCGCGACAGCGATTTCACCGTCTCGTCGACCTGCTCGGGATTGCGCGAGAAGAAGGCGACGTCGCAGCCTTCCGCGGCGAAGAGTTCCAGCGCCGCACGGCCGATGCCGCGGCTGCCGCCGGTCAGGATGACCTTCTTGCCTTTCAGACCCAGATCCATCGCTCGCTCCTCGCCTATTTTGATGATGCCGCCTTCTCGCCCTTCGGCCTGCCTCGGACCACTGTATTTTTGGTCAGGATTGGGGCCCGGCAGGGCGTGCTAGCTCGCGAGGACAGCAAGAGGGAGAGCATGCCGTGGGACAGCTCGCAGGAAAGACCGCCGTGGTGCTCGGCGCCAGCAGCGAAGGCAACATGGGCCAGCACATCGCCCGGCAGTTCCTCTCGGAAGGCGCCAAGGTGCTGGTCTCTGGGCGCAAGGCCGAAGTGCTCGAAAGCTTCGCGCGCGCCGAAGGCTGCGAATGGGCGTCCTGTGATCTCACCGACGACGCGAGCGTGGCCGCGCTCGCCCACAGTGCGCAAGCGAAACTCGGCGGCATCGACATCGCAGTGAACGCTACCGGCTGGGGGCTACTCAAGCCTTTCCTCGACACGACGCATGAAGAGCTGATGGCGATGACCGCGCTGCAATATGTCGGCCCGTTCCACTTCTACCAGGCGATGATCCGCAAGATGGCGCTCAGCCGCGGCGGGCGCGGCGGGTCGATCATCCAGATCAGCTCGGCGACCGCGACGATCATGCTCAACGACCACGCCGCCTACATGGGCACCAAGGCCGGCGCCGACCACGTCATCCGCTGCGTCGCGCACGAGTTCGGCCGCGAGGGCATCCGTGCCAATTCGATCTCGCCGGGCCTCACCGACACACCGATGACCGCGGAGCACAAGGAAGTGCCCGGCCTGTTCGACGCCTTCCTCGCCGGCTACCCGCTCGGCCGCATCGGCACGTCGGACGACATCGCCGCCGCCGCCGTCTGGCTCGCCGGCGACCAGTGCTTCATGACCGGCGAGAACCTCCAGGTAAACGGGGGACTGACCTTGCGACGCAATCCGACCAACGACGAGATCGCGGCCGCGGTGGCCGCAGCTAGCGCTCCAACTTCGCCTTGATGTCGGCGCGCAGCAGGTCCTTGCGGACCTTGCCCGAGGCGGTGCGCGGAAAGTCATCGACCAGCTCGAAACGCTCGGGAATCTTCTGCTTGGCCAGGCCGCTGGCGACGACATGGGCGGCGAGCGCTTCGGGCGAAGGTGCTTCCTCGCCGCGCGCGATCACGTAGGCGCAGACACCCTCGCCCAGCCGGGCATGCGGCATCGCGACGACGCTCGACTCGCGCACTGCGGCGTGGGTGTGGAGCACGTCCTCGATCTCCTTGGCCGAGATGTTCTCGCCGCCGCGGATGATGAGGTCCTTCTTGCGCCCGGTGATCGTGATCGCGCCGTCCGCCGTGCGCACGCCGAGGTCGCCCGTGCGGAAGAAGCCGTCGGGCGTGATTGCCTCGCGCGTCTGCGCTTCGTCGGCATAGCCGAGCAGCATGCCCGGCCCGCGCGCGAGGATCTCGCCTTCCATGCCCTCGGCGAGCGGGCGATCATCGGTATCGACGATACGCACGTCGTAGTCGACGATCTCGCCGTCGGTGGTCGCCGCCAGATTGGCGTCGCGCGGCCAGCCGAAAGTCACCAGCGGCACTTCCGACGAGCCGAAGACGCGGAAGGCATGGCAGTTCTGGAACGCGGCATTGGCCGCAGGGATCAGGTCCGACGGCACCGCCGCGCCGCCGCAGGCGAAGTAGCGGAACGAGGGCAGGCGATTGCCGCTCGCCCGCGCGGCGGCGGCGAGCTCGACAAGGAAAGGCGTCGCCGCGGTCGTCCCGACGAGCTGGTGGCGCTCGATCAGCGCCAGCGCTGCGCCGGCGTCCCAGCTTTCCATCAGCACGGTCCGCGTGCCGCAGATCAGCGGCGCCTCGAGCCCGTTGGCATAGCCGGATATATGCGTGACGGGCGATGGCATCAGCGTTCCCTCGCCAGCCTGCACGCCCCAGTGGCGCGTGCTCGCGGCGACGATGCGCTGCAGCGTCACGTGGCTATGCAGCACGCCCTTCGGCCGCCCGGTGGTGCCCGAGGTATAGAGCACCAGCTTGACCCCCAGCGGATCGACCTTCGGTCGCGCGAAAGCCTTGCCCCGCCCCTCGGCCAGCAGCGCCGACAGGTCGTTCGCGCCCTCGCCGCGCACGGTGAAGACCTGGGCCAGGTCGGGCAACACGGCGCCGACGCGGGCCGCCATCGCGGCGAAGTCGTAGCCTCGGAACGCGGCTGCGACGAAGAACGCCCGCGCGCCGCAGTCGCCCAGCATCTGCGTGACTTCGTGGTCGCGGTAGATCGGCACGATCGGATTGACGACTAGGCCCGACATCGCCGCGGCCAGGTTGATCACCGCCGCCTCACGCCAGTTGGGCACCTGGAAGGCGATCACATCGCCGGGCCGCAGCCCGCGCGCGTGAAGCGCGACGCTCAGCGCCTCGGCGTCGGCCACCAGAGCCTCGCGGGTCAGGCGCTCCTCACCCTCGACGAAGGCGACGAAGCCGGGATCCTGTTCGGCCAGGACATAGGCCTGATCGGCGATCGTGCGCTCGTCCCACAGGCCGGCGCCGGCGAAAGCCTGCTGGTGCGGTGCGGGAATATGCAGCCAGCGCCAGGGCGGCGCGCTTCTCTCATCCATCGCCCAGCACTGCCCTTCCCTTCCCCGCGCGCCAACTGGCGAAAAGGCCAAGCATCGCCCAAGAATTCCGGGGGTACCTGTCACCTCTCGCAGCTTGTCGGCGCTCCGCCGCTTTGCTCAACTCGCATCCATAGCACCATCCGGGAGACGAGCGTGGACCGCATTGAACAGCTCGGCGACGTTGCCGAGATCATGCTCGACTATGTCGAGAACAAGAAGACCTTCCAGACCGACAAGCCGATGCCGGTCCCCACGCGCTCCTATACCGACACCGACCAGTGGCGCGCCGAGATGGAGCTGGTGTTCAAACGCGTACCGCTGATGCTCGCCTTCACCGCGGAACTGCCCAATCCCGGCGATTTCAAGACGATGGATGCCGTCGGCCTGCCGGTGCTGATCAGCCGCGCCAAGGACGGCACGGTCCGCGCCTTCCTCAACGTCTGCGCGCACCGCGGCGCGCCAGTGGCCGAGGGCAAGGGCAACTGCGCGCGCTTCACCTGCAAGTACCACGCCTGGACCTACGGCCAGGACGGCAAGCTGCTCGCGGTCTCGGAAGCAGGCACTTTCGGAGAGGTCGACAAGGCCGCGCGCGGCCTGCGCGAGCTACCGTGCGAGGAACGTGCCGGCATGATCTTCGCCTGCCTGACACCCAACGCGCCGCTGGATCTCGACAACCATTTCCGCGGTTTCCTCGAGGATTTCGCAGCGCTCGACTTCGCCGGCTGGTCCTACCTCGGCTCGCGCGAGATCGTCGGGGCCAACTGGAAGATTGCCTTCGACGGCTATCTCGAAGGCTACCACTTCGCCTCGCTGCACCCCGAGACGATCGCCCCGCGTACCCCCTCGAACTGCACGCATTACGAAGGCTTCGGCCCAAACATCCGCATCGGTTTTCCGCAACGACGGATTTCGGAAGCGCTGCGCCCGCTTCCGCGTGAGCAATGGGGCAGCCAGGAGAACAACGGTTACGATTTCGTGCGGATCTTCTTCCCCAACGTGTCGATCTTCATCGCGCCCGAGATCACCCAGATCGCACAGCTCTTTCCCGGGCCGACGCCCGACCGTAACCGGACCGTGCTCAACTACCTGCGCCGCGAAGCCCCGCGTGACGACGAGGACCGCGCCAATATCGAAGCCATGATCAACTTCTTCCGCGATGTGACCTACAACGAGGATTACGTGATCGGGCTGGATATCCAGAAGGGCCTGGAGAGCGGCGCGCACGACGATCTCGTCTTCGGCCGCAACGAGCGCGGCAACCAGTACTTCCACGAATGGCTGAACTGGTATCTGGAGGATGATCCGTCGCTGCCCGAACCGGTGATGTGAGAGGCCGGTGACGGTCACGGTCATAACGCTGCTCAAACGGCGCGAAGGTATGAGCAAGACGGACTTCATCGCCTACTACGAGGAGAACCACCGTCGCATCGGCGAGAGCGTGCTCGCCGGCCGCGCCACGCGCTACGTCCGGCGCTTCCTGCATCCGCTGGACGGCGAAGACCGATGGGAGGACGCCGATGTGGTCATGGAGATCGACTTCGCCGACGAGGCGGCACGCGACGCCTGTTTCGCCGCGCTGGCCCAGCCGGCGATGGCCAGGATGATCGCCGAGGACGAGGCACGCCTGTTCGACCGCAACCGCATCCGTTCGTTCGCGGTGGAGGAACGGCGCTCGGAGATCTGATCAGATCACCAGGGGTGGATTTCGCCGTTCCACCTGTAGAAGTCGCCCGACTTGTCGAGCGTCCAGCCCTCTGCGAGTGTCCGCACGCCGGTGGCGCTTTCCTGCGGCGTGATGTCCGCACCGGCGCCGCCCATGTCGGTCTGGACATAGCCCGGATGGATCAGGCCGACGACGATGCCGCGGCCCTTGAGGTCGATCGCCACCGATCGCATCATCCGGTTGAGCCCCGCCTTCGCCGCGACATAGGAATAGAAGCCGCCATAGGGCCAGGTCGAAGCCGCGAGCTGGCTGGTGATGTTCATCACTTTCGATCCGGCCTGCATCCGCGGCAGGAAGGCCTGCAGGACGCGCAGCGGTCCCTTGATCATGACCTCGATAGCCTGGTCGAACTGCGCCCAGTCGGCGCTTTCGAGCTCGGGCGCGACGACGCCGGTGACACCGGCTACGTTGTAAAGGATGTCGATCGGCTCCTCGCCGGTCGAGGCCGCACCTGCCTTCACCGAGGCGTCGTCAGCAACGTCCATCGCGTGCACAGTCAGCAGACCGCTCGAATCGGCCGCCAGCGCGTTCAGCGCCTGGGCGCCCTTCGGATCGCGCGCCAGGGCATAGACCCGGTCGCCCTGGGCCACATGCTGCCGCACCAGTTCCAGCGCGATGCCACGCCCGGCCCCGGTAATCGCCACATTCGCCATCAGGATCTCCTTCGTTCGATCGCTCTGTTCATCAGACTAGGCTTGGCACGAACCGGCAAAACTGTCCGAAGTGCCAGATATACCGCGGCCCCGCAGATGGCAGACTGCTCCCGAACCAGCCGGAGAGGCAAGATGCCATTCGATCTCGAAGCGGAAGTCCGCGACCTTGCCGCGCGGCGCGACATCACCGACGCCGTCCATCGCTACATGCGCGGGCTCGACCGGCTCGATCCCGCGCTGCAGCGCACCGCCTTCCACGACGATGCCTGGATCGACGCCGGCATTTTCGCCGGCGATGCCGCGGCCTTCGTCGACTTCTGCCAGGATCTGCTCGGCGCGATGGAAGCGACGCACCACCTGCTCGGCCAGATGCGGATCGAGGTCCAAGGCGAGACCGCGCTCGGCGAATGCTATTTCCAGGCCTGGCACGGCACCCGCGACGAAGCCGGGCAGCCGCGCGACCTGTTCATCGCCGGACGGTATGTCGACGAGTACGCCTGTAAGAATGGCGAGTGGAGGATCGCGAAGCGCAGGCTTATCACCGATTGGGTCAAGGACGATCCGGCGGACCACGGCTTCTTCGCCGCGAACCCCACGACCAACCGGGCCGGACGCCGAGGAGAAGATTTCAGCGAAACGCTTGCCTGGAAAAACAATCAGGCCGGACGGGGCTGAAGCCGAAAGGGATGCAATGAACGCCGAAGCCAAGGTTTCCCGTTACTCGCCGGAATTCGACCAGCCGGTGCGCGGCGACACGATCACCGCCGACCGCTATATTTCCAGGGACTGGATGGCGCTGGAGATGAAGAATCTCTGGCCCAAGGTCTGGCACCTGGGCGGCGTGCTCGCCGACATCGAGGATGCGGGCGACATCATCCGCCACAACTTCGCCAAGGAATCGGTGATCATGGTCCGGCAGGAGGACGGCTCCGTCCGCGCCTTCTACAATTCGTGCCCGCACCGGGGCAACCGGCTGATCCTGGGCGAAGCGACGAGCGTTCCCGCGATCACCTGTGGCTACCACGGCTGGAAGTACGATCTCGACGGCACGCTCATCGGCGTCCAGGATCCGGAGGACTTCGCCGACGGCAACCCCTGCGGCCGCGTGCACCTGACCGAGCTGCGTTGCGACATCTGGGGGCCTTTCGTGTTCTGGTGCATGGACGACGACGTCCCGCCTTTGCTCGACTGGCTTTCGCCCTATCCCGAACGGCTCGCCGGCTATGGCTTGGAGAACTGGGTACGCGTGCTCAACGTCTCGGCCGACTGCGAGTTCAACTGGAAGATCATCCGCGACAATTTCAACGAGTCCTATCACCTCCCGACGATCCACCCCGAGCTGGCGACCTTCATCAACGACGGCCTGCCCTCGACCCTGTTCGAGATGTACCCATCGGGGCACAACGCGATGTGGATGGTCGGGCACCAGGCCACGACCCGAAAAGACTACGCCAGCGGCGATGTGCCCGCCCCGCTCGACGATGTCGCCCGCGCCTGGGGGATCGATCCCGCCGCCTACCAGGGCCGCACCGACGAGATTCGCCAGGCGGTGATCGAGGCCAAGCGGAGCCTCGGGCCCGAGCGCGGCTATGCCAACTACGCGGACATGACCGACCAGCAACTGGTCGACTATTTCCACTGCACGATGTTTCCCAACCTGACGCTGACGATGTCGCCCGAGCAGTGCCAGATCCTGCGCACCGAGCCGCATCCGACCGATCCCGAGAAATGCGTCTTCCAGCACTGGTGCCTCTATCCGCCGGTGCCGGGCATGAAGGAGGTCGAGACCCCCATCGGCCCGCTGCCGCTGCGCCACGACGCACTCAAGCGCCACAGCACCTATGGCGACGGCGTCTCGGTCGGCTATGTCGCCGATCAGGATCTATCGATCGGCACCAGTCAGCAGCAGGGGCTCAATTCGCGCGGGTTCAAGGGCTGCCTGCTGCCGCTCCAGGAAAAGCGCGTGCAGCGTTTCCATGAACTGCTCAACGACATGGTGCTGGGCCGCCCGGCATGAGCCTGCCGATCGAGGACCGCCTGGCGATCGAGGACCTGCTCATCGCCTATTGCCACGCCGTCGACAGTCTCAGCGACATCGACGGGATCTGTGCGGTGTTTACCGAAGACGCCGACTACGACCTCTCGGGCATCGGTTTTCCGCACAAGCGCGGCCATGCCGGCATCCGCGAATTCTTCACCGGCGTGTTCGCGGGCATGGCGCACCACGCGCATTACCTGACCAACTTCGCCGTGACCGCCTATTCCGCCGACACCGCCTCGGCGCGCGCCTACATCATCGGCATGGGCCGCGGGAAGGACGGCAGCGCGATTACCGTCCACGGGCGCTATTACTTCGACCTGGTGCGGACCGGGACCAGCTGGAAGGCCAGGCGATATACGATGGACTTCCTGATCCCGCCGTCGGCCTGAGTGCTTGGGGCGGAGGTCTGGGCAGAGCGTCCGAAAAGCCGCTGCCCTATCTTCCTCGTTCTGCCTCCCCTACCGCTTTCACCACGTAAATGGCCAGCGTATCGGGCTGCAATTCCAGGCGCGCGCTGCCTTTCGGCTGGCGGCGGCGAACAGGCGGTTCGTCGCGCGAAGGGCGGCTTTGCTCGCCGGCATCGTGCCAGGCATACTGATCCGGCCCATAGCTGTAGATGTCGGCCGGTCCCTGGATATCGGTAATCTTGCCCAGCCCATCCCTGCCCGCCATCAGCAACTTGTGCGTGCGCGTGGCGCTGCGGTTGATCAGCAGGACGGCCAGCTTGTGGTCGGGGCGCAGCACGGCATAGGCCACGACATCCCCATTATCCGATCCCTCCACCTGGGCGTCGATCACCCGATGAAGTCCGTGGCCCGGCACGGTCCAGACCCGGGTCAGCAGGCGGCCGGTATGATAGCCGGGCATCGGTAGCGTCGCCTGGCCATTCGCGTCAGCCAGGAACGGCATCATGTTGCCATAGCCGGCGCAGGGAAGATGCTGGTTCACCGGCACGTTCGGGCCATAGCCGAACATATAGGCAGCATGGCCGCCAAGGCTCAGCCATTGCCCGACGATGCCCGCCATCAGCAGAGCGCTCGGCATCTCGGACATTGCCCGGCCCGAATAGGCGGAGAACCCGTATTCGGTGATGATGCGCGGCGTGCCGGGCGGCACTCCATCGCTGTCGAGATTCCGCGCGATCTCTTGCATCATCGCGCTCTGCTGGATCAGCTTGGCGTGGATGTCGCCGCAGATGTCGTCGAAAGGATAGTATTCGAACGACAGGAAGCCCAGGTCGTCCAGCCGCTGCCGCCGATTGAGGTAGGCGATGAATTCGCTGTTCCACGAGCCCGGCTTCTCGGGCTGCATCCAGTTCTCGGTAAAGGCGCTCTGCAGGCTGGGTCCGCCGAGGCTTGCGCCGGGCAGGATGCCCTTCACGCGATCGGCCATGGCGAGATAGAGCGCGCCATAGTCCTCCGCCGCGCCATATTGGCCGTCGGGCTCCTCGCCCAGTTCGACCTGCTTCACCGGATAGCCGCGGCGCGCGATGTAGCGCAGTTCCGCCGCGACGTTTTCAGGCGTGTCGAACAGCAGCCCCGTTGGCATCATGATCGGCAGCCCGAAGCCGAGCCCTGTCGCGAAAATCCTGTCGATTCCGGCCTGTTCGAGCGCGGGATTGCGATCGACGGCACGGTGCCATGGGTCCGTTGACGATACGTGGGCGAAGGTCTGGTGATCGTGCGAAGCGGCGTGGACGACGGCATCGTCGAGCGTGCCGTCCGCTCGCCCGGTGCCGAACGATACCTCCCGCACCGCATAGCCCATCCCGTCCCGCCAGTCGGTCGACCCCGCCGGCGCGGTACCCGATGCGACAAGCAGCAGCACGCGGACGTGCGACGTGGTGATGGGCCGGTCGGCCAAGGCCAGCCTCACCTCACCGCCGCTTCCGCCATCGACTGCGCCGCGGGGGAAAGTCACCCATCGGCCTTTGGGATCGTATTCGGTTTCGCCGGTCCAGTATTGCACCGCATAGCGCAGTGCGAAGGGCGTGCCCCAATCGATCACCGCGCTGTCGATCGGCCGCGGCTTGTCGAACCGCACGACCAGCCATTGGCGGTGCTCCTCGCCGTCGCGAAGAACCTTGGGGTCGAGATAGGGGTTCGACTTCCAGAAGCTCTCGCGGTCGCCGTCGGTCAGGCGCGAATAGTCGTCGTTGTTGGCGTTATCGAGCGTGTCGCCGCGCCGTGGCAGGCGGTAGCCCCAGGAGAGGGCGATCGGCGGGCCGAGCTTGTCGCTCGACACCCAGTAACCTTGCTGGCGTGCCGGATCGCTCCAGGTGCCGACGGGATTCCAGTGCCAGGTCTGCACGCCCAGTTCGGTCCGCAAGCGGTAGCTGAGCGGACGCAGCCCGAGGCTTTTCATCGCGCGGATGTTTCGCCCGGTCAGCAGGCGGTCGATATCTCCCTCCTCGGAACCGTCGATCGCCGCCCCAAGCGCTTCATCGGGCCGGAAATCATGGCCCGCAGTTCCCCCCGACAGGTCGATGACGACCCGCTGCTCGGCGACCGGATCGCCATGCGCCGGCGCCAGCGGCAGAAGGGTCAGGGTCGCCAGGCAGATACCAATGAGGCGGCATGAACGGTCGGCAAGCCGCCAGGGCATCAGATAGCGCTGCAAGGCAGTGTAGTCCTGTTTCGATGACAATCGCCCAGGACGATATCTGGCCGGCAGTAACGGACAATGCAACCGACGCCGGTTTTCCTGCCTCAGTGGTTGGGGATATGCGTCCCCAAGTGCCGCCCGGCGAGGTAGCCGAAGGTCATGCCCGGGCCGAGCGTACCGCCGGCGCCGCCGTAGCCCTCGCCCAGCACCGCCGCCATGGCGTTGCCCGCCGCGTAGAGGCCCGGGATCGGCTCCCCGTTCCAGTCGAGCACCTGGGCGTCGCCGTTGGTCCGGGGGCCACCACAGGTGCCCAGCGCGCCGGACTCCATCTTGACCGCGTAGTAAGGGCCCCGGTCGATCACGCCGAGCGTGCGGTAGGGCGGATCGAAGTCCGCATCGCCCCACATGTAGAAATTGTCGTAGCTATTGTCACCGCGGTTGAAGTCGTCATCGTGGCCCTTGCGGACCATGTCGTTGAACCGGGCCACGGCGGCCTTCAGGCCCTCGGCGTCTATCCCTGCCTTTTCCGCCAATTCCTCCAGCGTCTCGGCCTGCATGACGAAGGACGGCAGCGGCGATGACGGCATGGCGTTGAACAGCGGATACTTGTCGCGATAGCGCTGATCGATGATCAGCCAGTAGGGCAGGTTGGCATAGGCATGGGTGCCGGCGTCGAAGGCGTGGAGCGCCTTGCCCATGGCGTTGTAGTTCGCCGCCTCGTTGACAAAGCGCTTGCCGGCACGGTTGACGAGGATGGCGCCGGGGCGCGCGCGCTCGTCAGAACCGAGCAGGTAGTTGGGCTTGGCATTGCGGTGCTGCGGTTTGAATTCGAGCACAGACTGCTGCCAAAACGCATTCTGCATGTTGCCGAGCTGGGCGCCGGCCTCGATCGCCATCAGCAGGCCATCGCCCTCGTTCTCGGGTACGGAGACCGGACCGGTGAGTGGTCCGCGCAGGAAGGCCTTCACGAGCTGCTCATTCCACTCGAAACCGCCGGTGGCGATGACCACGCCGCGGCGCGCGCGCACGCGGAAATCGCGGCCACTGGCGTCCTCGGCCACGACGCCGACGATCCGATCACCATCTTTGGTCCCGGCCTTGACCAGCTTGCGGGCGCGCTTCTCGAACTCGACCGGGATGCCGCGATCAAGCACGGCCTTGAACAGCGAGCCGGCCAGCGCCTGCCCGAGCCCCCGGTAATCGCCCTTCTCGCGCTCGGCGAGCGTGGCCTCGTCGAGCGTGCCGCCCACCGCTTCCATCAGGCTGCCGCGCACCGGATAGGCCATCTTGGTCGGATTGACCCGCGTGGCCCATTTGCCGAGCCGTTCGAAGGAGAAGGCCTCGTTGTCAAGCGAGCGGCCGCCATCGGGCTTGGCGCCCGGCAGGTAGGGCTGATAGTCGGGAAAGTCGGCGAAGGCATGGAAACGGACTGGCGTCCTTTCCATGAGGTAGCGGATCATCTCCGGCCCGGTCTCGAGGAAGGCGCCCAAGGTTTCGGGGTCGAGCTGGCCCGGTGCGAGGGCGTCGAGGTAGGCGACGACGTCGTCGTCGGAATCTTCGATGCCGGCTTCCTGCTGATAGGGATTGTTCGGTATCCACAGCATGCCGCCCGACATGGCGGTCGTCCCGCCGACCATCCCGGACTTTTCCAGGATCACCACGTCCTTGGCGCCGAAATCATGCGCCGAGATCGCCGCGGTCATCGCGGCTCCGCCGGAACCGAGAACGACGACGTCCGCCTCAAGGTCCCACTTAATGTCTTCCGTCATTGCCAATCTCCGTCTCTCAGACCTGGCTGAAACCGCCGTCCATGAGGAATTCCGAACAGGTAACGAAGCTCGCCGCTTCCGAGCAGAGGTAGATCACCCCGCCGGCCATCTCGTCGGGGCGCCCCAGCCGGCCGATCGGATGGCTCGCGACCATGGATGCGTGCGAAGCCTCGCGCGAAGGCGAGGCGCCCAGCTCGACATAGCGGTCCATGATGCTGGCCAGCATGCCCGTCTCGATCCCGCCCGGATGCACCGAGTTGCAGCGGATGTTGTAGCCGAGCGCGGCGAATTCGGCGCCCATGCACTTCGACAGCATCTTCACCGCCGCCTTGCTCGTGCAGTAGGCCGCGTTGAACGGCGCGCCGCGCAGACCGCCGACGCTCGAGAAGTTGACGATCGAGGCACCGCCCTTGCGTGCCTTGCCGCCTTCCTTGAGCAGCGGCAGAAGGATCTGGCTGCCTATGATCACGGAATCGACGTTGATCGCGTTGACCCGATGCCACTCGTCGAGCGGCGTGTCCTCGATCCGGCCGACGATCGAGATCGCCGCGAGATTCACCAGCGCGTCGAGCCGGCCGTATTTTTCACGGACCAGAGCCTCGACCGAATTCCAGTCGGCCTCGCTGGTCACGTCGTGGCGCAGGTAATCGTCGGCGCCGGGCACTTCGGCGCTCTCGGCGAGATCGGTGGCGACGATGACCGCGCCGGCGTCCTTCATCTGCTGCACGACTGCGCGGCCGATGCCGCCGGCCGCGCCGGTGACGACCGCGATAACGTTTTCCAATCCGATCATTGTGCCGTCCATCCGCCGTCCATGACCAGTTCGGCGCCGGTCATGTAGGCGCTGTCCTCGCTGGCGAGGAAGAACACGCCCGAGGCGAGCTCGGCGGGCTGGGCCAAGCGCCCCAGCGGCGTCTGTGCCGCGACCGCATCGACCAGGTCCTGCGGTTTTTCCGCCGCGCCCTTATCGACCCAGCGCTGGAAGCCTTCCTGCAACAGCGGCGTCACGACGAAGCCGGGGTGCAGCGAATTGGCACGGATCGGCATTTGTTTCTTGGCGAACTCGACCGCGATCGACTTGGTGAACAGCCGCACCGCACCTTTGCTGGCGTTGTAGGCCGAGGTGTCGGTGTAGCCGACCAGACCCATGATCGAGCTGACGTTGATGATCGAACTGCCGCCGCGGAATTCGCGGCCGTGCTCGGCCAGCATCGGCACGAAGGTCTTCACGCCGAGGAACACGCCGTCGACGTTGATGTCCATGATCCGCCGCCAGCCTTCCATGGTCAGGCTCTCGACCGGTCCGGTCAGATCGATGCCGGCGTTGTTGACCAGGATGTGGAGCTTGCCGTGGCGGCTCTGCACGGCATCGCGGGCCCGCTGCCAGTCGGCCTCCTGGGTGACGTTGGCCTGAACATAGCTAGCCGCCTGACCCAATCGGCCGAGCACCTCCACAGCGAGCGCGCTTTCCGGCGCGTCGAGATCGGACAGCACGACTTCTGCGCCTTCCGCCAGAAACCGCTCGACGCAGGCGAGGCCGATGCCGCGCAGGCCGCCCGAAACGAAAGCGACCTTGCCTTTCAGCCGCTGTGAACCGAGATCGCTCATACGCCCATCATCCCTGCCGTGGTTGCTCCGTCGATCACGTATTCGCTGCCCGAGACGAAGCGCGCCTCGTCCGAAGCGAGCCAGGCGACGATCCCGGCGATCTCTTCCACCGTCCCCATCCTGCGGAGCGGCGACATGCTCTCGTAAGCAGCGCGGGCCGCAGCGGGATCGGGCGCGTTCTCGATCTGCCCGCGGATGATCCCGGTCTCGACCACGCCCGGCAGGATCGCGTTGACGCGGATCTTGTAGCCCTGGTTGCCGCAATGGACCGCGGCCGATTTGACCAGCGCCACCACTGCCGCCTTCGACACCGAATAGGCGACGAAATTGCCCATGGCCCGGTGCGCGTTCATCGAGGAATTGATCACGATCGAGCCTGTCGGCCCGTCGGGATTGTGCTTCATCGCCCGGATCGCCTGCTGGACGGTGAGCATTACCCCGGTCTGGTTGACCGCGATGACGTTGTCCCAGCCCGCAATGCCGATGTCCTCGATGCTGGCGTCGCCATGCTCGGTGCCGGCATTGGCGAAGACGATGTCGAGCCGCCCGTGCTCGCCGAGGATCGCCTCCATCAGCGCCGGCCAGGCTTCGGCTTCCTGGACGCGATGCGCCAGAAAGCGTGCGCCGGTGCTCGCGACGAGCGCCTGTGCGGCTTCCGCGTTCGATCCGGTGAAGACGACCCGCGCACCTTCCGCCGCCAGCCGCTCGACGGTGCCTGCGCCGATGCCCGAAGTTCCGCCCGTTACGAGAGCGACCTTGCCCTCCAGCCGTTTGCTCACGGCATTCTCCCATGGTTTTGGTGGTACTGGTTTGGCCGATAATCGGCCGCCTGCAACCTATGCTTTCGACAAGGTGACGCCCGCTTGCGCAGGGGGCAGAACCAGCGGAGACACCAGAAATAGGGAAGAAGGATTCGACTGATGGCGGAACGCGATCCGGGGCTGAACGAGGAGAAGGACCGCGGGATAAGCTGGACCGACCTGATGGCGATCGACTCCCGCCCGGCACCGGCCTCGCTAACCGAGGAAAGCTACGAATACCGCGGCTCCGACCCGCTGCCCGTCACCCGCTATATCAGCTCGGAATTCGCGCAGCTCGAGCGCGAGCGGATGTGGCCGCATGTATGGCAGTTCGCCGCGCGCGAGGAGGACATCCCCGACGCGGGCGACTACACCGTGTTCGAGAACGCCGGCCGGTCCTGGCTGGTGACGCGTCAGGAGGACGGCTCGGTCCGCGCGCTCCACAACGTCTGTCTCCACCGCGGCCGCAAGCTGCGCACCGAGGATGGCAATGCCGACACCTTCACCTGCCCGTTCCACGGCTTCTCCTGGAACAGCGACGGGAGCTTCCGCACGATGCCCTGCTCGTGGGACTTCAAGCACCTGTCGCAGGAGAAGCTGCAGCTTCCCGAAGCCGAGGTCGCGCATTGGGGCGGCTACATCTTCCTTCGCGAGGAGAAGGGCGGGCCGAGCCTCGAGGAATTCCTGGCGCCGCTGCCCGAGCATTTCAAGCGCTGGCGGCACGAGGAATGCACGACGGTGATCTGGGTGGCCAAGGAAGTGCAGGCCAACTGGAAGGTCACCGCCGAGGCCTTCATGGAAGCCTGGCACACGGTCGTCACCCACCCGCAGCTGCTGCCTTTCACCGGCGACAGCAACGCCGCCTACTGGACCTGGGGCGACAACATCAACGTCAACCTCGTGCCCTTCGGCATCGTCTCGCCGCACCTCGGCAATACGGGCAAGCCCGAGCAGTGGATCGTCGACGAATTCGTCAAGTTCAACGGCCGCTCGGCCGACAACTACGAGAACGCCGGCGATCCCTTCGCCGTGCAGGTGCCCGAGGGCAAGACCGCGCGCGAGGCGCTCGGCGATGCCATGCGCAAGGGCTATACCGAACAGACCGGCTACGACCACGATGATGCGACCGACGCCGAACTGCTCGACGGTCTGGTCTACAATGTCTTTCCGAACTTCTCGCCCTGGGGCGGCTTCATGCCCAACGTCGTCTACCGCTGGCGGCCGGGGAAGACGCCCGACACCTGCCTGATGGAAGTCCGC
Source organism: Novosphingobium sp. G106 (assembly GCF_019075875.1). Lineage (NCBI taxonomy): Bacteria > Pseudomonadati > Pseudomonadota > Alphaproteobacteria > Sphingomonadales > Sphingomonadaceae > Novosphingobium > Novosphingobium sp. G106. The sequence goes on along the minus strand of NZ_JAHOOZ010000001.1, from coordinate 5,344,356 downwards.
ATCCTGGCACGGGTCAAGAAGGGCGAGCCGATCCCGCGCAGCGTGCCGATGCATCTCCTCGGCCCCGACGAACTGTGGACCGCAGCCGAGGAACTCGGCGTGCTCGGTTCGGTGTTCGAGCAGGACATGGCCAACCTGCCTTTCGTCCAGGAGGGCCTGCACGCCTCGAAGACCGGCGAAGTCCAGCTCGGCGACTATCAGGAGATCCGCATCCGCCAGTTCCACCAGACGCTCGACAAATACATCTCGGGCGAACTCGGGGCCGAGCGGTGAGCCAAGCGGAAGCGCATCCGCCGCGGATCGACTGCGTCCTCGTCTGCGGCGGGGTCTGGCACGATATGGACTTCGCCCGGCTCGAGCTGCTCAAGCTCCTCGCCGAGGATCCGCGCATCCGCACGCGCGTGTTCGAGGACTATGAGACGGTCGAGGCCATCGCCAAGGCCGATATCCTGATCACCTACACCTGCGACGTCACGCCGTCGCTCAAGGCGCAGGAGGTGCTGCGCGACTGGCTGGCCAAAGGGGGCCGCTGGTATGCACTGCACGGCACCAATTCGGTGCTGCGGATGCTCGACAACGGGCTGTGGGATGCGCCGCGCTGGGCGCCGCTGTTCATGGACCTGCTAGGCAGCCAGTTCCTCTCGCACCCGCCGATCGCGCCCTACCGCGTGACCGTCGCCGACCCCGGCCATCCGCTGGTGGCCGGGGTCGAGCCTTTCGACACCAACGACGAGCTCTATCACATGGAACGCCACGGCGATCTCCACGTGCTGCTCGAGACCGAATGCAGCGAGCCGGGCACCGGCTTCGCCGAAGCGGACGGCGCGCCGGGCACCCATCCCGTGTTCTACATCAAGCAGCACGGCGCGGGCGCAGTGCTTTATTTGACGCTGGGGCACTGCCGCGGGCACTACGATCTCCAGCCGATGCTCGACTGGTGGCCAGCGGTCGATCGCTGTGCCTGGGACCTGCCGGTGTTCTACGACCTGCTCCGGCGCGGTATCGGCTGGATCAAGGAACGGCAGCCCGCCTAGCTCTCAACCCCGGCGAAGCGATCGAGCGCGGCGTCGGGGCCGTCGGGCCAGCGCGACAGCACCAGCAGCCGCTTGTGGCCGTGGCCAACCGACAATTCGTCGGTCACGCCCATGCCGCCATGGAACTGGATCATGTCGTGGCCGAGCGCGACCGAGACCTCGGAAACGAAGGCCCGTGCACCCAGCACGGCGCTGCCGAATTCGGGCTGCCGCCACGACACCATCGCCAGGTTCATCAAGCCGCGTGCCTGCTCGATCGCGGCATAGTGCGCCACCATCCGATGCTGCAATGCCTGGAACGATGCCAGCCGCGCGCCGTACTGCTCACGCGTGCGGAGGTGATCGATCGTCTCGGAGAATATCCGCTCCATGACGCCGATCGCCTCAGCCGATCGGGCGAGGCTGGCGAGTTCTCCGGCTACGGCGATCTCGGCAAGGCCGCCGGTCAAGCGGCCCGCTCCATCGACGGCAACGTCATCGAACCGCAACGAAGCGGCGACACTACCGTCCGCCATGTGCCAATGCGCCAGCGACAGGCCGGAAGCATCGGCGGGAACGAAGAACAGGCCGACGCCATCGTTGTCGTCAGGTGCGCCCTCGCCCCGCGCCGAGACGATGAAACCGTCCGCGCCGCCAGCGGCTGGGACGTAGGCCTTCTCGCCCGAAATCCGCCAACCGCCTCCGTCCACCGTAGCGCGGGTCTCGATCCAGGCGCGTCCGTCGCGACTGCGCTCCTCGACATGAGCCAGGGCGATACGGCGCTCTCCGGCCAATAGGCTCGGCAGCCAGGCCCCGCGGAGCGGTTCCGTGGCGGTGGCGGCAAAAAGCCGGCCTGCAAGGAGGACGTTCTCGATCAGGGGCTCGACGACGAGGCCGCGGCCCAGCGCTTCGAACACGGTCGCGATTCCGGTAGCATCGAGATCGAGACCGCCGGCCTCGGTATCGAACATCGCGGCGATCAGGCCCAAGTCGCCGAGCAGCTTCCAGTTCGCCGGCGAGAAGCCGTGGGGCTCGGCCAAGAAGCGGCGCCGGCTTTCAATGTCATAATGGTCGACGACGAAGCGCTCGGCGAGCGCCTTCAATAGTTCCTCGTCTTCGCTGAGATCGAAATTCACCCGCCCGCTCCCGGTATCATGGGACGGCTGTAACATCATCGGCGCGCGGACTACGCTGAGCAAAAGGTTAGGGTGAAAACGCAGATTTCCTCGTTTGCTGCGCTGGTTTCCCGTGTACAAGCGTGCGGGGAGACGGAAATGCCGCTGCTATCGCAGGCTAACATCGACGCAGTTCGGGTCTCGGGCCCTGGGGATATCCGCCGCGCCGCCGAGGCCCTGCACGAGATCGCAATGTCCTGTGGCATGCGCGCTGCGCCAGCTCACGACATCGCCGACAAGCGGACGCCGGTGGACTCCGACGGCAATCTCCTAGCCAAGGACGTTTTCGGCTGGAACGATGACGACCGCGTCTGGTGGCGCAATTCGCGCATCGCGCTCGATTCACCGCTGACCACCGCCTGCCGCTTTGAAAGCCAGCCGTTCTGGGTCAACGCCGACGGCTTCCGTACGCATCAGCCCAATGCCTATCTCGACGCGATCGACCTGACCAATTTCGAACAGCGCGCACTGACCTGGGCCGCGATCGCGGTGCCGGTGCACCTGCCATTCGGCCAGATCGGCGCCGTCAGCTTCAACCCGCTCGACCGCGACAAGGCCGACCTCGCGGAGGCCTTCGTCGAATTCGGCGACGCTTTCGGTCTCTATGCGCGGACCTTCATCTCCACCTACGTCCAGGTCATGGGATCGGCCCAGGCGCTGCCCGCGCAATCGCGCCTGTCGAAGCGCGAAGTCGAATGCCTGCGCTGGGCGGCGATCGGCAAGACGGACCTCGAGATCAGCATGATCATCTCGCGCAGCCGCGCCACGGTGCGCTTTCACATCCACAATGCCGCGACCAAGCTCAATGCGGTCAACCGCAGCCAGACGGTCTTCAAGGCGGCCCAGCTCGGCTATATCTCGCTGAACACGCGCTAGCGCCGATCGTCGATCATCATTGCCGCGCCGCGCAACCCCACCGCCATGGCCGGCGCGTTGGTGTTGCCCGTCACGTGCCCTGGGATCACCGAGCAATCCGCGACCCGCAGTCCTTCGACGCCGTTCACGCGCAGGCGGGGATCGACCACGGCATCGGCATCGCTGCCCATGCGACAGCTGCGGATCGCGTGGAGTCCGCAGCTCGACAGGCGCCGGAAGGCGGCTAGCAGTTCCTCGTCCGATTGCACGGCCGGCCCCGGAACCATCTCGGCACCGACCATCTGCCCGAGCGGCGGTGCCGCCATATAGGCGCGCATCAGCCGCATCAGGTTGATCGCCGAAGTGCGGTCGTGCTCGGTGCTGAGCCAGTTGGGCAGGATCTGCGGAGCGTCGCTGCTGGCCGGCCCGCTCACCCGCAGGGAGCCTTCGCTGGTGAGCCGCAAGAGCTGGCCATAGATCGTCACGCCGGGGCGCGGGTCGATCTTGTCGAGCGGGACCGGATCGTTGTCGTCGCCGACCTTGAACGTATAGCCGCCCAGATAGAGCTGCGTGTCGGTGCGCCCGTCTGGGTGGGCGACATTGCAGAAGGCGCCGACTTCGAACGGCCCGGTCGCCATGATCCCGTCGTGGCGCAGCAGGTAACGCGCCATCGCGAGCGCCGCGCCCACGCCGAAGAAGCTGCGGTTGGTGCCTTTCCCCTTCTCGAGCCGGTAGGGCATCGAGAACGAGAGATGCTCGATCATCCGCTCGCCGACATCGGGAGAATGCGCCGCGACTTCGATGCCTGCCGCCCGCAGCCGGTCGCCGTCACCGATGCCCGAGCGCTGCAGCAGCAACGGGCTTTCCATCGCGCCGCCCGAGACGACGATTTCGCCTGAGCAGTCGAAGCGGCGGGGCATCCCGTTGACCGCGGCCTCGACCGCCACGGCGCGGCGGCCCTCGAACACGATGCGTTCGGCCAGCGCACCGGTCACCACTTCGACGTTCGGGCGTTTGCGTGCCGGCGCGAGGAAAGTGCGTGCGGCGCTTTCGCGGCGTCCGTTCCGGATGTTGTGGCTGAACAGACCCACTCGGGGGCCGGTCGTACCATTGAGGTCGTTTACGCGCTGCATGCCCAGCGCCTCGCCGGCTTCGATCATGCGATCGGCCAGCGGATAAGTGAAGGCGGCGGGATCGACGTGCACCCGCCCACCGCTGCCGCGCAGCGGACCCGGTCCAGCGGCATGATCCTCTAGTGCGAGAAACGCCTCGGTCATCGCTGCGCCGTTCCAGCCAGTCGCGCCCGCTGCTTCCCAGGCATCGTAGTCCGCCGGCTCGCCCCGGCTCCAGATCATGCCGTTGATCGAAGACGAGCCGCCCAGCCCCTTGCCGCGAATCCAGACTTCGCCGAGCGGGCCGCCCTGCTCGCGCGGCTGGCTGACCGGATAGGTCCACATGTGCTCGGGCTTCTGGACCAGTTTTGCGACGCCCTTGGGCAGCGTCACCCAGAAGCTGTCGTTCTCACCGCCGGCTTCGAGCACCAGCACGCGCGACCTTCCGTCGGCACTCAGCCGTTCGGCCATGACGCAGCCTGCAGAGCCAGCTCCGACGATGATGTAGTCCCAGCTTTCGGCCATATCCGCCTCCCAGTCCCACTGGTCGCACAGACTGGCACAATCGCTACCCTAGCGTTTTGATGAGTCGGAAAGCGGGCGGCGGCAGGCGTAAGGATCGACCATCAAGAGTCAGCTTCACGGGATGGGAGCAAGATGCGCGCGATTGCCGAAGGCCTGTTCACCGATGATGCGCCGCCGCGGCTGATCGGTGGCCGCCATCGCGAGACCGGGCGGATCGTCTTCCCCTGCCCCGAGAGCAACGATTACGAAGCCTGGCCGCTGCGGCGGGACGGGACACTGTGGTCCTACACCGTCCAGCGTTATCGCCCGAAGTCGCCGCCCTATGCCGGGCCCGAGGATTTCGCGCCCTGGGCGGTCGCCTATGTCGAACTGCCGGGCGAGACGATCGTCGAGGCGCGCCTGGCCAATGTCGGGCTCGATGAGGTGCGCATCGGCATGTCGCTCGAGCTCACCCAGATCCCGCTCGATCCCGATGCAACCGACGGCGTGTTGATCCACGCGTTTCAGCCGGCGGGGGGTGCAGCATGAGCGACGTCTGCATCGTCGGCATCGGCATCCACCCGTTTGGCCGCACCGATGGTGTGTCCGGGTTGGAACAGGGCGTTTTTGCAGTGCGCCAAGCGCTCGGCGACGCGGGCATCGAATGGCCGCAGATCCAGTTCGCTTACGGCGGCTCCGACGCGGCGGGCAATCCCGATACGATGGTCGAGCGGCTGGGGCTGACCGGCATCCAGTTCATCAACGTCAAGAACGGCTGCGCGGCGGGCGGTTCCTCGCTGGCATCGGCCTCGATGGCGATCCAGTCGGGCGCCTTCGACCTCGGCTTCGCGGTCGGCTTCGACAAGCACCCGCGTGGCGCTTTCAACGCGCTGCCGGCCGAATACAACCTGCCCGACTGGTACGGCGAGGCGGGCTACATGATCACCACGCAGTTCTTCGGCGCCAAGATCATGCGCTACATGCACGAGCACGGCATCTCGCAAACTTCGCTCGGCCGCGTCGCCGAGAAGGCCTTCCGCAACGCCGTCCACGCCCCGCACGCCTGGCGGCGTGAGCCGGTAGCGCTGGAGACGATTCTCGAAGCGCCGCTGGTCAGCGATCCTTATACCAAGTTCATGTTCTGCTCGCCCGCCGAGGGCGGTGTCGCGCTGATCCTCGCCAGCGAGAAGAAGGCGCGCGAACTGGGCAAGCCGCTGATCCGGCTGAAGGCCGCGGCGATGCGCACCCGCCCGCCGGGTTCGTTCGAGGTCTTTGCCCCGTCGATCGACGTGGTGCGTGGCGGTTCGGCGACGAACATCGCCTCGGCAGACGCCTTCCGCATCGCCGGCATCGGCCCTGAGGACGTCCAGGTCGCGCAGCTCCAGGATACCGAGGCCGGCGCCGAGATCATGCACCTGGCCGAGAACGGTTTCTGCCGCGATGGCGAGCAGGAAGCCTGGCTGGCCGAGGGCCGGACCGAGATCGGCGGCGCGCTGCCGGTCAACACGGACGGCGGCTGCCTCGCCTGCGGCGAGCCGATCGGCGCCTCGGGCCTGCGCCAGGTCTACGAGAACGTCGTGCAGCTGCGCGGCGATGGCGGCGGTCGGCAAGTGCCGGGCGCGCCCAAGACCGCCTACAGCCACGTCTATGGCGCCCCCGGCGTTTCCGCCGTGACCATTCTGGAGCGCTGATGGACATCGACCTCTCCCCGGACGATGCCGCCTTCCGCGACGAAGTCCGCGCCTTCCTCAAGCAACACCTGCCCGAAAGCATCCGCGCGGGCGCCGCTGCCTCGCCGACGGTCTTCGTCGAGCCCGAGATCGGCCAGGCCTGGAATGCCGTGCTCAACGCAAAGGGCTGGCTTGGCTACCAATGGCCCGAGCAGCACGGCGGCACCGGCTGGAGCCCGCTGCGGCGCTACATCTTCGAGAAGGAATGTGCGCTTGCCGGCGCGCCGAACCTGACGGTACTGGGGCTGAAGCTCGTCGCCCCGGTGATCTGGACCTTCGGGACCGAAGAGCAGAAGGCTTTCTACCTGCCGCGCATCCTCAGCGGCGAGGACTACTGGTGCCAGGGCTTCTCCGAGCCCGGCAGCGGCTCCGACCTCGCCTCGCTGCAATGCCGCGCGGTGCGGGACGGCGACCGTTACGTGCTCAACGGCTCGAAAATCTGGACCACCCACGCGCACCACGCCAATCGCATGTTCTGCCTGGTTCGCACCGATCCCGACGTGAAGAAGCAGGCTGGGATCAGCTTCCTGCTGGTCGACATGAACCAGCCCGGTATCTCGGTCCGCCCGATCCTCACCGTGGCGGGCGATCACGAGGTCAACCAAGTGTTCTTAGAAGACGTCGTCGTGCCCGCGCAGGATCTCGTCGGCGACGAAGGCCAGGGCTGGACCATCGCCAAATTCCTGCTCGAGAACGAACGCGGCGGCTCGTGCCACGCGCCCAAGCTGATCTACGACCTGGACCAGCTCGCTTCCGCGGCGCGCAAGGAGAGCGACGGCCGCGGCGGCACGATGGAGCGTGACGCGGCATGGCAGCGCCGGCTCGCCCGCGCCCGGCTCGGCGTGCAGGCGCTCGAGATGATCGAGCTCAAGATCATCTCGGAGCTCGCCCGCGGCCGCAAGCCGGGGCCTCAGACCTCGCTGACCAAGCTGCTCGCTTCGAACCTGCGGCAGGAGATCGATCTTCTGGCGGTGGATCTCTACGGCCCCGCTGGGCTTCAGCTCGAAATGGCGCGCCCGCTCTATGGCGACAACGCGCCCGAGCCCATCCATTCGCGTGATGCGCAGCTTGCAGCGCCACGCTATCTCAACAGCCGTGCCTGGACGATCTTCGGGGGAACCAACGAGGTCCAGGCCAACATCATCGCGCGATCGGTACTCGGGCTGGGCGGGTGATGCAGAACAGAATGAGCGGGAGCAAAGGATGCAATTGAGCCGCGAGGCGCTGCTGGGCGCCTACCGCCAGATGAAGGTGATCCGCGAATTCGAGGAGCGCCTCCATACCGAGATCCAGACCGGCGAGATCGCCGGCTTCACCCATCTCTACTGCGGCCAGGAAGCCGTGGCGGTGGGCGTCTGCGAGCATCTCGATACCTCGGACAAAATCGTCTCGACCCACCGCGGCCACGGCCATTGCCTGGCCAAGGGCTGTGATCTGGACGGCATGATGAAAGAGATTTGGGGCAGCCGCGAAGGGCTCTGCAAGGGCAAGGGCGGCTCGATGCACATCGCCGACGTCGACCAGGGCATGCTCGGCGCCAACGGCATCGTCGGCGGCGGCGCGCCGATCGCGGTGGGTGCGGCGCTCGCGGCCAAGCTCGACGGTGCCGGCAAGGTCTCGATCGCCTTTTCGGGCGACGGCGCCTGCAACCAGGGCACGACTTTCGAAGCGATGAACATGGCAGTGGTCACCCAGGCGCCCTGCATCTTCGTCTTCGAGAACAACCACTATTCCGAGCACACCGGCGTCGACTATGCCGTCGGCACGCAGAAGGACATCGCCAGCCGCGCCGAGGCCTTCGGCATGAAGGTCTGGCGCGCCGACGGGACCGACTTCTTCGCGGTCCACGACACCATGCGCGAAGTGCTCGACTATGTTCGCGCCGGCAACGGCCCCGCCGCGGTAGAATTCGATACCGAGCGCTTCTTCGGCCACTTCGAAGGCGATCCGCAACGCTACCGCGGCCCCGGCGAGATCGACCGGCTACGCGCGACGCGCGATTGCCTGAGCAAGTTCCGCGACAGCGTCACCGCCGCCAAGCTGCTCGATGGCGCCGATCTCGATGCGGTCGATGCCGAGGTCATGAACGCGATCGAAGCCGCCGTAACCGCCGCCCGCGCCGCCGAGCGCCCCACCGCCGACGACGTCCTTGCCGACGTCTACATCGCGTACTGAGGACGCCCAGATGGCCAAGATGATGTACCGCGATGCCGTCGTTACGACGATCGCCGAGGAAATGGAGCGCGACGCCAATGTCGTCGTCCTCGGCGAGGATGTAGTCGGCGGCATGGGCACGGCCGGCGGCCCCGAAGCGATCGGCGGGATCTGGTCGACCTCGACCGGGCTGTTCGGCAAGTTCGGCAAGGACCGCGTGATCGATACGCCGATTTCGGAAAGCGCCATTGTCGGCGCGGCCAACGGGCTCGCGCTCGCCGGCAAGCGGCCGGTGGCGGAACTGATGTTCGCCGACTTCATCGGCGTCAGTCTGGACCAGCTGTGGAACCAGATGGGCAAGTTCCGCTACATGTTCGGCGGCAAGACGAAATGCCCTGCGGTGATCCGCATGGCCTATGGTGCGGGCTACAACGCTGCCGCGCAGCACAGCCAGGCGGTTCACCAGATCCTCACCGGAATGCCCGGACTCAAGGTCGTCATGCCCTCGACCCCCGCCGACGTGAAAGGCTTGCTGCGCCAGGCGATCCGCGACGACGACCCGGTGATCTTCCTCGAGCACAAGGCGCTCTACGGAATGACCGGCGAAGTACCCGACGATCCCGATTTCACCATTCCCTTCGGTCACGCCCGCCTCGCCCGTGCGGGAGAGGACGTGACGATCGTTTCCTCCGGCCTGCTGCTGGGCTTCTGCGAGCAGGCCGCCGACCGGCTCGCCGCCGACGGCATCGGCTGCGACGTCATCGACCTGCGCACGGCGAGCCCGCTCGACGAGGAAGCGATACTCGACTCGGTCGAAGTCACCGGGCGGCTGGTCGTGGTCGACGAGGCGCCACCGCGCTGCGGGCTGGCGGCCGACATCTGCTCGCTGGTCGCCAACAAGGCCTTCGCCAGCCTCAAGGCGCCGCCCCAGGCGGTGACGCCGCCGCACACGCCCGTGCCTTTCGCCCGCGAGCTCGAAAGCGCCTACCTGCCCTCGGTCGACAAGATCGAGGCGGCGGTGCGCAAGCTCATGGCCTGGCGCTGAGGAGCCGGTCATGGCCGACATCCGCCCCTTCTGCATGCCCAAGTGGGGCATCGAGATGACCGAAGGCGTCCTCGCCGAATGGCAGGTGCGCGAAGGTGAAACCTTCAAGCGCGGCCAGACGCTCTGCCTGATCGAGACCGCCAAGATCACCAACGAAGTCGAGGCCGAATACGACGCGGTCGTGCGCCGCGTGCTCGTCGAGGCCGGCGGCGAGGCGCAGCCGGTCGGCGCGCTGCTCGCGGTCTTCGCCGACGCCGCGGCGAGCGAGGACGAGATCGAGGCTTTCGTCGCGGGCTTTCGTCCGGCGGACACGGCGGTTGCGGCGAAGGCCGGCGCCAAGACCGAACCGGCCCCGGCCCCCGCACCGGCGCGGGCCGAACCCGCCCGGATCGTCACCAATCGCCCGATCAGCCCTCAGGCGCTCGAACTCGCGGAGCGCGAGGGTGCAGACATCTCGGCGATCGAGGGTTCGGGCCGCGGCGGCCGGATCACCTATCAGGACGTGCAGCAGGCGCTGCGCCCCATTGCACGGCCCGTGCTGCGTGGGACCGCCACGCTGCATGACGAAACCAGGGCCTTCGCCTCGCCTCTCGCCCGCCGGATCGCCGCGCTCCACGGTATCGATCTCGCCGGCATCAAAGGCACCGGCGCGCGCGGCCGCATTTCGAAGGTCGACGTGCAGGCGCTCGTCCCAGCCCCTACTGCAGGCGGCGCGTCTGCGCCCTTTGTAGCGGTCGACAACCGCCCGCAGGTCGTCCCCTTCGATGGCGTGCGCAAAGTCGTCGCGCGGCGGCTGACCGAGGCCAAGCGCGACATCCCGCACTTCTACCTGCGCGTCTCGGCCGCGGCCGATGCGCTGATGGCGCTGCGCAAGACCGCCAATCTCGTGCTGGGGTGCAAGGCTTCGATCAACGATTACCTGGTCAAGGCCTCGGCCCTGGCGCTCGTCCGCCATCCCGGGGTCAACGTCCAGGTCCATGGCGAGGCGATCCACCGCTTCCCCCATGCCGACATCGCCATCGCCGTCGCCAGTCCCAAGGGCCTCGTCACGCCGATCATTCGCCAGGCCGACCGCCTGCGGATCGACCAGCTCGCGGGCGAGACCCGGCGGTTGATAGACAAGGCCATGGCCGGCCGGCTTTCCATGGAAGACATGGACGGCGGTACCTTCTCGATCTCCAACCTCGGCATGATGGGCGTCGAGCAGTTCGATGCGATCATCAATCCGCCGCAGGCCGCGATCCTTGCCGTCGGCGCGGTGACGCGCCAGCCGGTCGAGACGCCCGGCCGCGGCGTGGCTTTCGAGAGCCGCATCGCGCTGACCCTGTCGGTCGACCACCGCGCGATCGACGGCGCCGCCGGCGCTCAGTTCCTGGCGACGCTCAAGGGCCTGATCGAGGATCCCGAACTGCTCTTCGCCTGACAGGAGTACCGCAATGCAAGCACCTGGCCCGATCAAGGCACTCGGCGACATCATCCAGATCGCCTATCTGCCGTCGGATTTCGACGCGACGCTCAAGTACTGGACCGAGACCGTCGGCGTCGGCCCGTTCTTCCTGCTGGAGAATGTCCAGCTCGGCGAGATGAAGTACCGCGGACAGCCGTCGGACGCGGTATTTTCGATCGCCATCGGCTATTGGGGCGACATCCAGATCGAGCTGATCCGCGCCGAGAACGACGCGCCGTCGATCTACAGCGGCGAATATGCGGTGAAGGACCAGATGCACCACATCTGCATCTTCGTGAAATCGATCGCCGAGGCGCGCGCCGCCTGCGCTGCGGTGGGCGCCGAGATCCTGGTCGAGGGCAAGGTCGGCGACACTGGCGAAGTGATCTACGTCGATGCCGGCGGCGGCCCCGGCCATGTCATCGAGCTGCTGCAGCCGATGGAAGGCTCCGAGGGGCTGTTCCAGATGATGAAGGACGCAGCGAAGGATTGGGACGGCAGCGATCCCCTGCGCGTGGTCGGTTGATGACCACGCCCCGCGCCCTTGCCATTGCCGCCCGTGTCGAAGCTTTCGTCCGCGAGGTGGTATTTCCCTACGAGGCGGACCCGCGGCGCGATCATCACGGCGCACCGACCGACGAGCTGGTCTTCGAGCTGAAGGAGAAGGCGCGCGCGGCCGGCGTGCTGTCTCCGCACATCCTCGAAGGCGGCGGGCATCTGACGCAGCGCGAGACCGCGACCGTGCTGATCCGCTCGGGGCTCTCGCCCTTGGGCCCGCTCGCCTGCAACACCAATGCTCCCGACGAGGGCAACATGTACCTGCTCGGCAAGGTCGGCTCGCCGGCGCTGCAGGAGCGCTTCCTCGCGCCGCTGGTCGAGGGCCGCGCGCGGTCGGCCTTCTTCATGACCGAGCCCTACGACTGGGGCGGCGCGGGCTCGGACCCCTCGATGATGAAGACCACCTGCCGGCGAGACGGCAACCACTGGGTGATCGACGGGCGCAAGACCTTCATCACCGGCTGCCTTGGCGCCAGGGTCGGCATCGTCATGGCCAAGGCTGAGGAAGGCGCCTGCATGTTCCTCGTCGACCTGCCCGACCCCGCCATCCGCATCGAGTCCATCCCCAACACGATCGACAATTCGATGCCCGGTGGCCACGCCACCCTGACGATCGAGGCCTTGCGCGTCCCCGCCGACCAGATGCTGGGCGAGGCCGGCGAAGGCTTCCAATACGCGCAGGTGCGGCTCTCGCCCGCCCGCCTGTCGCACTGCATGCGCTGGCTCGGCGCCTGCATCCGCGCGCAGGAGATCGCCACCGACTATGCCTGTCGCCGCGAGGCTTTCGGCAAGGCGCTGATCGACCACGAGGGCGTCGGCTTCATGCTCGCCGAGAACCTGATCGAGCTCAAGCAATGCGAGCTGATGATCGACTGGTGCGCCTCGGTGCTCGATACGGGCTCCTTGGGCACGGCCGAAAGCTCGATGGCCAAGGTCGCGGTGTCGGAGGCGCTGCAGCGCATCGCCGACCGCTGCGTCCAGGTCATGGGCGGGCTCGGCGTCACCGACAAGACGATCGTCGAGCAGGTCTACCGCGAGATCCGCGCCTTCCGCATCTACGACGGCCCGACCGAAGTCCACAAATGGTCCCTCGCCAAGAAGATCAAGCGCGACTGGAAACAGGCCCAAGTGGACAGTGCGGCCCAATGAGCGAGGACTTCGCAGCGGCTAACAGCGGCACCGATCCGGTCCGCGAGGGCTACGGCTTCGACGAGGCGGCGCTGGCGGCGTGGATGGCGGCGCATGTCGAAGGCTTCGCCGGCCCGCTCGAAGTGCGCCAGTTCAAGGGCGGCCAATCGAACCCGACCTACCAGCTGATCACGCCCGCGCGCAAATATGTCCTGCGCCGCAAGCCGCCCGGCGAGCTCTTGCCCGGCGCGCACGCGGTCGACCGCGAGGCGACGGTGCTCTCCAAGCTCGGCGCGGCGGGTTTTCCGGTCGCGCATGTCTACGGCCTGTGCACCGACGACAGCGTCATCGGCACCTGGTTCTACGTCATGGAAATGGTCGAGGGCCGGATCTTCTGGGATGCGACCTTTCCCGATGTCGCCCGCAAGGAGCGCCCGCGCTACCTCGATGCGATGAACGCGACGCTGGCCCAGCTCCATAGCTACGACCCGCAAGCGATCGGCCTCGGCGACTACGGCAAGCCGGGCAACTACTTCGCCCGCCAGATCTCGCGCTGGAGCCGCCAGTACCTCGCCGACGAGCTCGCGGGGCGCAACGACGACATGGACGCGCTCGTCGAGTGGCTGCCGACGGTCACCCCGCCCGCCGAGGAAAGCACCGTCGTCCACGGCGACTTCCGCTGCGACAACATGATCTTCCATCCGAGCGAGCCGCGCGTGCTCGCCGTGCTCGACTGGGAGCTCTCGACGCTCGGCCACCCGATCGCCGACTTCGCCAACCACGCGATGATGTACCGCATGCCGCCCGATATCGTCGCGGGCCTGAAAGGCGCCGACCTCGCCGCCCTGGGCATCCCCAGCGAAGCCGATTACGTCGCCGCCTACTGCGCGCGCACCGGCCGCGCCGGCATTCCCGAGTACGAATTCGCCATCGCCTTCAACCTGTTCCGCTTCGCCGCCATCTTCCACGGCATCAAGGGCCGCGTCCTGCGCGGCACCGCCGCCAGCGCTAACGCCGCAAACAGAGCCGAAGCCTTCCCCAGAATCGCCCGAATGGCGCGTGAATCCATGGAAAATTGCCGCTGACGGGGGCTCTGGGCACGGTAATCTTGACAATAGGCCCAGGAAACCTGGGCGATTCGGGGGCCAGGTGCCTGCCGGAGCCGGCGCATTTCAGCTCCGCGCTCCTCAAATACCAATTAAACCACTGGAATATTGTAGCGCCCACTTAAGTCGGAACCAAGCGCATAGGAGCCCTCGCCAAGGGCCGCGCGGCTTTTCGGATTTTACCACATATGGGCCAAACCGCGACAACCACTAATCTCAGGGCCGGAAAAGGCAGTTCCCCAGTTAACTCCGGGCCATATTCGATTCCGAGGACCGCACCTGGCTTCTGTCGGCATGTTTGCTGTGGTTCTTCTAAAGCAAAATCTCCACACAGCCCTGATAGAGTTTGACCGGATCTCGCCGACAATTTTGTTACCAGCCTGATGAGCGATATCGTCGAACCGCGGCGAGAATTCATCCAGGAGAACGCATTCAACGCGGCCAACCTCGACAGAGCTGCCGCTTTGTTGAGGGAGGACCCAATTGGGCTGCCTTTGCACCCAATTGCGCAGCCGTTGGCCGTAATTGGGCGCATCCTCGACGGCATATACGCTGACATGCGCGGCTACCACGGCCATCCCGGATGGAGAAGTTTTTACGCGGTCATTTACGTTCAAGGCAGATATGAATTGGAAGCCGATCGTAGTTCACGCTTCGTAAGACAAGTCCGGCCCCAGCCGCCGCGCTGGCCCGCTGGCGCGCTTTAGTTCAAGCTGAACTGAAGGCTGCTATTAGGGTGCGTGCAGGGGCAGGCGAATGGCAGGAATGTCGGCGAAAGCTGATTGACATACGTCCTATAAGATCAGATATTTCTGTCATGACAGAAATATCAAACGAGTCGGACAAGCTTCCCGCCGCCGTCGAGCAGTTCATCCTGCGTTGGGGCGATCTTGGCGGACAGTGGGGAGTCAATCGCTCGGTGGCGCAGATCCAAGCGCTACTTATCCTGTCCGAACGCCCGCTAACCGCAGAGGACATCGCCGACAAGCTGGCCATCGCCCGGTCGAACGTGTCGAACAGCCTGCGCGAACTGCAGACCTGGAAACTGATCCGGCGCGTACCTGTCCTAGGGGATCGGCGCGATCATTATGAGGCGGAAACCGACCTCTGGCAGATGGCGACCAAGGTCGCCCAGGGACGCAAGGAGCGCGAGATCGATCCGATGGTCGCCGCGATCCGCGAAGCGATGAAACAGGCCGACGATCCCCGGATCAGCCCGGCCGTGCGCCAGCGCCTCCATTCGATGCACGACTTCGTCAACACGGTCGAAGGCTGGTATCAGCAGATGCTCAACGTCCCACCGGCCCAGATCATGACGCTGATCCGCATGGGCGCGAAAGTGGTCGGCCTGCTCAAATTCGTGAACCGGAAGGGCGCTAAGGCGGAGGCAAACTGAGCTTTCATTTGCTCACCGATTTCTCTCCATACAGAAATATCGGAATATATTGGAGATTGGTAATGGCACAGGCAGCGATGCGGTACGAGGCGGCGGCAAGCACCGCACCCGTCGACGAGACGCTTCCCGACATGCGTTTCCGTGCACTGCTCGGCGCAGAAGCATGGGCGGGATTGCCTGCGGCGGTGCGGGCGCGTTTCGCCAAACGGCTGTTACCGGGCCGTTCGGTCACCTACGCCGGACAGGTGGAGACCTGCCGGATGCACGTCGCGGGCTGGGCGCTCGCACAGGCCTGCCGGCTGATCGGCGCGCCGTTGCCGCTCGGCCGCGATGCAGGCGTCGCCGCGGTCGTCACCGTCACCGAAGACGGTGCTGCAGGTGGCCAGGTCTGGACACGAATGTACGCCCGCCCCAGCGGCTTCCCGCAAGTGATCCACAGCGCCAAGCGCTTCGCAGGCCCCACCGGGCTGGAGGAGTATCTCGGCATGGGTTTCGGCATCGCGCTGCGGGTCGAGGCAAGCGCGTACGGCATCCGCTTCGTCAGCGATCACTATTTTCTCCGGCTGGGCATCTGGCGCCTGCGCCTGCCGCCCTGGCTCGCCCCCGGCGCGCTGACGATCGATCACGAGGACCTGGGCGGAGGCAGCTTTGCCTTCACGCTTGCGCTGCGCCACCGGCTGCTCGGCGAACTCGTCCGCCAGGTCGGCCATTTCCGCGACCAGCCCGAGGTGCCGGCCAGGCTCGGCCCCGAGGCCATAAGGGAGCTTCTGCCATGACTGCGACACTATGGGCTTTCGTCTTCGCGCAGATGATGATGGGCGCCTTCGACACGATCTATCACCACGAAGGTACCCAGCGCCTGGCCTGGCGGCCAGAGCAAGCCACGGAACTGCGACTGCACGGCCTTCGCAACCTTGTCTATGCGGCGATGTTCCTGGCGCTGGGCTGGGCCGAGCCGCACGGCGCCTGGGCCGCGGCGCTGATGGTGCTGATGGCGGGGGAGATGCTGATCACGCTGTGGGACTTCGTCGAAGAGGACCGGTCGCGCCACCTGCCCGCCACCGAGCGCGTCACTCATACGCTGCTGACGCTGAATTATGGCGTCATCCTAACCCTGCTGATCCCCGTCTTGTGGAACTGGGCCAGACTGCCAACAGCCCTGCCCGGCGCCTGGCACGGCCTGATGAGCTGGTTTTGCCTGATTGCCTCCGTGGGTGTGGTGATCTCGGGCCTACGCGATCTTGCCGCGGCACGGCGCTGCCCGCGATTGGTCCCGGCGCCCGCGGCGGCGCTGGCCGAGGCCCTGATGGGACGCTGGCGGATACTGGTCACCGGCGGCACGGGCTTCATCGGCAGCCGGCTGGTCGAAGCGCTGGCCGCCGCGGGGCACGAGGTGACAGTGCTCACGCGCGATCCCGCAAAGGCCGCGCCATTGGCGATCACCGGACGCGTGCGGGTGATCGCAACGCTCGACGCCATCGCCGCCGATGAACCGTTCGACGCGGTGGTCAACCTGGCCGGCGAACCGATCTCGGACACACCCTGGACCCGTGCCAAGCGCATCCGCATCGTCCGTTCGCGCCTCGCCGCGACCTATGCCCTGTTGCGCCTGATGCACAGGCTCGAGCGCAAACCCGGCGTATTCGTCAGCGGCTCCGCGATCGGCGCTTATGGCCTGCGCGACGACGAGGAATTGCGGGAGGGCGATGCAGGCACGCCTTGCTTCTCGCGCCGGGTCTGCCTGACCTGGGAGCGCGCCGCCCGGCGCGCCGAAGCAGAGGGCGTCCGCACGGTACTGCTGCGCACGGGCCTCGTTCTCGACGGCAGTGGCGGCATGCTCGCGCGAATGCTGGCACCGTTCGAATTCGGCCTGGGCGGCCGCTTCGGCGACGGCCGGCATTGGATGAGTTGGATCCACCGCGACGACCTTGTCCGCATGATCGTCCATGCCCTGGCGACGCCGGCTCTATGCGGCCCGATGAATGGCACCGCACCACAGCCCGTGACCAACCGCCAATTCACTGCAGCGCTGGGCCGCGCTCTGCGGCGGCCGGCGCTGATCCCGATCCCGGGCCTGCCGCTGCGGCTGGCACTTGGCGCCTTTGCCGAGGAACTCCTGCTCGCCGGCCAGCGCGTGCTGCCCGGCGCGGCCTTGGCCAGCGGCTTCCGCTTCCTCTATCCCGACATCGACACCGCGCTGGCGGCGATCACCGGCCGCCTTCCCGCGAGAGCACCCCGGGCCATCCGCCGGCCAACCTTGCAGACGAGAACCCATGCCTGAAACCGCCGCCCACCCTTCCGGCAATCCCCTGCAGCGGCTGCTGGTCCGACGGGTCCAGGCCGTGTTCAACGACCGTGCGCGTGGCGAACGCCCCGTGGTCCGCTCCGCCCAGGCGCTCTATCCGCCAGACTCGGTGATCTGGCGTGTCCACGGCGATGTCACCACCATGATGATCGGCGGCGTCACCGCGCTGCTCCTGCAGATGCTCCATCCGGCAGCACTGGCTGGGGTGTGGGATCACAGCGCCTTCCGTAACGACATGCTCGGCCGCCTGCGCCGCACCGCGCGTTTTATCGCGGTCACCACTTTCGGCGAACGGAACGAAGCCGAGGCTGCGATCGAACGCGTGCGCCAGGTCCACGAGCATGTACGCGGCGTGCTTGACGACGGCACGCCCTATGCCGCGAGCGATCCGCACCTGCTCGCCTGGGTCCATACCTGCGAGGCGATCGGCTTCCTCGACGCCTGGATCGCCTTCGGCGAGCCGGGCATGTCGCTCGCCGACCAGGACACCTATTTCGCCCAGGCCGGCGAGGTCGCGCGCGTGCTTGGTGCCGATCCCGTGCCTGACACCCGCGCCGAGGCGACAGCGCTGATCGCGGCGTTCCGTCCGGAACTCATTGCGACTGCCCGGACCCGCGAGGTGGCGCGGATGGTGTTGGGCCAGCCGGCGCCGTCACGCGCCATGGCCCCCGTGCAAGCAATGCTCATGCAGGCATCGGTCGACGTCCTGCCGCGCTGGGCCAAGGACATGCACCGTCTATTCCTTCCGCCGCTCTCCGGACCGATTGTACGAACCGCGGCGTACGGCCTCGCCGGCACACTGCGATGGGCCTTTCGCCAGACGCGACCTCTGTTCACAAAGTAGTCTGAACGAACGGCGGGTTTCGGGGATCTCGCCAAGCTATCGGAATGTCGTCTTTGTCGGCGCAAGAAGGCGAATTTTGACCACTCTGCTTTCGATGGCCAAATCGAAGCCGAACGCCCGTAATACCCGGCCACCTCAGATCTCGCTGGCCGGATCGTAATAGACCGGTATCAGTTTGCAGGACTTCTCTGGTGTTTTTGCCATGTCGTCGAGCGCCGCCTCGACCTGCAGCAACGCATTGGCGGCTTCTCGAAGCGCCGCCACGTTCAGCACACCCTCGGCAAGAACGGTGCGAGTACCGTCGGGTAGCTCCTTTGGGTCCATCAAAGTCCAATGCAGCGTCTCGTCGTTGCCGGCGTATGCCAGCAAGACGCGCAGGGGAAGTCCTGCCGAGCCCGATTTGCGGTCGTGACTGGTTCCGATCGGGATCGGGAATTCATCGGGCCCGGCAATTTGCGCGTGGCGAAAAATCAGCCTGCCCAAGCGTGGTTGGTTCTTCTTGGTCTGGATGAAAATCTTGACTGCGCCCGGTATTCCTGAAAGGCGCGCGTCGGTGACTCTTGGCCAGGTATTCCAATCGATGCTGATGCCATCGTATGGGGTTCCCAACCAGTTAGCTTCGTCGCTGGAGTAGAGCTTCTGCCCCAGGGAGTTTAGCGCGCGCCGGGCGGTGATCTTGCCTGCGGCAAGATCCCGCGACGTCTCGCAGCTATAGTATTGATCGACGATCGGTTGTTCCAGGGGAGTTGTCCGCGAAGCCGCGGACAGAGCTACGAGAAGTGCCAGAGAGAGCGCCATGGCCCAGCCTAACGCTGAGGCGGAGCATTCTACAAGCTCAGGCTGAGCGGGATTGGATGTACCGGATAGTGTTCCAGATCTTCCTGGTTCCAGCCGAAATCTGTTGCCCGCGTCCTCCTGTCGATTGACGGCAATCCGGCAAGTGAATGAAAGGCGGCATTCGGAAAAATTGCTGAGGTTGGCGAACGGCGGCAGCAAGAAACTTCGTGTATTGGGATGCACTTTCCGATGCCGAGAATTCGGCCGCCGCCATCGTTGTCCTTAAGGTTTCAAACTGATTTCCGGCAGAGGCGGCTTGTCAGAAGACGATTATGAATGCCTCTCGGCGGGGAGCCCGCCCGCCCACCAATTCTACAAAACCTTGAACGGCAGGTTCCTGTAGCAAGCGCCAATTGGCCCCGGCTATAAAGCGCTAAATCGGCCACCTCGGGGAGAGCACAACGATGTTCACTATCTTGCTGTGGCTGGCGGCGCAGGCACCGGAACAAGACGACCTGCGTGCAGCATATGGCCTCTGCTTCCAAAAGGTGGCGCGGACCGACCCAGTTGAGCCGGATGTGCCGGCGATACTGGCCGTCGCGCGCTCCGTACAGAAATGCGCTGCCGAGCGCAGAGCCTGGCGTGAGTGGCTAATTGCCAATCACGTTCCCACCTATCTGAGCGATGGCGAAGCCGAGGCAGATCTGCAGCTGGCGGAGTTCGAAGCCCGGTTTGTCACGCTTTATGCGGATCCTGCCCGCCAGGCACGTCCAATCGCGGACGACCGGGGAATCCTCGGAGGGTACTTCGAGAACCTCGACGCAAGCCGCGAGAAGAAGGAGCGCCCTAAGAATTAGCCGCCAGGTATTAACTGGATGCCGATCAAGCGCTTTAGACGCCGCCTCCGAGGGTGATCCTGGTCTGATCGGAACTTCGAACCCATCGATCGCTAAACCTGAACGGACGACAGCTTCCGGGAGATCAATCGAGAACCGCGAATGGCAGGAATGTCGGCGAAAGCGGATTTACCAGTCGATCCTTGGCCCACCCTTGGCCTCCCATGCATGGAAATCGCCGCTGAAGCCGCGTTGTAGCCGCCCTCACCGTAGAGCATGATCCTGATCGACATGCCGGTTTCGAGTTCCCACCGGGTCCTTGAGAGCCGAATGTTGAAGGGAATGTAGCCGCTGGCCGAAGAGACCTCCGTTCGCGACTCACCGAGGAATTCATGCCGGATATTGTCGCGCGCCAGCTTGGAACTCGCCGGTGTTGGCGAAGCGCAGGCCGATGCGGCCCACCAGCGGGTCCAAGTTGTTCAAGCGGATTTCGGCCGCCGGATCATCCAGTTCGGCAAATGCCAGATCCAATCGAGAATCGTTTGCCGGGCAACGATTCTGCGCATCAATTTAAATCAACTATTGAACTATATTCCCGATCACGGCATGGTCTGAACGAAGACGGCGAGGGAGGGAAGAGATGATTGGAAGAGCAGCGTTCATCGCGCTTTGGATGGCCGGCACGAGCCTGCCCATGGGGTCTGCGGCCGAGGCACAGGATGCGTCGCCGGCCACCAAGGCGGTCACCGCACCCCAGCCCTATTCGACCGCGCAAACACCGATCGGGACCTTGCTCGATGACCCCGCCGCGAAAGCGATACTGCTGAAGTACGTACCGGCGATAGCGAACAACCCGCAGATCGCGATGGCACGCAGCATCACGCTCAAGCAGGTGCAGAGCTATGCCGGCGACCAGCTGACCGACGAAACGCTCGGCAAGATCGACTGGGACCTGTCGAAGCTTCCGCCAAAGCCGTGATCGATCAGCCGGCAAGTGAAGCTGGCGACGCTGAGAGGAGAGGTAGAGATGACCACGCGCAGGGATGCGCTCGCCGGCTTGGTCGGCGGCGCGGCAGCACTGCCGTTCGGTAGCCTGATGGCGGCGGAAGTCACCGCCGGGGTCGAGGCGGCCAGGACACGACGAACGGTCGAGGCCGCACGCTGGAATCGGGCAGCATCGCCCAAGGTGCCCGCACCCTATGTCCCGAATTCGATCTATCGCAGCCATGCCGCGCAGGCCGGCTACGTCGAGGAGGAATGGTTCGTCAGCGGTACGGACGACATCGGCCAGGCCTACAATACGCAGGTCTACATCTGGCGGCCACGCAACCCGGCGCGGTTCAGCGGGGTCATCCTGGCAGAACCGCTGCATGCCTTGGGCGTGCCGCCGATGATGATGTACACCTCGCCCTACGTCGTCCGCTCCGGCCACGGCTGGGCGATGATCGGTTCGCAGAAGCTGCCGATCGAGACCTATGTCGTCCCCAAGGATCCGGCCTACTATTCCTCGCTGCGGATCGCGGCCGCGCCGGGTACGCCCGCGCAGCGGCCGGCGCCCACCGATGCCGCGGCCATGGCCGCCTACCAGGCCGGCATGAATCAGGCCTCCAACGCCATCCTGGCCCAGGCAGGCGCCGCGCTGCGTGCCGCGGATGGACCCTTCCGCGGCTATGGGGTCCGACACGTGCTCCTGATGGGCCATTCGCAGACGGGGTCTGTCGTCACCAACTATGTCCTCGGCGTCCATGACCGCCAGCGCCTGCCCGGCGGCAAGCCCATCTACGACGGCTATTTTCCTTCGGGATTCCCGCGCGCGCCGTTCGGGCCGCGTGACGTACCGCTGATCCAGATGGTCAGCGACGGAGACGTTTCGGACGCCAACTCGCGCGGCCCCGACCTGGTTGGCCGTCGCTATCGGCGACCGGACAGCGACGCGCCCGGCGACCGTTACCGCCTCTATGAGCTGGCAGGAACCGGCCATATGGGCACGCGTTACGCGCCGCACAACGATCCGGCGACCTGGGCGGCCGTACTCGGCGAAACCCAGGGCGTGATCATGAACAGCATGCCGCACGACGAGCAGTTCAGCATGGGTGTCCATCACCTCGTGCAATGGGTGGACAAGGGGGTCGCACCGCCACGCGCGCCGCGGCTGGAGCTGGCGCCAGACGGGCGCTACCTCGCCAAGGACGAGAACGGTAACACCCGCGGCGGTATCCGCTCGCCGCAGATCGACGTGCCGCATTCAACCTACTACGCGAATCCGATCAATCCCGACGGCACGCCAAAGCGCGGCGTCGTGGGTGTCGAGAAGCCCTTCCCGCCGGAGCGAATGCGGACCTTGTACGGCACCCCGGCCAACTATGTCCGCCGGTTCGATGCCAGGCTCGAAGAACTGATCGCGCAAGGCTGGATCCTGCGCGAAGATAGCGCCGACAGCCGCAAAGAAGCCGAGGCGCAGCGCTTCTAGCTGCCTGGAAACACAAAATGCGCAGGCCGCACCAACACACGATCTCGAGAAGAAGGCGCCGCGCGCGTCCGCAGCCAATACACTGGGAGGAGACGATATGCCCCGTTCGAGAAAAGGCGGCCTTGCCGCAGCGATGCACGCCGCACTCGGCGGCCTGCTGCTGATGACCGCAACCGTCCCCGCCGCGGCCGGCCCGGCCAAGGCCGAGGTTACCGCGGTCCCCGGCAAGCCGACCTTGCTGTTCGGCTCCTACGATCTCGCTACGCTCGGCTATCAGATGGACGAATACTTCGTGTCCGGCACGGCGACCTCCTATCGCCTTCCCGGCCCGCCGACGTCAGACGGCATGTGGCGCGCGCAGGCTGCGGCGACCGCGCCCTACACCACGCGCGTCGTCGTGCTGCGGCCCAGCGATCCGGCCAAGTTCAACGGCACGGTGCTGGTCGAATGGTTCAACGTCACCGCCGGTCAGGATACCCCTGCCGACTATATGGTTGCCCACCGCGAGATGCTTCGCCGCGGCTATGCCTATGTCGGCGTCTCGGCCCAACAGGTCGGTGTCGAAGGCGGCAATTCGATCATGGGCCAGGGCACCCCGCTCAAGAAGGTCGATCCCGCACGCTACGGCAAGCTGTCGCACCCGGGCGACGCCTATTCGTATGATCTCTTCTCGCAGGTAGGAGCGCTGCTCAAGGCGCCCAAAGCCAGCGGCCTGCTCGGACCGCTCGCGCCCCGCCATGTCATCGGCATCGGCGAATCGCAGTCGGCAGCCTTCCTCGTCACCTACGTCAACGCCATCGATCCGCTGGCGCGCGCCTACGACGGCTTCTTCATCCATTCGCGCTTCGGCAGCGGCGCGGCGATCGACGGTACGCGCGTGGCCGGCGCGCCGACCTCGGTGCCCAACGATCTCCGCTTCCGCACCGACCTGCGCGTGCCGCTGCTGACGCTCATCACCGAGACCGACCTGCTCGGCGCGCGGCTGCCCGGCTATCACGCCGCGCGCCAGCCGGACAATGCGAAGCTGCGCGTATGGGAAGTCGCCGGAACGTCACACGCCGACAACTACCTGTTCGGGGGTGCTTTCATCGATTCGGGACATGCGCCAATCGCGGCGCTTGCCAAGGCCTTCGTGCCGACGACCGATTCCATGATGGGCAAGCTCTCCGTGCCGCTCAACCCGGGGATGCCGCATCACTACGTGGTGGAGGCGGCGATCGCCGCGCTCGGCGGCTGGGTGAGCAGCGGCCGGGCTCCGGCGAGCACGCCCCGGCTCGAGCTGGAGAGCGGCGGCAAAGCCGGCGAAACCGCGACGCTGTCACTCGACGCGAACGGTCTGGCACGCGGCGGCGTGCGGACCCCGTGGGTCGACGTGCCCACGATCCGACTCTCGGGCAAGGGTGATCCCAACTCGTTCATCGGCATGCTCGGCGGCAGCGGTGCGCCGATGACCAAAGCCGAACTCGCCAAACTCTATCCGGGCGGCAAGGACGACTATCTCAAGCGCTTCACCGCCGCGCTCGATGCCGCGATCGGCGCCGGCCACATCGTGCGCGAAGATCGGCAGGAGATTCTCGACATCGCCGCAATCAACTACGACACCGCCCCCTAGGCGCCGGCTATGGAACGGGCGCGGCGCAGGCCAGCGGCGGCGCCGTCATGGCGCCGAGGCTACGGTTGATGAGCGCGTTGCCGTAATACTGGTGCAGCCGGATCGTGCGATCGAAATCCGGCTGGGCGAGGTCGTAACGGCCGAGCTTCAGATAGGCGAGCGCGCGGTTGTTGAAGGCTTCGGCAAGGCCTGGCTGCAGCGCGATCGCCGCTGAATAGTCCACAATCGCCCCCGCAAAATCGCGCCGTTCGTACCGCACGATCCCCTGTTCAAGGAGTGCGGCGACGAAACCGGGCCTGAGTTCGAGCGCGCGCCGGAAGTCGGCGAGTGCGCGATCGTGTTCGCCGGCGTGACGCCAGGCGAGCCCGCGGTCATACAGCCACTCGGGCCAGTCGGGCGTCAGCCGCAGCGCGTGGTCATAGTCCTCCAGGGCCCGCTTTGGCTGGCCGTCGGCGTCATGGGCCGCCCCACGGTTCTGATAGGCCTCGGCGAAGTCGGGGCGCAACCGAAGCGCAGTATCATACGCGAGGATCGCGAGCGCAAACTGCCCGTTGCGGTAGAGGTCGAGACCGCGATCGTAGTGCGCGGCGGCCCGCGGGTCGGCACATTCCACCCGCCCCGGGGCAGGAACGATCGGTGCGCTTGCCGCCGCCGAAAAGGACAAGACGATCGCGACTGGCACCAGCCCTATCATGCTCGCGCGTCTCCGCCGGATCGGGCCCTGCATTCTGCCACGGTTCGACGCGGTTTGCGAAGCGAGCGATGTCGGCAAAGGGCGTACGACGCGCAAAGCATGCCGCACGCTAGCCATAGTAATTAAAATTTTGAACCCATATGTTTAAAATCTTGAACCTTTTTGCTTGACGCACCGCAAGGGTTTCATTCAGTCTGAACACGCACTTTCCACGGCAGGGCACGCGAGGAGGCGGGCAATAAACAATCGATAGTCGGGAGAAGGTCGACGGCGAACCGCCGCGGCACGCCGACCTGAGGAGGGGGAAAACATGAAAACATTCCGCATGTTCGCGCTGGTCGGCGCGAGCTCACTCGCTTTCGCGCAATCCGCCTTCGGGCAAAGCGCGGCGACCGACGATCCAGCCCAGACCACCGCCGACGATCCGGCGATCATCGTGTCGGCCCGTCGCCGCGACGAAGTGCTGCAGGACGTCCCGATCGTGGTGAACGCGGTGACTGCGGACTCGATCGCCAAGCTCAACCTGCGCAAGTTCGAGGATATCCAACAGGTCGTCCCGGGCCTGCAGATGCGGAACAACACCAATGGCATAGGCACCGTATCCTCGGTCCGCGGCGTCAATTTCGACGTCAACGTGAGCGGCAACAGCGGCACGATCGAATACTATTTCAACGACGCTCCGATATCCTCGGGCACAATCTTCAACTCGATGTACGACATCGGCCAGATCGAGGTTCTGCGGGGGCCCCAGGGAACTCTGCGCGGCCGGGCATCTCCCTCGGGGTCGATCACGATCACGACGCATCGGCCCGACCTAGACGAGGCGGGCGGATATTCGAATGCGACCGTCAACGACATTCACGGCTGGAACTATAACGGCGCGCTCAACGTCCCGATCATCGCCGACAAGCTCGCGATCCGCCTGGCCGGCGTGATAGAGGAGAACCAGGGCAACCGCGTGCGCAGCCTGCTCAGCTCGCTCAACCCTTATGACCATACCCTGTCGGGTCGCGCGGCCGTCCGTTTCGAACCATTCGACTTTCTGTCGATGTCGGGCAGCTATCAGTCCACCGACCGCCGGACGCAGCAGTTCGGCCAGGTTGAATCGTTCGCCAACGTGGTTCCGGGCTCCGCCGATGGCGCAGTGCATATCGATCCGAGCGACAGGCTGGCCTACGCGAAATCCCCCACGCAAAACCACCAGCAGTTCAAGATCTGGAACTGGCAGGCGCAGCTGCGCTATGCCGGACAACGGTTGATCTATGTCGGCTCCAAGACCGACTCGTCCACCCTGTCGAAGGGAGCCGATTCCGATGCGGCGAACATCTTCCCGACACAGGTGATCCGTGGCGACACCCTGTCGCTGTCGACCAGCCGCAGCCACGAAATCCGCCTGCAGAACGAGGATCGCATCGCCGACATGTTCGACTACGTGGCCGGCTATTTCTACAACAAGCTCGATTCAATGCCGGCCAACGGCAGCGGGACCACGTTGACCAACAACACGATCGTCACCGCGCCGTCTTTCCGCCTGATCCAGACCCAGATCCGCCAAGGGTCGGCCACCCTGGAGAAAAGCTACTTCGCCAACCTGACCGCGCATCTGGGCGAGAACACCGAAATCTCGGGGGGCGCGCGGCATATCAGCTACGACATGGTTCAGGTGCTGACGATCAACGGAGTGGCCAGTCCCGCCGCGAACCCGCCGCCGGACTCGTTCGAACACTGGATCTACAGCGTCTCGCTCAAGCACAGGTTCAACCAGAACCTCATGGCCTATGCCAGCTTCGGCACATCGTGGCGGCCGGGCTCGGTCGCGGTCGGCGATTTCAGCGTAAACCAGTCGCAGCGTGAGACCGATTTCACGCATCAGTCTCCGGAGACCTCGAAATCCTTCGAAATCGGCTTCAAGGCGGATTTCCTCGATCACCGGGCGCGTCTCAACGTCTCTGCTTACCAGCAGGACTTCAACAACTATCCGTTCCATCCCAACTCGACGATCTACTATCTCTCCTTCGCGCAGAACCCCGCGAATCCGGCCGCGCCGATCGCGAGCGTGGCCTCGGGCGGGACCGCGTTCAACTTCGTCGCTGAAACCAAGGTGCGCGCCCGGGGTGTCGAGGCGGAGGCATCTTTCCAGGCGACACCGCACTTCAACATCGGCGGCACGCTCAACTATGCGCTGGGCAAGATCCGCAATGGCGTGCTGCCGTGCAATGATCTCAACGGCGACGGCGTGCCCGATCAGCTTGCAGCACCGCCGACGGTGGCTCAGCTCCAGGCGATCCCCAATTATGCCATCAACCATCTGGCGATCTGCACGGGAAGCCCGCGTTCTTCGTTCTCGCCGGTATGGAGCGGCGTCGCCCATTTCGATTACACGCTGTCGCTCGACTTCGCTGGCGGCTCCGAGGCTTTCGCCCGCGGGCTGTTCTCCTGGAACGGCAAGACCGCCAACGATCCTAACAACCCGTTCGACGACATCGGTTCCTATGGCTTGCTGAACGGCTACCTCGGGCTGCGGTCGCGCAGCGGTGACTGGGAACTTACGCTCTACGGCAAGAACCTTTTCAACAAGCTGGTCGTGCTCACGCGCAACAGCGCGCCCCAGTCGACGAGTTTCTCGGGACTGCCCGTAGGCGGGCGAGCCTCGCCGGTCCTCAGCCCCTATATCGGCATTTCCGTGAACGAGCCGCGCGAGTTCGGCATCAATCTCAGGGTCGCCTTTGGCTCACGTTGATATGCAAGCGCTGCAAGCGGGCCGGGCGCAGGAGCCAGCGGTTCGGCTCTTGCGGCCCGACCCTCGCGGCGCGTAGTTTTGTTACCCTAGCCATCGCCGCTCCGCGCCGGCAGCGGAAGGCACGTGAAGGAGTTGACCATGCCGTCTTCGCGACGTTCCCGAATCCTCGCATCGCTCGTGCTGGCGGGAATTGCCGCGCCATTGCTCGCCGCGCCGGCCGACCAGGTTCGCACGCGCGTCGATGGCTTGCGCGAGCTGGGCGCGGCATTCAAGGCGGTGAACGACGGCCTGCGCTCATCGACGCCGCAAACCATGCTGATCCAGATATCCGCCCGCCAGATCCGGGGTGCTGCCCAGGCCATGTACGGCTGGTTCCCCGCCGGCACCGGGCCGCAGCCGGGCATAAAGACTGCCGCAAAGCCTGAGATATGGACGAACGCGGCCGGGTTCCGCCGAGCCCAGGACGACTTCTCGGCGCAGGCCGCCGCATTCCAGAACGCGGCCAATGGCGGCGATGTCGCCGCGATCCGTGCCGCCGCACGCAATCTCGGCGGCGCCTGCAAGGGCTGCCATGACCAGTTCCGTCAACCCAAGCCCTAGCAACGCTGCCGGCGCACCCCACCCGGCGTCGCGCGATTGCCAAGTTGTCGATGCGGCCTAGCGCCGTTATGGAAGGCCGGCAGGCCGGCGAAGGAGCATCATGAAGGTTGATCGTCGCCGCATACTGACGTCGGCCGCAGTGGGCGTATTGTCCGCCGTGATTGGTATCGGCGGCGCGCGGGCACAAAATGCCGCCTGCTACGATCCGGCGACCTTGCCTCTCAGCCAGAAGAGCCGGCGGCGTTCGCTGGGATATGCCGAGGCATCGAGCGATCAGGCCAAGCATTGCTCGGTCTGCACATTCTTCACAGCAGGGCAGCCGGGATGCGGCGCCTGCCAACTACTCAATGGGCCGGTCAACGCAGGAGCTGTCTGCTCTTCGTTCGCGCCGCACCGTAAATAGCGAAAGACCTGTGGGAACAACAGAATCCAAGGATGCCCGCGACCGCCTGATGGCGCGGATCGAGAATTTACGCACCGGCAAGCTCGACAACTCACCTCTGACCTGGGGCGACATCGCGTTCCTGGCTCACAACATGGCGTTTGCTTCCGGCCCCCTCAGCCTGGCTACCGGTGCGGTTACCGATCGCTACGACCTGGGCCCGCGCGGCACCTGGGTGATCAACCTGATCGCAATCGGGCTCAATCATCCGCACGAGCTTGCGGAGACCCTGAACATCGGCCGCAGCCTCGTGTCGTTCGAGCTGGGCAAGCTCAGTGCCGCAGGACTTATCGTGAGCGAGCAGGGCGAGCGCGACCGTCGCCGCAGCAAGCTCGCGCTGACGCCTCTCGGCGAAGAGACGCTGCAGGAAGTCCGCAATGGGCTTGTCGGATTGGTGACGGAAGCACTGGGCCACTACAAGCCCAAGGAACTGCGAATTTGCGCGCGAATCCTCTCCGATATGCAGACCGCCCTTCGCTCGACCTGACGCGCCCTCGACCTGCGTCGTCAAGCTATCGTCAATATGATTCAAAAGTTGACTGATTAAAATTTTGAATTATAAATGCCCTCATGAGGCGGTCGCATGCGCTGCAGGCAACCGCTTTCGGGAGAGACGCAAGGCTTTCGAGACCTTGCGCCAGGAGGGCGAAACAAATGCGATTGGGTTTTGCGATCGCGGCAATTCTGCTTTCGGGCACGGCAGCGCATGCGCAGCCGGCCGACCTGCCGATCCCCGCTGCGACGACCAGCGACTATCCGCCGGGCGTCAAGGTGGGCACCGTAGGCAACATACAGGTCTACACCGACGCCGATGGCCGCACACTCTACGGCATGGACATGCGCACACTGCTGCGCGCCGTTGCCGATACCTCGAAATATTGCCAGGCTGCCTGCACCGAGGCGTGGCAGCCCCTGCTCGCCCCGCCGGGCTCGAAAGCCAACATCATGTTCCCCCAAGGGTTCGGCGATCGCAATCGCCTGGCGGCCGCAACGGCAGGGGCGATTGCAGCGGGCGGCGCGGCGCCGGCAGCACCGTCGAGCGCCATGATCCAGAACCAGAAGGCGCCGGACTGGACGATCATCGACGGGCCTCAGGGACCGCAATGGGTCTACAAGGGCTGGCATATGGTTTTCGTCCGCAAGGGCGAGGCGCCGGGAGCAGCCGCATATGACGGTGCGAACGACAAGGTCTGGAACAGCCTGAAATACGTGCCCCCCGGTCCCCAAGGTCGCCGCGCCGGTGAACGTGTCGGCCGCCTTCGTGGGCGGAGCCTATGCCTTCGTCCAGAAGGAAGGCCGGCTGCTGTACACGGGCAGTTGCGCCGACGATTGCGCAAGCTGGCGGCCTTTCCCGGGCGCGCTCGGCAGTGCGGGCGTAGGCGACTGGACCATCGACCGTCAGGCCGATGCGCCGCAATGGCTTTACCGCGGCAAGTCCGTCTTCGTCGCACAAGGGCCGGACGTGACCGACATGCCGACAGGCGCAGCGGTCCTCAGGCCATGACGACAGGGCACGAACCAGGGGAGACGAGCATGGAATCGTCAGCCGAATTGTCCAGAGGGATGAAGCACCGCACGATCCGCAACGGGCTACTCGCTGCCGCGGTGGCAGGCGCGTTCGCGTTCGGCGTGGGCGCGCCCGAACTGCAACAGGCGCCGGCATCCGCCGCGCCTCGACCGATGCGATTGCCCTCACCGCCGGCAGACGGGGTCATGGGCTTCGTCGTCGAGGGGTTCTACCCTCCCGTGGTCATGGGCAAGGACGCCTGCCCCACCGGCCCGGCCCCGCGCCTGCGCGACGTTTACCTGAATACGCAGGCCCCGGCAGAACGCCAGCGGCTTGCGCTCAAGGAGAACGAGCAGGAACTGACCCAGCGCTGGCACGCCTACGCCTTCGGCCCCAACGGCACGAACATCTGCTCGCAACCGGACATGTTCGATCACCCACTCACACCCACGGTGCAGAGCAAGATGTCGTGGGGCCTCGACCTCGACGGCGGGTCCAAAGCCGACACCTGCGATCATGAGGACTTCGTCACGCCCAACGGCGAGAAGGGCATCGACAATCAGGAGTATCGCGCGCTCGGCTGCACGCTCGAATATCGGGGCGTCGACGGCATTTCCAACGACATCCAGACCGGCATGAAGCAGTTCCACAGCTCCGGTGAGTGGACCCAGGTCATCCTGCTGCGCGGCGTCGATAGCCTGCAGAACGACAACGACGTCGAGGTAATCTACGCCAACACGGCGGATCGGCCTGCCGCGGACAGCAAGGGCAAGTTCCTGCGCGGCTCGTCCTTCACGATCGACGACACCGAACCGCGCCACCGCAACGTGCTCCATGCTCGTATCGTCAACGGCGTGCTGACCACCGATCCGGGAGACATAGCGCTCGCGCAGACCTGGGGACAGGGCGGAGCACGGGATATCCGTGGCAATCGCGGACAGTATCGCTTCGCCAAGGCCCGGCTTCGGCTACAGTTCCAGTCGGACGGCAGCGTCACCGGCATGCTCGGGGGCTATCGCCCGCTGTTCGACGTCATCGAGGCCGAAGCGCTCGGCGGTGCTGGCACCGCGCTGGTCGCCGGCATCGACTGTGCGTCCTATATGAAGACGCTACGCAGGATGGCCGACGGGCTCAAGGACCCCAAGACCGGCCAGTGTCACGGCATATCCAGCGCCTTCCAGCTCAGCGCCATCCCCGCCTTCGTCAACGACATTCCGGCCGCCCGGACCGCTGCGAGAAGATGACACCGATGAACCGTTTGAACTGCCTCGTTTTCGGCAGCGTTGCCGCTCTCTCATTGGCTCTGGTCGGCTGTGCCGCCGGCGACGCGCCGAAATCCGCCGCCGTCGACACCGCTCCGACACAGACGTTGGCCCTATCCAGCGCCAAGATCGTGGCGATGCGGCGCATGACCGAGGCCCAGTACCGCAACACGATCGCCGACATTTTCGGGCCGGACGTGATCGTAGCCGGCAAGGTCGAGCCGATCGTGCGTCCCGTGCACGAGCTGATCGCCAACGGCGCGGCCGACGCGAGCATATCGCCCGCCGGGATCGAGCAGTTCGACGGGATCGGTCGCAATGTCGCCGCGCAGGTCTTTGGCGAACAACGCCGCGCGCAGTTCGTGTCCTGCACTCCCAAGGATCCCGCGATGGCCGATCCGGCCTGCGCTGCGCAAGTGCTCTCGCCGCTCGGCCGCTACCTGTTTCGCCGTCCGCTTTCGCGGGTCGAAGAAGCGTTCTACGTCAAGCTGGCAAGCGATGGCGCCGGGCCGACCAAATCGTTCTACAAGGGGCTGGAACTGTCGCTGGCATCGATGCTCGTGTCGCCCCAGTTCCTCTACATAGTCGAGACGGCAGAGCCCGACCCGGCCAATCCCGGCGGGCTGCGGCTGGACAACTACTCGCGGGCCGCGCGCCTCAGCTTCCTCCTGTGGAACACGACGCCGAACGACCGGTTGCTCAAGGCCGCCCAGGACGGATCGCTCACCGACCCGGCCAGGCTCAACGAGATCGCCGACGGCATGGTCAAGTCGCCGCGCTTCGAACAGGGCGTGCGGGCCTTCTTCGCGGACATGCTTCTGTTCGAGAAGTTCGACGAGCTGTCGAAAGACCCGCTGATCTATCCCTACTTCAACCAGGACGTGGCGCAGGCACTGCCCGAGCAGATGCTGCGAACGATTACCGGCCACCTGCTAGCCCGTAACGGCGACTACCGTCAGCTTTTCACAACCCCGCACACCTACATGACGCGATCGCTCGGCGGCCTCTACCAGGCCCAGGTCAAGCAGGCAGCCGGCTGGGAGCCCTACGACTTCGCACCCGGCGACGATCGCGCCGGACTGCTCGGCCAGGCAGGCTTCCTGGCGCTCTACTCGCACGCCGGGCGCAGTTCGCCGACCTTGCGCGGCCGCGCCATTCGCGAGCTTCTCATGTGCGAGCCGGTCCCCAATCCGCCAGGGAACGTGAACTTCACCGCGGTGCAGGACACCTCCAACAAGGCCAAGCCGACCGCACGCATCCGGCTCATGGCGCACGCAACTGATCCGTCCTGCTCTGGCTGCCACAAGATTACCGATCCGATCGGCCTGTCGCTCGAACGCTTCGACGGCATCGGCATGTTCCGCAAGACCGAGAACGACGCGCCGATCGATACGGCCGGAATGATGGACGGCGCGACGTTCCTGGGCGCCAGCGGACTGGGCAAGACGATGGCCGAGAGCCCGAGCACGACGCAATGCGTCGCGATGCGCGCGATATCTTACGCCACGGGCCGGTCGAGCGACGACGTTTCGTCGTTGGTCGAGCCGCTGGATCAGCGTTTTGGCGCCGCCGGTTACAACATCCGCGCGCTGTTCCTCCAGGTCGCGACGATGCCCGAGGCTTATCGCGTCGTCAGCAAGCCCCTGGAAGCCGCGCCAGCCCACGTCAGCATGGCGAGCAACTAAAGCGAGAAGGAATATAGGTCCATGGCATACGATCTCAGCCGCCGCAGCGCTCTGAAAGGCATGATGAACGGCGCCGCCGTGGTGGTGGGTGTGCCGCTGCTCGACGCCTTCCTAGACGGCAACGGCCAGGCCCTGGCGGCGACAGGCGCACCGGTTCCGGTACGCTTCGGCACCTGGTTCTGGGGCCTTGGCGTCAACCCGAACCGATGGTTCCCCACGAAGCCGGGTGCGAACTACGACCTCAAGCCGGAACTCGAGCCGATCAAGGAGTTCCAGAGCAGGATCAGCGTCATGGGCAACTTCAACGTGCCATTGGACGGCGCGCCCAACCTGCCCCACGCGACCGGCGGACCGGCCATTCGCACCGGCCGTGCGCTGACGGCCGAGCGCGGGCTTCCGGGCGAGAGCCTCGACGTGACGATCGGCGACGTAATCGGAAAGCGCAGCCGCTTCAGCTCGCTTGACGTTTCGGCGATCGGCGATCCCCGCAACTCCATTTCCGGCCGCGGCGGCGGCAACCTCAACCCGGCGGAGACCTCGGTCGTGGCGCTCTACCAGCGCCTGTTCGGGGCCGGCTTCAAGGATCCCAACAGCGCGACCTTCGTTCCCGATCCGACGGCGATGGCGCGGCGCAGCGTGCTTTCGGCGGTGACCGAGCAGCGCAAGGCGCTAGAGGCCGCGGTCGGCGCTGCAGACAAGCAGAAGCTGGACCAGTACTACACGTCGATCCGCCAGCTCGAGAACCAGCTCGACGTCGAGCTTACCAAGCCGGAACCGTTGCAGGCCTGCGTCGTCCCCAAGGGTGCGCCGCCCGAACTCAAGGTCAGCGGCGATATTGAGGACGTCATGAAGAATCACGAGGTCATGACCGATCTCCTGGTCATGGCGCTCGCCTGCGACCAGACCCGCGTCTACAACATGATGTTCAACAACGGCGCTTCGTCGCTGACACGGATCGGCAGCACGATCACCCATCACCAGCTCACCCATGAGGAAGTGCTGGACAATCGCCTCGGCTACCAGCCGAACGCGACGTATTTCCTCACCAAGATCATGGAGGCCTGGGTCTATTTCCTTGGCGCGATGGACAAGGTGAAGGAAGGCGACCGCACCCTGCTCGACAACTCGCTGATCCTCGCGCATTCGGAAACCGAATTCGCCAAGTTCCACACGATCGACAACATCCCGATCATGCTGGCCGGCACGGCCGGCGGCAGGGCGAAGTCGGGACTCTTCGTCGACGGCGTGGGTACGCCAGTCAGCCGCGTCGGCCTGACCTGCCAGCAGATCATGGGCGTTTCCGTCGATCGCTGGGGCACGAAATCCATGGAAACCAACAAGACGATCGGAGAGATCGTGGCTTGAGATCAGGTCAGCGCCGCCGGATGTCTTGATGGTCGGGCCGGCCGAAGCGAAAGCGACGGAATTTTGTCCAAATCTTGAATTTATTCTTGAAGCTGGCTTGCGCGAAAACCGGTTCGGCGACACGGGATGGCGGTGAGCGACAGCAACCAAACCGATAGCGCCGAAAATCCTCGGTCGCGGCACCGCGACCTGACCGAGGGACCGATCCTGCGCACCCTGATCGGCTTTTCGATCCCCATGCTGATCGGCAACGTGATCCAGACGCTCAACGGATCGATCAATTCGATCTGGGTCGGCCGTCTGATCGGCGAAAGCGCTCTGGCAGCTACGGCGAATGCCAATGTCGTGATGTTCCTGCTGTTCGCAGCCGTCTTCGGCCTCGGCAATGCCACCACGGTCCGCGTGGGACAGTTGTTCGGTGCTCGCGACATCGCCGCGGCACGCCGAACCTTCGGCAGCGGGGTGGGCTTCTGCGTGATCGTGGCGACTCTGGTTGCGGCGCTCGGCTGGTTCTTCTCACCCCGCCTTCTTCATCTCCTCGCGACACCCAAGGGAAGCCTTCAGGAGGCAAAGGCCTACCTGCGCGTGGTATTCGCGACCATGCCCTTCGGCACGTTGTCGATGATCCTCGGCATGGGCCTGCGCGGCACGGGCGATTCGAAGACGCCGCTCTATTCGATGATCCTCACGGTGGCGCTCGACATCGTGCTGAACCCGTTGCTGATCCGTGGTTTCGGGCCGCTGCCCGCGCTCGGCATCGCCGGGTCGGCGGCGGCGACGGGCCTCGCCAATTTTGCCGGGGTCATTCTCGTTCTCTACCGGCTCTACGGCCACGACTTGCCGCTGCGCCTGCGCGGGCCGGAACTCGGCTACCTGATCCCTCGCCAGGATGACCTCGCCTACATCGTCGGCAAGGGCCTGCCGATGGGCGCGCAGATGCTGCTGATTTCCTCGTCGCAGGTCGTCGTGATCGGCCTCGTGAACCGCGAGGGTCTCAATGCCACGGCGGCCTACAGCGCCTCGATGCAGCTGTGGAACTACCTGCAGATGCCCGCCTTTGCCATCGGGACCGCGGTCAGCGCCATGGTCGCGCAGAACATCGGCGCAGGCCATCACGACCGCGTGAACGAAATCACCCGCATCGGCATGCTGACGAACCTGGCCATGACCGGCCTGCTTGCCGGCCTGATCGTACTGGCTTCGCACCCATTGCTGGCGCTCTTTCTCGGCGGTGACAGCCCTGCCCTGCCGATTGCCCAGCATATCCAGCACACCGTAACCTGGTCCTACATCATCATGGGAGCGATGATGGTGCTGTCGGGTACGATGCGCGCTTACGGCGTGGTGCTGGCACCGCTCGTCATCCAGACGCTCGCGCTCTATCCGATCCGCCTCGGCTTCTATTTCCTGCTCCATCCGTCACTCGGCGGCGATGCGTTGTGGTGGTCCTTCCCGGTCAGCTCGGTCGCCTCGGCGACGCTGACATGGCTGTTGTACACGCGGGGCGGATGGCGCACGCGCGTGCAGACCGCGACGCTTTCGCCGCGCGGGATGGCCGCAGCAAAATGACAGGGGACGGTCGCTGCCTTTCGACATGCGACCCACCGCAACGTGCGGACAGCGGCTTCATTGAATGAACGTCCGGTTTTCAGGAGTTCGCTGCGCTCGAACGGCCGCTATATCGGCGACGATCGCCATGCGCACCTTCTGCGAAACCAATCAGCTGCCGCGCTTCGAACCCTTGCGAGCAATCTCGGCGCTTTCCGCTTTGAGCGGCCGTGACACTGGGCACACCTCCTGGACATAACCATTGAGCGTGTTCACCAGATTGTCTGGCACAAGCCGGTAGAACACGAACTGACCGCGCTTCTCACTCTCGACCAAGCCCGCATTTTCCAGCACCGCAAGATGCTGCGAAACCGGCGGCTTGGAAATGGCAAAGCGGGACGCGATCTCGCCCACGCTCAGTTCGGCGTGAGCGAGATAGGCGAGAATCCGTCGGCGCGGAACGCGTCGTGACCAGCGACAAACCGATCGAACTTTCGCCCGGCATGCCCGGCTTAGCGGGGCTAGCTTACCCGCTGCGCGGTCACCGCACCTCTACGGATATGTGGTGACCGGCAATACGCGCTATGTGCTTACGCCACTGCCGAATGGTGGGACTAAACTTAACCTCGAAGCGACCACCATCCTGCACATCGATCCCGTCGCATATTGGGAGCCGATCGCGCGCTGTACCTTCCGGACGAACGTACTGCGCGTTCTCGCGAGTACGAAGCTGCAGGCTGAAAGAATGCGCTGAACGCTGATTATGCCGGCTGAACCAACGGCTGCTAACAGTTAACGGTTTTCGCCCCGGGAATGACCGCAAAGTCGGCGAGTTTGGACTCACACGACGGGCAGTCGACGATGATGAAAACGTGCACCACGTCGACTGCAAGCATAGTCAGGACTGGAGCGCGCCTTGAGAAGTCGACGGCTTGGCCGAACGTGGAGCCTTAGCCTTTGTTGCTGGCTTTACAGCAGATTTCGGGATCAGCTTAGTACCTGGCTTGCGGCCAAGCCCAATTTTCTTGGCAAGTCCGCGGCGCATCTCGGCGTAGGCTTCTGCCACCATTGGATAGTCAGCCTTCAGGCCGTAGCGATCGCGATATTCGGCGGGCGTAAGGCCATGGCCTGACAGGTGACGCTTGAGCGTCTTGTAAGGTTTGCCGTCGATCAGCGAGATGATGTGTTCTTTCGAGGCGAGCGACCGACGGGCCGTAACGGCAGGAACATATTCCTTCGCTGATGCGGCTTCTTCCATTGCGGTTTGGGGGGCGGCCAGCGCGGTTACAGCACCATGCATTGATTGCAGAAAAGCGGGGACTTCCTCGGCCGAGGCTCGGGTGTTCGGGTTTGCAAGCCAGGCCACCGTAAGTTCGGTTGCCAATTCAAGAAGACCCGGATCTGTAGGTTCGACGCTCACGATAATTTCCTCCATTTTGGATATTCCGGGTCTAATGACAATCCTGTCATGGTCAATGCTACGGGCATTAAACATTCGTCACTTATGCTGTTCGAATTCGACTTTGAGCGCGATGGAGTGGACTGGTACTCGCATTTTCCAAGCGGGTGATTGGACCAAGCGGCCTTCGATCGAAGACCTATAACGCTCGATTTACGAAATCGGTTTCGGATGCGATCCAATTAAATCCACTAAGTGCTCGGCAATCAACTCCGGTTGTTCCAGATGAAGCCAATGCGTTCCGTCGTCGATGACTGTGAGGGGTCCTGCGGCGCACCGGGCGAGGCTTGCTTCCATCAACCCTCTGCCGAGAAATCGGTCTTTATTGCCCCAAATGACTTCTACCGGCGTTTTGATCTGGTGTGACGGCAGGCGTTTCAAGGGCCTGCGAAGAGCACGATAATAGGCCAGCATGCACGATAGCGCCCCTGGCCGAGCCCAGGCTCCGACATAAGGTTTGAGCTTCTGCGATGAGAAGGTGTTCTCTTTCGCGCTTCGCCGCAGCGCGGCCTTAAGCCTCGCGAAATTGAACGCGCCAAGGATCCTCTCGGAAAGCCAAGGCAACTGAAAGAAGCCGACGTACCAACTGCGCAGGAGTTGCGCCGGGCTCCTGTAGATTTGCTCGACCCAGGCTTCTGGATGAGGTCCGCTGATCAGCACGGCTTTCATGACCTGCTCAGGATAACAGGCCGCAACGACCCATCCGATCACCGCGCCCCAGTCGTGCCCCGCTAGATAGAAACGCTCCGAGCCGAGTGCCTCGGCAAGCCGGACGATGTCTTCGGCTAGTATCTCAAGACCATAGGCGGAGACGTTCTGTGGCGCGGTGCTGAGATTGTATCCGCGCAGATCGGGCGCCACGACATGGAAGCCGGCTTCGGCGAGCGGCGTGATCTGATAGCGCCAGGCCCACCAGAACTCGGGAAATCCGTGAAGCATCACGAACATTGGGTTTCCAGCGCGGCCTGCCTCGATCACGTGGAGGTTGGTGTCGCCAACCTCGCACCATCTCTCGCGCCATCCGGGCTCCAATAATGCCGTGTCATTTGGGGTCATCTGGTCTCCGGACCGCCAATCTTGCTGTTGCACTACCTTACGTTGGCGCTCGTACCTGGCGCACAAGGCCGTTGTATACGGCATGCAAACCCCAGCTGCGGCCGATTTCATGATCGAAGCCGGCAGCCTCCCAAAAAGCGATGAGCCAGTCGTCAGGACACCGACCGCGAAGGACCCACAGATTCCTCGCCGTTTCATGAGCCAGCGCTACGCAGTCCCCGCCTTCTTCGTTGACGACATCACGCTGATCGAAGTCACTCCAGGCGGCCGTGTCCTGATCGAGTTGGACAGCCTGGGCACCCCGATCCGTCTTACCTGGTCGGCGCGCGACAGCGTGCGGCTGGGGCGCCGGGCTACGAGGTGGGGAAACGAGGTGATCGCTCGCCAGAATGACAACATCGTCGCGTTTCCCGGAACCCGAGCGGAAACGCGAAGTCGACGGCGAGAGCGGCGTTTCCACCTGATCAGCAACACCCTGGCCCCCGCTTCGGCGGGGGTTTTCTTTGCTAATGTTCGAAGATCTCTTCGTAGTTGGCCTGCAAGTAATCAGGGCACCTCATGTCCGCAAACCTGAACACGTTCCCACCGTCCTTCATCGACTTTTCGAGCCTTGCGCAGGCCCGCGGTGACATCCCGAAGGTAGTACCATAAATTCTTTTCGCCGGCTGTTGTCCTCGCGGGAAGAGGATTTCCATGTTCTGCCGATGAAACTGAAACCCAAGAAATACGATGACGTCGGCAGCAGCCATCACCGACCTGACACGCGCCCCGTGGCCGCTCTCCGGCTCTTCGGTGAAAGTCTTTATCTGCTGCGTAGCTTGCCAGGTCATGCGCGCCGACTGATCTCCAAATCCTATCTCTACTCGCGCGCCCTGCTGGAGAAGGGGTAGCTGGCCAGTCTGTACGAAGGCGTGCAGCACCGGATTTGCATAACCAGCTTAGCAGCACCTACCTCGCTTTGACTGAGCGCATCCTGTGCCCAATTAAGCAAGAATTGTTCGATGCAGCGATCATAGTTGAAAGTGACAAAGGAACCCCGACCATTGATTATCCGTCGCACAGCCCGATCATGCACATCACCATAGCCTTGGTGACTCAAGGAATCGAGGATCGGGCCGCCTTGCGCCTCCTGGTCGCTGCGCAACTGGTCTTCGATCTGGTGTGCGAGGTCACTTCCGACCGGAAAGGGCCAAAGTCGACACTAGCGCCGGCCCCACCAGGAAGACGATATTTGCCAAGATGCCGCTCCAGGTTTCCTAGGCTGTTACCCTGGCGGAAAAATCAAGGACCTAATCTCCCCCAAGTCCTTGATTTTTGGTGAGCCCTGCTGGGTTCGAACCAGCGACCTACTGATTAAAAGTCAGTTGCTCTACCGACTGAGCTAAGGGCCCTCACCGCTAGGTGCCGATAGGGAGAGGGCGCGGCCGGGTCAAGCGGGCTAGGAGATGGCGCACCGTCAGCGCGGTCAGCGGGTCGCGCCAGCGCGGGGCTATCGCCGCGGCCGGCCCCAGGACGAAGCGGCGGGTGCGGAATGCGGGATGCGGAATGGTGAGAGGGGGCGAGGACCAGGCGCCGCCGCTCCACAGCACGATGTCGAGGTCCAGCACGCGGGCGCCCCAGCGCCGCCCGCCGATGCGGCGGCCGAAGCGTTGTTCGATGGCCTTGAGCCGGTCGAGCAACTCATCGGGCGCAAGCTTGCTCTTCACCACCGCCGCAGCGTTGGCGTAGCGGCGCAGCGACGGGCCGAGCGGGCGGCTGGCGACGACCGCCGACACCGCCTTGAGCTTCAGCCCCTTGCCGTCGAGCGCCGCGAAGGCCGCGCGCAGTACGGCTTCGGGACACCCCAGGCGGTGATGGCGCCGGTTCGATCCCAGCGCGACGAGATAGCGTTCGGCCAGTTCAGATATCCTGGCAGATGCGGCCGTAGAGCTGCGGGCGGCGGTCGCGGAAGAAGCCCATGCCGGCACGGTGCTTGGCGGCGCGCGCGAGGTCGATCGTCGCGACCAGCGCGCCGGTTTCCTCCTGGCCGTATTCGCTGAGGAAATCACCCCATTCGTCGGTGATGAAGCTGTGGCCGTAGAAGCGCTGCTCGGTGCCGCATTCGGCCTCGGCGCCGATGCGGTTCGCGGCGATCACCGGCATGCAGTTCGACACCGCATGGCCCAGCATCGCGCGGCGCCACATGCGGCTGGTGTCGAGGTTCGCATCATAGGGCTCGGTGCCGATCGCGGTGGGGTAGAACAGCAGCTCTGCCCCCATCAGCGCCATGACCCGCGCGCATTCGGGATACCACTGGTCCCAGCAGATGCCGACGCCGATCCGCGTTCCGGCTACATCCCAGACCTTGAAGCCGTCGTTGCCCGGGCGGAAGTAGTACTTCTCCTCGTAGCCCGGCCCGTCGGGGATGTGGCTCTTGCGGTAGGTGCCGATGATTTCGCCGTCGGCGCCGATCATCGCGAGCGTGTTGTAGTAGTGGTGCCCGTCGCGCTCGAAGAAGGAGGTCGGGATGACGACCTTCAGCTTCTTCGCCAGCGCCTGCATCGCCACTACGGAAGGATGCTCGCGCACCGGGCGGGCGAGCGCGAAGAGCTCCTCCTGCTCGGTCTTGCAGAAGTAGGGGCCGGAGAACAGCTCGGGCGGCAGGACGATCTGCGCACCCTGCCCTGCGGCGTGCTCGACCAGCGCGGAGACGGCGGCGATGTTCTCTGCCTCGTCGGCGGAGCCCAGGGCCAGTTGCAGGGCGGAAACGGTGACTTGGCTCATGCGCGCGCCCATATCAGGCCCGCTTGCGGAACAGAAGCGTCATCCGGTCGCTTTCGCCGATCGCCAGATAGCGCTCGCGGTCCTGCTCGCCGAGACGCAGGCTCGGCGGCAGGGTCCAGACGCCGGCCTCGTGGTTGGCGGGATCGCGCGGATTGGCGTTGATCTCGCTGCGGGCGACGAATTCGAAGCCCTGCGCCTCGACCATGGCGATCACGTCGCGCTCGCGCAGATAGCCCTTGCTGCCGTCGGCATAGGCATCGGGCGCATCGGGCCGCGCCCGGTGCTGCTCGATGCCGAGCAGGCCGTCGGGCCGCAGCAGCCCATGCACCGCCTTCAACTCGCCCGCCAGCAGGTTCAGCCGCTTGAGGTTGTGCATCGCGCGGAAGATCAGCACGCGGTCGACCGTGCCGCTCAGCGCCGGCGGCAGACCCTCGCTGTTGTAGGCGGCGATGCGGTGAACGGGAGCGCCGGTCCATTCGGCCGCCCTGGCGGGGAAAGTCGCGGTCTCACCGGGATTGAGCCCGATGTAGCGACCGTCCTCGCCCAGATAGGGCACCAGCACACGCGTCCACCAGCCGCCTGCGGGCATGTAGTCGACCACGGTCATGCCCGGCCGCACGCGGAAGAAGGCCAGGGTCTCGGCCGGCCGGCGCCAGCCGTCACGCCCTCTGTCGGCATCGCGGCGCGGATTGGCCAGCGCGAGGTCGAGCACCGCCTCGCAGGCCGAGCAGTTCTCGACATCGTCGGCAACGGTGGCGTCGGCGGGAAGCGAGAGGGTCGCGAAACCCAGGGTTGCGGCAAGCATGACCAAGTAGCGTCGCATTGGTTGTCCCTCCATGCGGCCCCGTTCGTCATTCTATGCCCGCATCGGGCAATGACAACCCGGCCCGGGCTCCCTATCTTGCAGTGCGACAAAGTAATGCGAGGCATACAAATATGACGGCAAGCGAAACGGCGATCGTCGCGGGCGGATGCTTCTGGTGCACCGAGGCGGTTTTCCGCGACGTGATCGGGGTCAGCCAGGTAGAGAGCGGCTATATCGGCGGCGAGGTGCCCAACCCCACCTACAAGGCCGTGTGCAGCGGCACGACCGGCCACGCCGAGGCGATCCGCGTGACCTACGATCCGGCGGTGATCTCCTATGCCGAGATCCTCGACGTGTTCCTCGGCACCCACGACCCGACGCAGCTCAACCGCCAGGGCAACGACATCGGCACGCAGTACCGCTCGGCGATCTTCCCGCTGGACGACGCCCAGCGCGCCGAAGCCGAAGCCGCGATCGCGCGCGCCAACGAGTACCACGACGGCAAGGTCGTGACGACGATCGAGGAAGCGAGCGAGTGGTATCCGGCCGAGGACTATCACCAGGAATACTGGGAAGGCGAAGGCCAGCGGAACCCCTATTGCCTGGCGGTGATCCCGCCGAAGTTGCTGAAGCTGCGCAAGAGCTTTGCGAACCGGGTGAAGGCCTAGGCAATAGCCTGAAATCGCCGGTTTTTGGCCAGGCTGCGAGGATGCAGCCCAGAGGCTTGCACGTGCCGAAAGCTCACGAACTTCGCACATGGGCGCGATGGAGAATTTCGAACTTTCCGGGGCCCAGATACGCGAAAGCCGCGCTCTGGGGCGCGGCCTCGGGGTGGGCTCGAGAAGGCGCGCCGGCGCCTTCAGGGGGTTTT
Organism: Novosphingobium sp. G106; assembly: GCF_019075875.1. Taxonomy (NCBI): domain Bacteria; kingdom Pseudomonadati; phylum Pseudomonadota; class Alphaproteobacteria; order Sphingomonadales; family Sphingomonadaceae; genus Novosphingobium; species Novosphingobium sp. G106. The sequence continues at coordinate 5,301,492 of NZ_JAHOOZ010000001.1, read as the reverse complement.
GCTCGCTGGCATAAAGCGGGAGCTTGGCAGGGTCGGATGATGTAGGAAAACGGTTTTGCCTGCTGATGCCGACATCGTGGGCGCTCGAAGGAGACTCTTTCTCGGCCCGAAAGCCACTGTTCGGTCAACGGACAAGGGAGCCCGCGGGAAGCGAATATGCCGACTCGTCGCAGGCACTGTCGAAGCTCGGGATATCCTCCGGTTTGCGCCATTGCCGCCACAGGATGTAAAGCGATGTCCTGACGATACCGATTGCCAGAATGGCCACGAGCAGCCCCACGATCATGTCGGCCAGATAGTGGGTACCTTCGACGGGTATTGCCAGCAGCATCGCCAGGTTGATCAGCGTGAGCGGCCAGCGAAGGCGCCGAACAGGCCATGCTGTATGGATATAGAGGGCTGCGGACACGGTATGAAAGCTGGGCGCACATACGAGGCCACGCAGGGATCCGAGATCGACATTCGTGACGCTGTGGCCCCTCAGGTCGGGAATGATGTGCTCCATATAGAGAGCGCTTGTCGGCATGTAGGGCACCGAACCGTGCCATAGGAAGGCCAAAGGCCCCTCGGCCGGGAATACCGGAAACAGGGCAAGCGTGAGCAATACCGCGAGCCAGAAGGTGACGAGAAACTTGCGCGCTGCCGAGCGCTGTCCAGTCCACGCCAAATGACCCAAAATCAGCAGGGGTGAGACATAGATCGCGGCATAAGCAACCGAACCCGCTATTTGCAGCGACGTGTGATTGGCCACCATGATGTACCAGGCAACCCAGTCGAAATGCAGTGCCTTGTCTACCCGATCGAGAATGGGATCGTCGAATCCGACCGTAAGGGCTGCGGCAGGATAGCTGGCCAGAACGCCAAACAAGCTGGTTCCTGAGAATAGAACGAGATATTCTGCGAAGTCCCGCAGTCGTTGGTGCCGCGGCGAATGCGAACGCCTGACGATGTAGCGCACCAATGCCGCCGCCGACATTGCAATCGAGACGCCTATGAGAGTGCGGTTCTCGATTACCTTGAGCCCTGTGCGCATCATTAGCGTCATGGCGATGAGGCCGCTCAATGCCAGCTGCAGAGCAAGCCACTTGCCGGGGATAGTCGGGTGTCGGGGCATGCCAGCTTTGCTAGGAATGGAGTCTATCGGCCCCGCTCGATCGGTCATTCGTTCTTCCGTCGCCTCGCAAATTTTGCGCCGAATTGCGCCGGAGGCATGCTCATGTTGGCTGATTTGAAGAAAATAGAACCCGGGCGGGTCCACGCGCCCGGGTTCCGTTTGCGCCGTCAGTGGGCGGCGTCTTTGGCCTTGTCGCCAGCGGCTTCCGCCTTGTCGCCAGCGGCTTCTGCAGCCTTGCCGGCTTCAGCCGCCTTGTCGCCGGCGGCAGCCTTAGCGGCGCCCGAAGGGGCCATGGCTGCTTCGGTGCTGGCATCGCTCGCAACCGCGGCAGCAGTCGCTGCATCGCTGGCTGCGGCCGCGGCTTCGGTGCTGGCAACCGCCGCATCGGCGGCCTTGTCCTTATGGCCGCAACCGGCGAGCGCGAGCGCTGCCAATGCCGTTACGGCGAAACCTGTAAATCGTTTCATTGTTGTCCCCTCCTTTTTTTGGGACATCCCGGATATCTCAATCACGCGCATATGGATCGTTACAAGTTGGCAACGTGGAGCCGATCCGTGCTGTCATCCCGAACGGTCCGTCACCGGCGCTCTACAGACTTCGCACCGGGTGCACCCATCGCACCGGCGGCTGCGCAAGGCGCCGATGATGGTTTGACGCAGCAAGATCATTGTGTTGAAATGCTCCGATTGAAATTCATTTTTTAACCGGACCGACCGAACACGGCGGTCCGCAGCTTGTCTTGGGGGATATCCAAAACCCCCAAAGTGCGAAGAATTCGGGAAGCCCAAAAAGGGCACGACGTGAATTTCATCTGGGGAGGAGTGCATATGGCGATCGGAATACTCAGGGCGAGTCTGCTGTTCGGCGCGGCATCGCTGGCAATGGCAACATCGGCACTCGCGCAGACCGTTTCCGAAGAACCCAATAACCCCAGCGATATCGTTGTCACCGCCCAGCGCCGGTCGGAGCTCGCACGCGACGTTCCGATCTCGATCACCGCGCTCAATGCCGCAATGCTCGACAAGGCGGGGGTCAACAACCTGCAGGACCTCGAGCGGGTTACGCCGGGCCTCGCCCTGCCGCTCTACGGCGGCTTCCTGCGTCCATCGATCCGCGGCATTTCCTCGGGAGTCACCTCGGTCGGCGACAGTTCGAACATCGCGATCTATGTCGACGGGGTCTACCAGCCGACGCAGACCGCGGCGATCGTCGATATGCCCGATACAGAGACGGTGCAGGTGCTGAAAGGCCCGCAGGGTACGCTCTATGGCCAGAACGCCACCGGCGGCGCGATCATCATCGACACGGTGAAGCCGAGCTTCAACCTCAAGGGCGAGCTCGTCGCCAGCTACGGCAACTACAACGACATCGCCGCGCACGGCTATGTCACGGGACCGCTGAGCCAGAAGATCGCGGTGCTGCTTTCGGGTTCGGTCGAGGACCGCGACGGTTTCAACCGCGACCTGCTGCGCGGCGGGCACGACGACGGCCTGCGTTCGTACCAGATCCGCGGCAAGATCCTGCTGGCACCGACCGACACGACCGAATTCACGCTGGCCGGCTACTATTCGAAGCGCGACGATTCCGGCGTCTATACGGGCGCGCCGCTCAACGGCAATTCGACCGGCAACGCGCTGACCAGGCTGATCTTCCCGACCACGCCGGTGGCGAGCGAACCGCACACCTTCGCGACTAGCTTCCGCCCCGATCTGCTATCGAAGACCTATGGCGCCAGCCTGCTGGGCAAGATCGACATCGGCGATGCAGGCACGCTGAACACGGTGACCGCCTATCAGCATGCCAGGGTGACCGATCTGGTCGATGCCGATGCCGCGCCGATCAACCTTGCCGAAGTGCGGCCGCTGGTCATCGTCGGTCAGGCCTTCATCCAGGAGCTGAACTTCACCTCGGCCAAGATGGGCCGCTTCAGCTTCTCGGCGGGCGCCTTCTACATGAACCGCCAGGAACAGTTCCGGCCCTCGCAATTCGGCGGTTACGATATCCAGACCGCGCCGCCGGCGAATTTCGACCAGAAGGGAACCTACCAGTTCCAGCTGGTCGACTATCTGAAGACGGTGAAGAACAGCTACGCCGCCTATGCCGAGCTGAACTACGACCTCACCGACCAGCTGACGATCACCGCCGCCGGACGCTACAGCTACGAGACCGTGCTGGCCTATCACACCGGGCTGTTCGGCTTGCCGGCTACCCCACCCCCGCTGCTGGTCGATCCGCGCGGCAAGTTCACTTTCAAGAAGTTCACCCCGCGCGGCGTGATCCGCTTCAAGCCGGACGACAACAACACGCTCTACGCCAGCTATTCGCAGGGCTTCAAAAGCGGCTTCGTCGACGGTTCGAACATCGGGCTGTGCCCCGGCGGCCCGAAGGACGGCTCGTGCATCCCGGCGCCGGTGAAGCCCGAGACGGTCGATGCCTTCGAGATCGGCTACAAGGGCCGGATCGCCGGGCAGCTCAGCATCAGCCTCGCTGCCTTCGCCTACAAGTACAAGGACATCCAAGTCTTCATCTACCGGCCGCCGACCGGCATCTACCAGAATGCGGCCGAGGGCACCCTCAAAGGCATCGACTTCGATCTCGCCTGGGACGCGACGCCCGACCTGCATTTCACGCTGGGCGGATCCTACGTCGACAGCAAATACAGCAGCTTCCCCGCCGCGCAGGTCTATGTGCAGACGCCCGCGGCCGGCTGTTCGGCGCAATTCCTGCCCTTCCCCTGCGGCAATTTCAGCGCCTCGGTCGATGCGACGGGCAACCAGTTGCAGAATGCTCCCAAGTTCACCGCGACCGGATCGATCGACTACGGCGTGGACACCGGCGCGGGGCGGTTCGGCATCAACCTCAACGGCAGCTACAATTCGGGCTTTCCCTTCGATGCCGGCGGCCACGTGCGCCAGAGGAAGTACGCGCTGGTCAATGCGGAGCTGTCGTTCTCGCCCAAGGGGCTGGAAGGCCTGCGCGTGATCGCCTGGGGCAAGAACCTTTCGGACCACGACTATATCCAGGGATCGCTGCCGACTTTCTATTCCGACCTGGTCTCCTGGGCTCCGCCGCGGACTTACGGCGTGCGTCTGGAATACCATTTCTGAGGTCTTGCCCCGCCGCCCGCGGGCGAACTGAGGGACAAAAAATGAGATAGTCTCGATTCGGAGTCGAACAAAAGGGCTCAGCCGGGTCGGCGCGTGCGCGGGAATGGCGCCGCACGACCCGGCTTTCGGGGAAAAAAATGCCAAAGTTAGTCGGAATCCGAGGGAATTTTGCCCCGACTAACGAGTTCTCACACAGTCAATCCTCGAAGGGCGACCTTGCCTCTCCAGATATCCGCGACGTGACACCGCCTTCATCCGAAGATGCGTGCCAAAACGCCCGCGTTCGCGGAACCGATTTAGCAATGGCACTGCCTCGATTCATTACTCGCAAATACAACACGTTCAATTCATTACCAAAAAATGTGACAAAAATCAGACCCTGACGCGTCGAAGGGCTGGGTTCAAACCTCGTGTTTTCCCCTAACGATTCCGCATCCCCGCATTAAGCATGCAGTCCCCAACGCCCCGTTCACCAAGTTCACTCAGGGACAACGGGGACCGAAATGAAATTGAAATACCTTCTTCTTGCCGCGGCTTTTGCCTGCCCGGTCTCGGCCTATGCCGAGGATGCCACGCCGGCCAAGGATGGGCAGTCCGAAACCGCAGCCACGCAGACCGCGCAGCCCACCAAGCGGGCCTTCACCACGGGCGTCGCCCGCGGCCGCGACCTGCTCGACAGCGCGATCTCGACCAGCGCGCTCGACGAGGCCGAGATCGAGAAGTTCGCGCCGCGTTCGGTCAGCGAAATCTTCCGCAATATCCCAGGCATGCGCTCAGAAGCCTATGCCGGCGAGGGCTATTCGAGCATCTCGATCCGCGGCCTGCCGATCGCTCTGGGCGGCGCCAAGTTCCTGCAGCTGCAGGAAGACGGCATGCCCGTGCTCGAATTCGGCGACATCGGCTTCGGCCAGGCCGACCAGTTCCTGCGCGCCGATCTGACGCTGTCGCAGGTCCAGGCGATCCGCGGCGGTTCGGCCTCGACCTTCTCGTCGAACTCGCCGGGCGGTGTGATCAACCTGATCTCCAAGACGGGCGAGGAGCAGGGCGGCGCGGTCGAACTGACCACCGGCCTCGACTACGAAACCTACCGCATGGACTTCGACTACGGCGGCAAGCTCAGCGACAGCGTGCGCTTCAACGTCGGTGGCTTCTACCGCCAGGGCGAAGGCCCGCGCGCGACGGGTTACGACGCCTACAAGGGCGGGCAGCTGAAGTTCAACATCACCAAGACTTTCGACGGCGGCTATATCCGGCTCTACGCCAAGTTCCTCGACGACAAGTCGCCGAACTACAGCCAGACGCCGCTGCGCGTGACCGGCACCAACGCCGATCCGCACTATGCCAACGTCGCCGGCTTCGATGCGCGCAGCGACACGATGTACTCGCGCTATCTGCCGTCGAACATCTCGATGAACGAGAACAACCAGCTCACCCGCTACGACTACACCGACGGCATGCATTCGAAGGTCAAGTCGGTGGGCGGCGAGGCCCAGTTCGAGCTCGGCGAGTGGACGATCAACGAGCGCTTCCGCTATTCGGACATCTCGGGTGCCTTCCGCGGCACCTTCCTGGCGCCGTCGCTGACGGGCCCGGCCTCGGTGGTCATGGGCATCTGGGGCGGTCCGGGCGCGACGCTCAGCTATGCCAACGGCCCGAACGCCGGCCAGGTGATTGCCAATCCGAGTACGCTCAACGGCAACGGCCTAGTCTCTTCGACCACGCTGTTCGACGCCGATCTCAACGACCTGTCAAACGTCACCAACGACTTCCGCGCCAGCCGCGTCTGGGATCTGGCCGGCGGCAAGCTGACCACGACCGTGGGCTTCTACAAGGCCGGGCAGACGATCGACACGACCTGGCACTTCTCTTCGGTGTTCCAGGAAGTGAAGGGCGGCGGCGAAGCCGCGATGCTCAACCTGACCAGCGCCGGCGGCGTGCCGCTGACGCAGAACGGCTTCTACGGTTTCGCGTCGAGCTTCTTCGGCAACACGCGGCGCAACATCTATGACGTCAACTATTCGGTCAATGCGCCCTATGCCTCGCTGAACTACCATGCCGGCAAGCTCGCGATCGGCGGCTCGATCCGCTACGACTTCGGCACGGCCCGCGGACAGGTGTTCGGCGCCGACCTCGGCGGTGGCCGCAAGGGCCTGACCTCGTACGACGTCAATGGCGACGGTGTGATCTCCGCGGCGGAAACGCGCGTGGCCATCTATCCGCTGACCACGCCCGCTCCGGTCAACTACGACTACGATTACCTGTCGTACTCGCTGGGCGTGAACTACCGCATCGCCGAGCAGCTGTCGGTCTTCGGCCGCTACAGCCGCGGCGGCCGCGCCAACGCCGACCGTATTCTCTATTCGAACTTCATCAGCCCCACCGACGGCAGCCTCGTCCGCAAGGATGCCGCCTACGATCCGGTCACCCAGGCCGAAGGTGGCCTGAAGTTCCGCGGCCAGGACGCCGAGCTCTATGTCACCGGCTTCTGGGCCAAGACCAAGGAGCACAACATCGGTCTGGATCGCTCGTACCGCGCCTATGGCGTCGAGCTCGAGGGTTCGATCAAGAAGGGTCCGTTCCGCCTGAACGCCGGAGCCACCTACACCAAGGCCAAGATCACCGCCGATGCGCTGGTCGCCGCCACGGTGGGCAACGTGCCCAAGCACCAGGCCGACCTGATCTTCCAGGCGACCCCCCAGTTCGAGACCGAGCGCTTCACGATCGGCGCGAACTTCGTCGGCACGACGAGCAGCTATGCGGGTGACAACAACGCGCTCAAGTTGCCCGGCTACACGCTGGTCAACGGCTTCGCGCAGTATCGTCTGACCGACCGGGTCCAGTTGACGGTCAACGCCAACAACCTGTTCAACAAGCTCGCCATCATCGACGCCCAGGACACCTCGCTGCCCGCGACGGGCATCGTCCAAGCCCGCGTGGCCAACGGCCGCACGGTCTCGGCTTCGGTTCGCTTCGACTTCTAACCCCTGGAGGCGGCCGGGGTTATCCCCCTGCCCTGGTCGCCCCACACCCTTGCTGGCCGGCTGATCCTCTCCTGCACCCCGGTGCCGGAATGGTTGCCGGCCAGCTTTTTGCTTCAGTCCCGCGCTAGCGTCGACCCCGCCACCAGCCGGTCGAGAATCCCCGCCACCTGATCGGCGCTATAGGCGCCTTCGGGCTGGGTCAGCCACCAGGCGATCGTCTCGACGATCAGGCTGGTCGAGCAGATCGTGCCGAGTTCCTTGGGCAGCCAGGATCCCACCGAATCCCGCGTCTCCGCCACGATCCGCGCCTGGCGCAGCCATTCCCCGCGCATCGCCGCACCGGCACCGCCGTTGAACAGGATCGACCAGAGCACGCGGTGCTCTTCGACATAGGCACAGAGCGCATCCAATGAACCGCGATCGTCGCCGGCATCCTTGATCGGCAGGGTCAGCTCGACCGAAGTGACGATCTGCTCGGTGGCGATGTGGTCGAGCAGCGCTTCCTTGCTCGGGTGGTGGCGGAAGAAGGTGGCGTAGTGGACGCCCGCCTCGGCGCAGATGTCGCGCACGGTGATCTGGTCGAACGACTTGGCCGTCAGCAGCCGCAGCAGTGCATCGCGCAGCGCTGCGCCGGATCGCACTGCGCGCGCGTCCTTTGCGGTTGACCCGCGTGGCCCGTTGGCACTATGCGCCACTGTATCGCACAAATCCGGATTCGGGCCGTTTCGCTCGCTCATGGCCGCTGTGGAACAGCAGTGCCGAGCGCTAGGCAAGCCCTTTCGCGGTCTGCGTGCGATAGAGGTTTTGGAGATCAAAGCATGCAGTCCCTGGTCGAACGCGATTACTTTACCGACTACGAGATCCTGAAGGACCCCTACGCCTTCTTCAACGCGCTGCGGGACAACGGCCCGATCTTCCAGCCGCCGGGCAAGGACTATTTCATCGTCACCGGCTTCGAGGAGACGCTGCAGGTCCTGCGCGACCACGATACCTTCTCGGCAATCATCGCGCTGCAGGGCGCCGGCGCGCCGCTGCCCTTCACCCCCGAAGGTTCGGACATCAACGGCCAGCTCGACGCGCACCGCCACCAGTTCATGGGCTGGGATTCGGTCGTCAACATGGACGACGATCGCCACACCAAGCTGCGCGCGCTGATCAACACGCTGTTCGTCCCCTCGCGGCTCAAGGCGAGCGAGGAATTCATCGACAAGTATTGCGAGGAGATGGTCGGCAAGGCCGTCGCCGAAGGCAAGGTCGAGCTGATCAGCGCAATCGCCACGCCTTTCGTCACCATGGTCGTCGCCGACCTGCTGGGCGTGCCGATGGAAGACCGTACGGTGTTCATGAACGCGATCGCCGACGCGCCGCCTCCGGGCAGCCTCGACGGCGCCGAAGGCGCGGGTCATCCTTTCGCGGTGATGGGCAAGTATTTCTTCGGCTATGTCGCCGACCGCAAGGCCAACCCGCAGGACGACATCCTGACCGAACTGACTCACGCCACCTACATGGACGGCACCAAGCCCGAGGTCCACGACATCGTCCAGCTCGGCATGTTCATGTTCGGCGCCGGCCAGGACACCTCGGCCAAGCTGCTCGGCAATGCGATGAAGTATCTGGTCGAGCAGCCCGAGTTGCAGGACCGGCTGCGCGCCGATCCCAAGCTGATCTCGGCCTTCCTCGAGGAAGTGCTGCGCATCGAAGGCTCGACCAAGCAGACCGCCCGCCTGGCGCGAAAGGACACCGAAGTCGGCGGCGTGAAGATTCCCGCGGGCTCGAAAGTGCTCGTCGCGCTCTCGGCCGCCAACCGCGATCCGCGGCGCTGGGAGAATCCGAACGAGCTGGAGATCGGCCGCAAGAAGATCGTCGAGCACGTCGGCTTCGGCCGAGGCAAGCACGTCTGCGCCGGCGCCCCGCTGGCCCGCGCCGAAGTGCGGATCATCTTCGAGAAGTTCCTCGCTTCCACCTCGAAGATCGAGCTCGACATGGAGAAGCACCCCGGCGGCATCGCCGATCTGGTCTATGAGCCGAGCTTCATCATCCGCGGCCTGGCCACGATGAACCTCAAGCTGACGCCGGCCTGACCGACGAACAGCGCTCGGTCGGCGAGCTCAGGCCTTCCCGATCGAGCGCAGGTAGTCGTCGCGGACCTGGCCGAACAGTTCGTTCTGCTTGAGCGTCTCGCCGGCGGTGACGCCGCCGTCGACCGCGATGATCTGGCCGGTCACGTGCGCGGCGCGGTCGCTGGCGAGGAACATCGCCATGTTGCCGATGTCGCGCGGATCACCGGTGTGCTTGAGCGGCTGCGTCACCAGCCGCGCGGGTTCGAGCACGGCGATCAAGCCTTTCATCTCGTCGTCGCTGAGCCCCGGGATCGGCACGCTGTTCATTCGCGTCGGGATGCCGCCCGGCGCGATGGCGTTGACCCGGATGCCGTACTCGCCGAGATCGACCGCGGCGCAGCGGGTGAACACGTTGATCCCGGCCTTCGAGGCGCGGTAGATTGGGATCGCATAGCTCGGCTCGAGCGCGGCGATCGAACTGGTGTTGATGATCGAGCCGCGCCCCTGCTTGGCCATATGCTGCGCGGCGAAGCGCGTCGCATGCATGACGCTGGCGAGGTTGGTGTTCATCACCGCATCGAAATCGGCGAAGTCGTCATCGAGCAGGCGTTGATGGAATACGCCGGGCATGCCGGCGTTGTTGAACAGCACGTCGAGCCCGCCGAACTCTGCCAGTGTGAAGTCGACCAGCGCCTGAAGGTCTTCCTTGCGCGAGACGTCGGTGCGCAGGAACCGGGCATCGGCCCCAATCTCGCGGGCCAGCGCCTCGCCGGCCTCGACCTCACGGTCGGCGATGACGACGCGCGCACCTTCCGCCGCAAAGACCTCGACCGTGCCGCGGCCGATGCCGTTGGCCCCGCCCGTGACGATCGCCACCTTGCCGTCGAGTTCGTTCGCCATCGGCCTCTCCTTCTTTACCGAGGCCGACTATGGCGGGCCGCAGTCAGGCGCGCCAAGCTCCCACGAAGAAGCCATCCATGCCTGCACCCGCCAAACCACTTGGGGTCATGCCGGGATCGGTACGCAGCCAGCCTTCGGGCGTCGATGCGAAACCTTCGAGCGTGATAGGCTCTGGGGTGAGCGTCACGGCCGAAGCCTGAGCCTCGCCTTCCTCGCGTTCGAGCGAGCAGACGGCATAGACCAGCAGGCCGCCCGGCTTGACCCAGCCCGCGGCACGCTCAAGCAGCTTGGCCTGAAGCTCGGCCATCTCGGCGATCTGGCGCGGGCCGATGCGGTGGAGCACGTCGGGATGGCGGCGGCAGGTGCCCGTGGCCGTACAGGGCGCATCGAGCAACACCGCATCGAACGGCGCCTCGGGCTGCCATTCGAGCGCGTCGGCCACGACGATCTCCGCGGTAAGCCCGGTGCGCGCCAGGTTTTGTTCGAGCCGTTCGAGCCGCTTGGCGCTGATGTCGAGCGAAGTCACCTGCCAGCCCGCCGCGGCGAGTTGCAGCGTCTTGCCACCAGGCGCGGCGCAGAGGTCGAGCACCGTCTTGCCCTCCCCCGCTCCCAGCAGCCGCGCGGGCAGGCTGGCGGCGAGATCCTGGACCCACCACTGGCCCCCTCCGGATTCATTGGCGCGATAGCCATCGAGCCCGTCGACCGCCTCGCCGCGCGGCAGGCGGATGTGGCCGGGCATCAGCGAGACACCGCCGAGGCGTTCGAGCCAGTTCGCGGTCTCGGCGGCATCGCGCAAGGTCAGGTCGAGCGGCGGCGGCTCGGCCAGCGCGGCGGCGATCGCGGCACTGCGTTCGCCCCAGCGCTCCGCCACATTGGCGGGCAGCGTCGGTGCTTTGGGCAAGCTCACGCCCTGCTTGGTCAAGGTGGAGAACACCCCGTGTGCCAGCCGGCGCGGGCCGCCGGCGAGCAACGGCAGGCCGGTCGCGATCACCGCGTGCGGCGGAGTCTCTAGCCGCAGCCAGCCGGCCAGCATCAACCGCAGGACCATCCGCGGCTTGGCGTCCTCGGGCAGGACCTGGCGGGTGGCGCTGTCGATCAGCGTGTCGAGGTCAGCCATCCAGCGCAGCGCCTCGGCGGCGAGCGCGCGGGCCAGCGCGCGGTCGGCATCGCCGCGCACGCCCTGCGTCGCGTTGTGCGCCGCCTGGTCGAGCGTCTCGCCGCGGCGCAGAACGGCGTCGAGCAATTTGAGCGCCGCGCGGCGAGCGGGCAGGCCGGGAATATCCATCGGCGGCCCCTAAAGCAGATTGCATGATCAGGCCAGTGGCCCCACATGGACCGCATGACCGAGCGCGCGACCAAACGCCCCGAGGGCTTCCAGAAGCCCGCCAACTGGACCAACGAGCCGGCGCCCGAGCCCGAGAAGCCGGTGACCGAAGACGATCCGGATGGTCTCTCGCCCACGCGCTATGGCGATTGGGTGCGGAACGGGATTGCCGTGGATTTCTAGGCGGCTGATTTTCGAGCCATTCAAATAATCCGTCGCCCCTGCGAAGGCAGGGCCCCATCCAACGGCGCGTCATCGCGGAGCATCGCCCTGTTGAGGTGAGCTCATCTGGGCCCCTGCCTCCGCAGGGGCGACGGGCTGTGGTTTACGGAAGAATATCGATCACCGTGCCGTCGGGCACCGCGCGCCACAGCGCTTCGATTTCCTCGTCGCTGACGGCGATGCAGCCGTCGGTCCAGTCCCCGGGAACACGTTCGCTCTGCGTCCAATCGTTGGGCTGGCCGTGGATGAAAATCAGCCCGCCGGGACTGCGCCCCTGCGCGTGGGCATAGGCGATGTCCTGCGCGTTCGGATAGGAGATATGCAGCGACAAGTGGTAGCTGCTGCCCGGATTGCCGTAGTCGATCGTATAGCGGCCCTCGGGCGTCCGCTCGTCGCCCTGAAAGCGCTTGGGGCCTTCGGGCGCATCGCCGAGCTGGATGCCCTCGATCGTGTGGACGAGGTGGCCGCCGGCGTAGAGTTCCATCACCCGATCGCCCTTGCGCACGACGATCTGGTCGACGACGGGCAAGGCGAGAGGCGGCTCGGCGACCGCTGGCCCAGCAAGCAGGAAAAGCGCAAAGACGAACGCGTAGCGCACGTGCTTCGACAAGCTCAGCATGAGCGGACCTTGTGTAGAACCCCGACCCGCTCAGCCTGAGCTTGTCGAAGGCCCGGCGCAAGGCCCGCCTTCAGCCGGTCAGTCCACGAATGGGTCGCGGACGAGGATCGTGTCTTCGCGCTCGGGGCTGGTCGAGACCAGCGCAACCGGGGTCTGGATCAGTTCCTGCACGCGCTGGATATATTTGATCGCCTGAGCCGGCAGTTCGGCCCAGCTACGCGCACCGGCAGTGGTTTCCTGCCAGCCGTCCATTTCCTCGTAGATCGGCTCGACGTTGGCCTGGTCGGCAGCGTGGCTCGGGAAGTAGTCGAGCACCTTGCCGTTCAGGCGGTAGCCCGTGCAGATCCGCACCTTGTCGAAGCCGTCGAGCACGTCGAGCTTGGTCAGCGCAATGCCGGTGACGCCCGAGATCGCACAGGACTGGCGCACCAGCACCGCGTCGAACCAGCCGCAGCGGCGCTTGCGGCCGGTGACCGTGCCGAATTCGTGACCGCGCTCGCCGAGCTTCTGGCCCGTCTCGTCCTCGAGCTCGGTCGGGAACGGACCCGAGCCGACGCGCGTGGTGTAAGCCTTGACGATGCCGAGCACGAAGCCCGTCGCGCTGGGACCGAGACCCGAGCCCGAAGCGGCGGTGCCGCTGACCGTGTTCGAGCTGGTGACGAAGGGATAGGTGCCGTGATCGACGTCGAGCAGTACGCCCTGCGCGCCTTCGAACAGGATGCGCGCGCCGGCCTTGCGCACGGTGTTGAGCCGGCTCCACACGGGCTCGGCATATTGCAGCACGAAGGGCGCGATCTCGCGCAGCGCGTCCTGCAGCGCCTTGCGGTCGACCGGCGGCTGGCCGAACCCGGCGCGCAGCGCATCGTGGTGCGCGCAGAGCCGGTCGAGCTGCGAATCGAGCGCGTCGACATGGGCAAGGTCGCAGACGCGGATCGCGCGGCGGCCGACCTTGTCCTCATAGGCCGGGCCGATGCCGCGACCGGTCGTACCAATCTTGCCGGCGCCGGCGGCGTTCTCGCGCATGACGTCGAGCTCGCCGTGGATCGGCAGGATCAGCGGGCAGTTGTCGGCGATGGCGAAGTTCTCGCGCGTGATGGTCACGCCCTGGCCTTCGAGCTTGGCGATCTCCGACTTCAGGTGCCAGGGATCGAGCACCACGCCGTTGCCGATGATCGACAGCGTGCCGCGCACGATGCCCGAGGGCAGCAGGCTGAGCTTGTAGACCTGCTCGCCGACGACGAGCGTGTGGCCGGCGTTGTGGCCGCCCTGGAAGCGCACCACGGCGTCCGCGCGGCTGGCCAGCCAGTCGACGATCTTGCCCTTGCCCTCGTCGCCCCACTGGGCGCCGATCACGGTCACGTTAGCCATTTGTAGATTCCTCCACCCTGCCAATGAAATCCGCAAGCGCCCTTCGACAGGACTCGGCGCTCGGGATGGGACAGGCGGGCCATCTGGGCCCAATGCGGGGCGCGGCTTACTTGCGCGGCCCGCGGGGGTCAAGCGCGCAGGATGACAAATCAGCGACGGTTTATTGTCGCGAGCCGCGTTTAACGGCAATCAGGCGGAAATGCAGGAGTTCTGGCATGAGGAATTGGCTCGTTTCTGCGGCGGTGGTGGCGCTGCTCGGAGCCGGAGTCGTGGAGGCACAGCCCTACGGCGGACGGCTGGGCGGCCCCGACTTTCCCGCTGCAACACCCGACCAGCGGGTCGATTACGGCAACGACCCGATGCAGCGGCTCGATTTCTGGCGGGCCAAGAACCAGTTCGCCGCCGCGCCGCTGGTCGTCTTCGTCCACGGCGGCGGCTGGAGCCGCGGGAGCAAGGACAATGCCACCGGCCGCTGGAAGGCCGTGCACTACGCCGAGCAGGGCTATGCCTTCGCCTCGATCGACTACCGCCTGGTGCCAGGCAACACGGTCGAGGACGAGGCCCAGGATGTCGCCCAGGCGCTGAAGGCGCTGCTCGACCGCGCCCAGGCGCTCGGCATCGACAAGCGCCGTGTCGTGCTGATGGGCCACAGCGCCGGCGCGCATCTTGTCGCGCTGGTCGGCACCGACGAGCGCTACCTGCGCGCTGCGGGCCTGTCCTTCGCCGACCTCGCCGGGGTGATCCCGATCGACGGCGCCGGCTACGACGTGCCCGTACAGATGGCCGATGCCGGAGCCTTCATGAAGTCCACCTACCAACAGGCCTTCGGCACCAACCTCGAACGCGAGCGGCAGCTCTCACCCACGCTCCATGCCGAAGCGCCCAATGCGCCGCGCTTCCTGCTGCTCCACGTCCAGCGGCCCGACGGCATCCGCCAGGCGCAGGAGTTCGCCGCGGCGCTGCGCAAGGGCGGCACCGCGGTCGAGGTCCAGCAGTTCACCGGCAACGGGCTGATGGCGCATATGGAGATCAACCGCCGGCTCGGCGATCCGGGGTATGCCGCGACGCCAGTGGTCGATGCCTGGCTGAAACGGGTTTTTGCGCGCTAGACACAAAGCGCGTTCTGCGTCGTTGTAGGCAGCGAGGGAGATTCGCTTGCGGAACATCGACTTCTCGTCGTGGCAGAGCGTGCTGGCGACGCTGTTCGGCCTGGCGCTGGTAACGCTGATCGGCGTCGGCATCCGGCTCGTTGCGATGTCGACGATCCAGCAGCGGCGCGAGCGGGTGAACCGCCAGATCAACGAGCGCCTGCGCACCCTGATCGCCGCCTACAAGACGCTCGGCGGATCGTTCACCGGCGACCTCGCGGTCGATCCGCGGCACCTGCGCCAGCTCCGCGAAACCGGGCACCTTGAAGGCGACGGCACCGCCCTCCCTGGTCTGGAACTCTCGCTGACCGGCTCGGACCGCTCGCGGCGGATCCGCGATACGGTGGAAGCGGCGCTGTCGGACATTATCCTGCTCGGCACCGAGCGCCACGTCCGCCTCGCCGAGAAGGCCGCGCGCGAACTCGTCGCGGGCCATCCCGTCCACACCCACGAACTGGTCATCGCGCTGCGCGATTTCATCCGCGAGGCGCTGGACCTCGATCCCATCCCCCACGACCTCGCGATCCCCATGCAGGGCCCGGCACGGCCCTCGTCCGGCGGCGGCAAAGGCAAGGGCGACGAAGGCCGCTCAGGCGGCAACGAGAAAGGCGGCGGCGGTATGGGAATGGGGATGGGCATGGGCGCCGGCATGGGTGGCGGCCTGGCCATCGGTGGCCTGGCGGGCGACCTGCACGAGGATCATGAAGACCAGCACTGAGGCAGCGCGAGCAGCGCCCAAGAAACAGGCTAGTCCCATTTTGGAACATCTTGGGATTTTCCACGCCGTTTTATTGGGTTACACACGCCTTCATCGCAAATTTACCAGTTGCTCGTTCTCGCGATGAACTTACCGTGATGTGAGTAGCGTGAGCTTACTGACCGGTCTCTCCCGTAGACGACCGCATATCTCGCGCATTGGGGGGCCAAACGAATGCGGATCGCACGACTCGATGAGAGAGGGCCGCCTTTCCGGCTCGCTTCGCCCGGCAACGATCGGACGTTATGACTATCAACAAACACGTCATCGTATATGCGGCGCCCGCGCACGAACCGGTTCCAACGATCGAATGCAGCTGCGGCTGGACCGCCACGGGCGATGACGCCGATGGCCGGGTCCACCGCGAGGTCATGAGCGAATTGCTCAGCCAGTGGCTCGAACACGTCGAACTGGAGAATGGCCCCTAGGAGACCGCTTGCGCAGGCGCGCGCGGCGGGTCACGATCCTGTCCGGGCAGGAGGACATCGCGCGATGAAAGTCGGCTTCATCGGCCTCGGCAGCATCGGCATCTTCATGGCCCAGCGACTGGCGCAGGTCGGCTTCGACGTGACGGGCTGCGACATTGCGCCCGAAATGCTGGCGGCATTCGACTGGCCCGGGACGCGCCGCGAGCGCGATCCGATTGCCACCGCCCGTGGCGCCGAAGTGCTCGGCCTCTGCGTGCGCACCGACGCGCAGCTCGAAGCGCTGACCGCGGACGGCGCGCTGTTCGCCGCGGTCGGCGCGGGCGGCATCGCGGTGATCCATTCGACGGTCGCGCCCGAACTGGCCCAGCGGTTGGAACATGCCGCGGCGACGCACGGCGTCGGGCTCATCGACGCGGGCGTCTCGCCGGGCGGGCCGCATGTCGGCGAGGGCAAGGCCTCGATCTTCGTCGGCGGCTCGGACGATGCCGTGGCGAAGGCGAGGCCCTATCTCGAAGCACTGGGCCGCGTCGCGCATCTCGGGCCGGTCGGGCGCGGGCTGGAAGGCAAGCTGCTCAACAACCTTGCCTCGACCGCCGGCTATGGCCTCGCCGTGTCGATCCTCGAACTCGGCCGACAGCGCGGCTTCGACCCTGAAGTGCTGCGTGGCGCGCTGCTCGCGGGATCAGCGCAGAGCTTTGCATTGCAGGTCGCGCCCGGCCTGCTCCGCCCGAGCGGGCCTGGGGCGACAGGCTCGCTCGACAGCCTGCATGACCTGCTCAAGAAGGACGTCGATCACGCCGCGCATCTCGCCGCCAATCCCGACGACCCCGCACTGAGGGTGCTGCTCGACGCCGCGCAAGCGATGTTCGACGCGCTGAAGGCGCGGGCGGCCGAGCAGGACTAGCGCGGCAGGTTGTAGAAGCCTCTGACCGACGCGATCCTGCCTTCCTCGTCGAAGCGGAACTGGTCGACGACAGGTGTGAGCCTGCGCCGGGCTTCGGGTGGCCCCATCTCGCAGGCCATGATCGCCAGCGCCTCATTCCCGCAGACGATGATCTCGTCGGTCAGCCAGATGCGGACTTGGTTGCGGACGATGTCGCTCCATATCCGGCCGACCACCTCGGCCTTGCCGCGGACCCGGCGGATGCCGACCGGGTCTTCGTAGAAAACGTCCTCGGCATAGAGCGCGGCCCAGCCTTCGGCGTCCTGTTCGGACTGCACACGGCAGTAGGTCTCAATGGCAGCGACGATCGCGGCCCGGTCGGTCGCGGCGTCGGTCATGCCTTCCTCCACAGCATCGCCCAGACGTGCGGGCCGGCGTCGGGTATGTCGAACTCGGCCACCGTCTCGAAACCAACGTGGCGGTAGTAGCCGAGGTTGTCCGGGTTCATGACCTCGACATAGACCGGCATGCCCTCCGCTCCGGCCAGATCGAGCCCGGCGCGCACCGCCGCGCCGCCCAGCCCCAAACCCTGCGCGGTAGGCGCGACGCCGATGAACTGGAGATACCACCAGTCGAAGTCCCCTGGCTGATGTGCCTTGAGCGTCGCGCCCATGAGCTGCGAGCGCGCGGCACCAGAGCTGAAGGCCTTGGCCATGCTTGAATGCCAGGGAGCCATTTCGCCGGGCTCGGGATTGATCCGCCCGGGCTGCCGCCAGAGCGAGACCGCCTCGCCGGCCGCGGACCGCAGCGCGATCCCGTTCACCAGCGTCCCGCCGACGATCGGCGCGAAGAAATGCGGTAGCCGCATGATCCGATCGGCGCGGTCGGGCCAGATCCAGGCGAGGCCCGGATCGTCGACGAAGGCTTCACAGAACGTGTCGATCATCGCACCGGCATCACCACCTTGCGCGCGCATCATTGTCGATGGCATCGGCCTCTCCCATGAGAACAATGTTCTCATTTCGATTTAGCAGAGGCGAGGCGGCGGACCAAGCCGCGAGCGCAACGCCTTGGCGATGCCGGGATTAGAGAGCCGCCGCTTCGCCCTGGTCGAGCCGGTGGGTGCAGCCGAGCGCCTTGGCGTCATCCGCGTCGGACAGCGCGGCGACGGTCCGCCAGCCGATCGCGCGCAACCGCGCGGCCACTTCGGGATCGTGGCCGAGCGGCAGGAACAACGTGTCGCGCCGGGGCTCTGCCGCGGCGAGCGCGTCGATCAGCGGATCGGGATAGAGCGAGAAGCCGATCGCTGCCTCGTCCTGGCCGGCGTCCTTGGTCAGGATGCGGTAGGTCCCGCCGCGGCCAAGCGCGCCGGGGACGCCCTCGGCATAGATCGTGAAGCCGAACCACGACTGATATTCGAAGCCGTGGCGCTCCGACGGGTCGAGCGTGACGCGGGCGAGTCCCGAAACGCGGCCGGCGATCTCGCGCAGGCCCTTGATGCGGCTGGCCAAGGCACCGCCGGCGTCGATCGCGGCGAGGCGTTCGATCGCCGTTTCGAACGGGCCAATCGCGTAGAGCAGCGGCAGGTAGGCGTCGCCTCCCGCCTCGACGAGCCCACCGGCGTCCTTGGCATCGAGCTCGCGGCGCACCGCCTCGATGGCCCCCGGCGCCAGCGGCAGCGCCTTTTCGGCAAGGGTGTCAACAAGATCGGGAAGCGTGAAGTCGACCGAAACGCCCTGTGCGCCCGCTGCCTTGAGCGCTTCGATCGCCATGGCGACGATCTCGGCCGCCGCGGCGACCGAGTCGCTGCCGATCAGCTCGGCGCCGAGCTGCAAGTGCTCGCGCGCGGGATCGAGCCCGTCCCCCTTGATCGTGACGACCTGGCCAGCGTAGCAGAGCCGCAGCGGGCGCGCCGCGACGGCAAGGCTGGTAGCAGCGATGCGGCCGACCTGCGGCGTCATGTCCGAGCGCAGCGCCAGGGTGCGCAGGCTCACCGGATCGACGAAGCGGAACATGCGGCGCGGGCGCACGCCTTCCATGCGGCTCGCCAGCGACTTCTCGAACTCGATCGAAGGCGGCTGGACGCGGTCGTAGCCGTGGCTCTCCATGACATCGACCGCACTGCGCGTTACGCGCGCGGCTACCGCGGCGCCGTGCGGCAGCCGGTCTTCGAGCCCTTCGGGGAGCAGATCGCGGTCGGTATCTTCCATGGTGGACGCGCTTTAGTCACGTAAAACGGGATTGTCGAACCTTGGCGCCTGGCCTTCGACAAGCTCAGGCTGAGCGGGTCTTGGGTTTATCCCAACATCCGCTCGTGCTGAGCTTGTCGAAGCACATCAGGAGAAGGCCAGCGCCTTCACGCGCTTGACACCCGGCAGCTTGCAGGCCTTGTCGAGCAGGTCCTGCGACACCGGGCTGTCGACCGAGAGCAGCAGCACCGCTTCGCCGCCGGCTTCGCGGCGACCGAGGTTGAAAGTGCCGATGTTGATCGCGTTCTCGCCCAGCAAGGTGCCGACGCGGCCGATGAAGCCCGGCGCGTCCTCGTTGACGATGTACATCATCGGGCCGGCCAGCTCGGCCTCGACCTTGATGCCGAACAGTTCGACCAGGCGCGGCTCGCGGTTATTGAACAGGGTACCGGCGACCGAACGCTCGCCCGCGTCGGTCTTCACCGAGACGCGGATCAGCGTGTGGTAGTCGCCCTCGCGCTCGGTCTTGACCTCGCGCACTTCCATGCCGCGCTCCTTGGCGAGGTAGGGCGCGTTGACCATGTTCACGCTGTCCGACTGGACGCGCAGGAAGCCAGCAAGCACGGCAGCGACGATCGGCTTGATGTTGAGCTCGGTCGCCGCGCCCTCGGTGTGGATCGAGATGCGCGGGATCGAACCCGTGGTCAGCTGGCCGACCAGCGAACCCAGCTTCTCGGCCAGCGCCATATAGGGCTTGAGCTTCGGTGCTTCCTCGGCCGAGAGCGAAGGCATGTTGAGTGCGTTGGTGACGCCGCCGCTGACGAGGTAATCGGCCATCTGCTCGGCCACCTGCAGCGCGACGTTGACCTGGGCCTCGTTGGTCGAGGCGCCGAGGTGCGGCGTCGCGACGAAGTTCGGCGTGCCGAACAGCGCGTGCTCCTTGGCCGGCTCGGTGACGAAGACGTCGAGCGCGGCACCGGCGACATGGCCGGAATCGAGCGCGGCCTTGAGCGCGTCCTCGTCGATCAGCCCGCCGCGCGCGCAGTTGACGATGCGCACGCCCTTCTTGGTCTTGGCGAGGTTTTCCTTCGACAGGATGTTGCGCGTCTGGTCGGTCAGCGGGGTGTGCAGCGTGATGAAGTCGGCGCGCTCCAGAAGCTGGTCGAGCTCGACCTTCTCGACGCCCATGTCCACCGCACGCTCGGGCGAGAGGAACGGATCGAAGGCGACGACCTTCATGCGCAGGCCGAGCGCACGGTCGGCGACGATCGAGCCGATGTTGCCAGCACCGATCAGGCCCAGCGTCTTGCCGGTCATCTCGACGCCCATGAAGCGGTTCTTCTCCCACTTGCCAGCCTGGGTCGAGGCATCGGCCTCGGGCAGCTGGCGGGCGAGCGCGAACATCAACGCGATGGCATGCTCGGCCGTGGTGATCGAGTTGCCGAAGGGCGTGTTCATCACGACGATGCCCTTGGCCGAAGCCGCAGGAATATCGACGTTGTCGACGCCAATGCCGGCGCGGCCGATGACCTTGAGGTTGGTCGCGGCCTCGATGATCTCCTTGGTCGCCTTGGTCGAGGAGCGGATGGCGAGGCCGTCGTACTGGCCGATGATCGCCTTCAGCTCTTCGGGGGTCTTGCCGGTGATCTCGTCGACTTCGCAGCCGCGCATACGGAAGATCGCCGCGGCATTGGGGTCCATCTTGTCGGAAATGAGGACTTTGGGCTTGGTGGTCATTGTCTGTGTCCTTCGTCATCCCGGGCCTGACCCGGGATCCCGCTTGTTCGACGCGGGCGGAAAGGGGAAGCGGGCCCCCGGCTCACAGGCCGAGGTGACGCATTTGTTTTAGGCGGCCTTGAGGCTTTCCCAGGCCCAGTCGAGCCAGGGGCCGAGCGCCTCGATATCGGCCGTGTCGACCGTGGCGCCGCACCAGATGCGCAAGCCCGGAGGAGCATCGCGATAGCCGGCGATGTCATAGGCCGCGCCGGCCTTTTCGAGCAGACCCGCGAAGGACTTGATGAAGTCCGCATCGGCACCCTCGACTGTCAGGCAGACCGAGGTCTTCGAGCGCGTACCGCGATCCTCGGCGAGATGGCCGAGCCAGGGGCGCGCGTGGACGATCTTGTCGAGCGCATCGGCATTCGCGTTGCTGCGCGCCTTGAGGCCTTCGGCACCGCCGATCGACTTCGCCCATTCGAGCGAGAAGATCGCGTCTTCGACCGCGAGCATCGACGGGGTGTTGATCGTCTCGCCCTTGAACACGCCCTCGGCGAGCTTGCCCTTCGAGACGAGGCGGAAGACCTTGGGCAGCGGCCAGGACGGGGTATAGCTTTCCAGCCGTTCGACCGCGCGGGGGCCGAGGATCAGCACGCCGTGGCCGCCCTCGCCGCCCAGCACCTTCTGCCAGGAGAAAGTGGCGACGTCGATCTTGTCCCAAGGGATGTCGTAGGCGAAGACCGCGCTGGTCGCGTCGGCGAAGGACAGGCCCTCGCGGTCCGCCGGAATCCATTCGCCGTCGGGGACGCGCACGCCAGAGGTGGTGCCGTTCCAGGTGAACAGGACGTCGTCCGACCAGTCGACCTTGTCGAGATCGGGGAGCTGGCCATAGTCGGCGCGGAAAACGGTGGGTTCGAGCTTGAGCTGCTTGACCGCGTCGGTCACCCAGCCCTCGCCGAAGCTTTCCCAGGCCAGCGTCGTCACGCCGCGCGCGCCGAGCATGGTCCACATCGCCATTTCGAAAGCGCCGGTGTCCGAGCCGGGAACGATGCCGATGCGGTGCGTATCGGGCAACTGCAGCACTTCGCGCATCAGGTCGATGCAGTACTGAAGGCGCGTCTTGCCGATCTTGGCGCGGTGCGAGCGGCCCAGCGATTCGGTGGCGAGCTTGTCGGGGGGAGTATCCGGGCGGCTTGGCGCAGGGACCGGAAGAGAAGAACGGCCGCGCAGGCTTGCGCGCCGGCATTTGGGTATCAGTCATTTAAGACTCTCCTTACAGAGAGCACGCGCGGCGTTGGGACCGCGTGGCCCGGCGCCGCGTTTAGAGGGGTGGGGCGGGAAGTCAACCCGCGGCGAGCCACGCCGTCGAAAGCCGCCGCCGCTTCGCTCGGCCGGCTATCCCATTGCGACGAGTCGAAGCGAACCTCATGGTAAACCCCAATACTTTCTCGGGGTGCGCCCCTGTATCGTCGCAGCATCACCACGAAGTCGGATCGTCGGTCCATCTATCAGGATGCCAAGTTCCGGCCCTGAACAGGGGTATATTTATGCGCGTCATTGCGATGATCGCGGTCGGCGGAGCCTTGCTTGCAACACAGCCGGCTTTCGCCGCCAATCTGATTGCCAACGGCAGTTTCGAGCTGCCGGTGATTCCGGGCGGGACCAGTCAGAACGATCCGAACAACGTCATCATTCCGAGCTGGACCGCGGTCAATGCCGACATCATGGCCAACAATTTCAACGGCACGACGGCCACCGCCTTCGAGGGCGTCCAGTACCTCGATCTGGTCGGGTTCTCGCCGTCCGGCTCGATCGCGCAGACTTTCGCGACCGTGGCCGGCCAGACCTACACCCTGACTTTCGGCTATTCGAACAACGCCTTCAGCGGACCGAACAGCCGTTCGGCCGAAGTGCGGATCGGCAGCGATCTGCTCGACATCATCACGCACAGCAGCGCCACGGCGAACAACCTGAACTGGTCGATCTACACGACGAACTTCGTCGCAAACGACGCGCTGACCAAGCTGTCCTTCATCGGCAGCGGCGACGCCAATGCCGGCATCCTGCTCGATGCCGTGTCTGTGAACGTGGTTCCGGAGCCGGCGACCTGGGGCATGATGATCCTCGGCATCGGCGCGGTCGGCGGCGCGCTACGGCGTCGGCGGCAGGGGGTTCGCTACGGCTTCGCCTGACCACGGGCACACCTCGAAAACGGCAAGGGAGTGCGCTACGCTCCCCTTTATGCTCGGAGGCAAGGTTCCTGGGGATAAGGCCAACGGCCTGCCGCAAGTGAAACGCTTTGTTAACCATCTTGCTTAAGAATCGCGCGCATGATGCGGCGATTTCTTTCTCTGCTCCCGGTCCTCGCGCTGCTCGGCGGCTGCATGGACATTCCGCAGGCGCAAGGGCCCAAGCGCCCCGCGGTCCGCCAGCCCACCACGACTTTCTCGCCGCGCCCCGAAGCCCGCCAGTGCCTAGCCAACCTCGGCGCGACGCGGGCCAATTTCACCCCGCTACCCGACCAGTATTTCGGCGCCGGCTGCTCGACCGTTAACACCGTGCGCCTTGCCAGCCTGCAGGGCGACTATGCCGCGCTGGCGCTGTCGAACCTCGGCCCGGTCGCCTGCCAGCTCGCCAGCACTTTCGCCGCCTGGGCCCGCTTCGGCGTCGACCGCGCGGCGCGCCAGGTGCTCGGCAGCGGCCTGCTGCGGATCGAGACGATGGGCTCCTATTCCTGCCGCAACGTCGCCGGATCGGCCAAGCGATCGGCCCATGCCCGCGCAGAGGCGATCGACGTCTCCGCTTTCGTGCTCGAGGACGGCCGGCGGATCAGCGTGCTGGGCGACTGGAACGGCGGCACGGCGTCGGAGCGCCAGTTCCTGCAACTGGTCCATGCCAGCGCCTGCAAGCGCTTCGGCACGGTGCTCGGGCCGAACTACAACGCGGCACACCACGACCATTTCCATGTCGAGCTGAGCGGCAGCGCCTTCTGCCGATAAACGAAACCCTCTCCCTTTGGGGGAGAGGGTTTCGCAAACCTGAGGCTGCGACGCTCCACTTCCGCGGAGCGCCAGCAACTCATCAAAGCTCGATCAGAGATCCAGGTTGTACAACCGCGCCGGGTTGTCCTGCAGGACCTTCTTGCGCACGGCCGGGGTATGGCCGCCGAGCACGTCCTTCAGGTGGGCCTGCACGCCCGGATAGAGCGAGGTCGGGTGCGGGAAGTCGGTTTCGAACATGATGTTGTCCTCGCCGATCGTCTCAAGCAGCAGCTTGGGCGCGACCTTCTCGAACCAGAAGCTGCACATGAACTGGTCGCGGAAGTATTCCCACGGGCGCCGCTTGAGCATGCCCTTCTTGCTGGGCAGCATCTCGTCGAACTGATGCTCAAGCGCTTCGACGGCGAAAGGCACCCAGCCAGCACCGCTCTCGATCAGGCCGATCTTGAGCTTGGGATGCTGGTCGAGGCGGCCCGAGACCATCCAGTTGCCCAGCGTCGCGGCATTGCCGATCGAGAACATCGTCGCGACGACCGACAGCGTCTGCTCGAAGCCGAAACCGTCCCAGGTCAGCGTGTTGGGATCGATCGCCGCGTTGAGGTGGAAGTTCAGCGGCATGCCGGTGGCTTCGCACATCTCGAGGAACGGTGTCCAGTGATCGCTCAGGAAGCTCGGCACGCCGACGCGCTCGGGCGTGTCGGGCAGGACGAAGCCCTTGAGGCCCATGTCGTGGCAACGCTTGGCTTCGGCCATCATCGCGGCGTGATCCCAGAACGGGAGGTGCGCCATGTTGAAGATGCGGTTGCCCGACTCCTTCTGGATCTCGGCCGAGGCGTCGTTGTAGATCTTGACGATCTCGACCGCGAGGTCGTTGTCGCCGAGGCTCATCAGCGAGCCGGCCTGGGTCACGCCCGAGTTCTGGAAGGCGATCTGGGCATAGATGCCCATGTCATCCATCGCCTGGATGCGGTCCTTGATGATGTGGCCGCCGGGGTGGGCCTGTTCGAGCTTCGGGAAAGCGAGGCGGCCGAGCAGCTTGTTCTTGTCCTTGCGGATGACATTGCCACCCATCGAGCCGAAGTTGCGGTCACCCACGTACCAGCGCTCCACGCCGTCGGCGTCGAGCTTCACGTGGGGCACCTTGTCCTTGTACTTGGCCGGCGCGCGCGAGGTGAAAAGGTCGGGCGCTTCGGTGATGTGCGTGTCGCAATCGACGATCTTGATGCCTTCGAACATCGGATCGAGGCCGCCCGACTGCGAGGCATAGTCGACCTCGCGGATCACGCCGCCTTCGGTGTAGCCAACCGCGGACCAGTACATCTTGGCGTTTTCGGCCTGCGGATTGGTGTCGGCCTCTTTGGTGTCGGCGTCGTCGGCCATGGCAGTTCTCCCAGGATGAGGAATAATGACTCCATGTCGCAGTCCAGGGCGGCGATTTCAATGCGTAGAGCCAACGCCCTTGCGATGATTCACCTCCCGGAAGTGCCAAATCGGGCTATGGAGCGGCATGACCGACGCCGATCGCCGATCCGCCCCCGCAACGCAGCGCAATCGCGAGCCGATTCTCGCGGTGCTACGCGATGTCCTGCCCACCGATGGCCTGGCCCTGGAAGTGGCCAGCGGCACGGGCGAGCACGCCCTCGCTTTCGCCGCAGCGTTTCCCGGGCTCACCTGGCAGCCGAGCGATCCCTCGGACGATGCGCGCGCCTCGATCGCGGCCTGGTGCGACGGCGCGGCGAATGTACTGCCCCCGCTCGACCTCGATGCCGCGGCGGAATGCTGGCCGATCGACCGTGCCCGGGCGGTGCTCTGCATCAACATGATCCACATCAGCCCCTGGGAAGCGACCGAGGGCCTGATGCGCGGTGCGGCACGGGTTCTCGGGACGGGTGAACCGCTCTATCTCTACGGCCCCTACCGCCGGCCCGACCGAGAACTCGAACCGAGCAACGCGGCCTTCGACGCCGACCTCAAGCGCCGAGATCCGCGCTGGGGGCTGCGCGATCTCGACGCGGTGACAGCCTGCGCCGAGGCCAACGGGCTCGCGCTCGAACAAGTGATTGAGATGCCGGCCAACAATCTCTCGGTCCTGTTCCGCAAAGGCTAGAATCGACACCCGCCGGCACTTCGCCGCGCGCGGCGCTCCGTTCATCCCGCTTTGCATTTTGATGAACAGACTGCTCCGGACCCATTCAGGCGCCTTGAGCGATTCTCTCCTGACAGACCGCCGAGATCTGAAGGAGGATGATATGAGAAAACTGATCCTGGGGGCCGCCATGGCCGCCATGCTTTCGCCGCTCGCCGCCACCGGCGCTTCGGCCCAGTCCTATGGCTATGGCTACGGTGGGGGCTACCGCGGCGGTGGCAACGAAGTGCGCCGCGAAGTGCGCGAATGCCACCGCGAGCTCCGCCGAGCCGACAGCCGCCGCGAGTACGAGCGCGAGCGCCGCGAATGCGCCCGCGAGATCGCGCGCGCGCGCCGCGATTCCTGGCACGACCGCCGCGACTGGCGCCGTGACGGCTACAACGACCGCTACTACGGCGACCGTTATGGCTATGGCTACGGCTATCGTGGCTGGTAATCATGAGGCCGGGCCTGGCGCCCGGCCTTTTTCTTATCCGGCGTAGCGCCCCTCGGGCACGCCACGCGTGCCCAGCCCGTCGATCGCATAGACGTATCCGGCGTCTTGTTCAGCCGCCCAGCCGAACTGCACGGGATCGATCGTCGTGACGTAGAGCCGGTCCAGCCCCTCGCCGCCCCAGGCGACGCTGGAGATCAGCTTGACCGGCAAGTCGATCACGCGCTCGAGCCGGCCATCGGGGCGGTAAGCGGCGATCTTGCCGGCCTGGAACACCGAGACCCAGACAACGCCGTCGGCGTCGACCGCCGAGCCATCGGGCACACCGCCGAGGTCCTGCGTGTTCGCGAAAGCCCGCTTGTTCGAGGCCTGCCCGATCGCGCCGTCGTAATCGTAGGCATAGAGCGTGTGGACGAAGCTGTCGGCAGCGTAGAGCGTCCGGCCGTCGGGCGCGAAGCAGTGGCTGTTCGACTGGTGCGTGCCGCGGTCCAGCTCGGCGATCGTATGGTCGATGCCCAGCGCATAGAGCCCGCCGATCGGCTGCGGATCATCGATCCCGGCGCTGCAGCCGCCGAAGACGAAACGCCCGGCGCGGTCGGCCGCCCCGTCGTTGACCGTGACGCGGTCGCTGGTGAAGGCCGGACCGGCGAGCTTCGACGCTTCACCGTTGGCGAAATCGAAACCGTAGAGCGTGTCCTTCATCGCCAGCACCGCGCCGCCGCCCTCGCGCAGCGCCAGCGCGCCGACATGGCCGGGCGTCTTCCAGTTCCGTGTCTCGCCGTTGACGGGATCGTAGCGGAACACCTGCTGGCCGAAGATGTCGAGGAAGTAGAGCGCGCCTGCCTCGGCATCCCAGACCGCCCCCTCGCCCAGCCCGCAACGGACGGTATCGACGCGTTCGATCTTCATGACGCTCTCCCGGTTGTTCCCGGCAGATGAGCATGGCTTGCGGTCACACGGCAAGCCGTCAATCGAGCGGTTCGACCTGGGCGAGGAAAGCCTCCATGCAGGCCGCCGTCTCGGCATGGCCGGCCGACACGCCGAGCACGCTGTCCATGGCCAGCAGTCGCGAGATGGCGGTCATCACCAGCGAAAGGAACAGCGGCGGCAGCCCGGCCCGGTCGAACGGCGTATCGCGCAGGCAGCGTTCGAGCAGCGCCGCTTCGAGCTTGCGCGACCGCTCGCTCGACCGCGCGATTTCCTGGCGCAGCGCCTTGCGGTGGTTGGACGCCGCGATCAGTTCGGCGGTGATCCCGGTGTTCGAGGCATCGGTGCTCATCTGCCAGAGCGCACGCAGCGGCTGCTCGGCGGCGAGCGCCTTGGCCTGGGCGCCGAAGTGCCGCTCCTCGGCACGCTGGAACACGGCGAGGAACAGGTCGTCCATCGTCTTGTAGTGGTAATAGAGCAGGTTCGACTTGAGCCCCGCGCGCTCGGCCACCTTGCGCGAACTGACCGCGGCATAGCCCTGCTCGCGCATGATCTCGACCGTGGCGTCGAGGATCGCGGTCTTGGTGTCGGTATGTTCGCCGGGATCCAGCGCTTCCATCCTGCTCATGCGCCCCGCCCCTTAGTCATATGACTAGCTCCATCCCGCAGATTGCACCCAATGTTAAATCGGCGGTTGACTCTGCTTCGCGAGCCTTGTTAGTCAGTTGACTAAGAAATCGCAAGGGAGAGTTGTCATGGCAATGATGTCGGGAAAGCGCGTCCTCGTGACGGGCGCAAGCGGACTGGTGGCGTTGCCGGTCGCCGTGGAACTGGCCAAGGACAACGAGGTCTTCGCTCTGGCGCGCTGGTCGAACCCCGATCAGCGCAAACTGGTCGAGGCCGCCGGCGCGCAGGCGGTCGCCTTCGACATGGCCAATGAAGACCTCTCGTCGCTGCCAAAATCGGTCGACGTCGTGATCAACTATGCGGTGCTGCCGCCGAATTACGGCAATGTCGCCTATGACGTGAACACGGGCGGCACCGGGCGGCTGGCGCGGCACTATCGCGATGCCGAGGCCTTCGTCCACGGCTCGACCGGCTCGCTCTACGAATACCAGGGCGAGCGGCCGCTGCGCGAGGACGATCCCTATGGCCTGCACAGCGCGGGCGAGAACTATGCCGCGAGCAAGATCGGCGCCGAATACATGCTCAAGCACCTGAGCGTCGACTACGACTTGCCGGTGACCATGGTGCGCATCTTCTCCTTCTACGGCCCGCGCGGCGGCGGCGTCACCCAGCGGATCGACCAGGTCGCGCGCGGCGAGCCGGTCAGCGTCTATCCGGGCGTACGCAACGTCCACACCCCGCTCTACGAGGACGACTACGTCGAGAAGACGATCGCCGCCGCGGGCATCGCCAAGGTCGGCTGCGAGATCGTCAACGTCGGCGGATCGGAATCGGTGACGACGCAGGAGTATTGCCAGATCGCCGGCGAGATCCTCGGCAAGGAACCGATCTTCGCCGAGAACGGCAAGTCGTGGCCGATCTGGGCCGACACGACCAAGATGGAACGGCTGCTCGGGCCGAGCAAGGTCTCGGTGCGCGAGGGCATCCGCCGGACACTGGAGGCTGCCGACCGGCGGCTGCCCGGCGCGCACCACGTGCTCGGTGCCGCAGCGCCGTCGGACTGAGCGCATGATCACCTTCATCGCCAAGCTGACGGTAAAACCAGAGAATAGCACGGCTTTCGAGGCGCTGATGAGCCATGTCACCGAGCTGACGCTCGCCCGCGAGCCGGGCGTCGCCTACTATGCCTGGTCGAAGGGCGTCGACGAGCCGGACACCTATCTGGTGGTCGAAGTCTACGAGGACGTCGCCGCCCAGGCCGCACACATGCAGACAGCCTGGGTTAAGGAGTCGCTGCCCAAATCGGCGGCGCTGATCGAGGGAAAGCCGGAGATCCGGCAATATGTCACTCCCGGCGCGGAGCCCGTGCGACAGCGCATGTTCTGAGGTAGCTGCATGACCGAAATGACCGACATCGAACGCCTGATCGAGCTCGAGGCGATCTACCGGCTGAAAGCGCGGCGCGACCACGCCGTCGACCAGAAGGACTGGCACACCTACGCCGCCCTACACAGCGACGACTATGTCGCCATGTCGATCGGTCCCGATCCGATCGTCGGCGGCCGCGCCGCGGCGGACCAGCTGGCCGTGCAGATGGCCGGTGTCACCACTGTGCACCACTGCCACACGCCGGTGATCGAGTTCCAGGACCGCGACAACGCCACGGGCGTCTGGGCGATGGAGGACAACCTGTTCTGGAAGCGCAACGGCGAGAAGCAGTGGCTGCGCGGCTTCGGCTTCTACCACGAGACCTACCGGCGCGAGGCCGATGGCCAGTGGCGCTTCACCTATCGCAAGCTCGAACGCACCCACGCCGAGACCTCGCCCGGCGCGTCGGCGATCGCGGCGGACTTCTCGGGCGAGAATCTGATCGTCGGGATCGGCTGATCAACCGGATCCACTGCCAGTCGAGCCTATCTGCCCGCATCTAGGCTGGCGCGCTGGTGCCGCCGCGGATCCAGCGCGACGCGAAAGAAGGCAACCATTCATCCCTTTGCGCGTATGAAGGGTTGCTGCCGCCGTTTTTCGCTACCTTCCAAGGCGAACTCGATCACAGGGGCAGTCACTCGCTGTGTCGTTCGGAAACGCGCCCAGCCGATTTCGGAGCTTCCCAATGTTCCTAGTTTTCTGCCTCTTGGCAGTGATAGCCTCCATCGGCGGTTTCATGCTCGCGTTCCGCTGGTATCATTCGGACGCAGCATACGATCGTCGCGAAGCCCGACAAAGAATATCGCCGCAATATCGCAGGTGGTGAAATCGGGGCCTTGGCAACATTTCTCGTTGCCATTCGCTTGAGCCCCGCTGCCGTTGCCGGACTGGAGCCCAATCTTGCGGCGGCAGTACCCTGTTCGGCTAGTCCTCGACCGGTGCCGGCGCGTTGTAGAAGCTGTAGTCGGGCAGCGAGTGAAATGCGCGCTTGAGCGCCTCACCCCAGCGCGACGAGATCGCGCGGTAATAGGGGTCGGTCGCGAGGATGCGGCGCTCGTGCAGCGGCTCGAACTTGTCGCGCTCGATCACCAGCAGGTCGAGCGGCAGGCCGACCGAGAGGTTGGCCTTGATCGTTGAATCGAAGCTGACCATCAGCAGCTTGACCGCGTCCTCGAACGACATCGTCGGATCATAGGCGCGCAGGATGATCGGGCGGCCGTACTTGGTCTCGCCGATCTGGAAAAAGGGCGTGTCGGGCTGCGCCTCAATGAAATTGCCTTCGGGGTAGATCAGGAAGATCCGAGGCTCCATGCCCTTGATCTGGCCGGCGAGGATCATCGAGGCGGTGAAAGTGCCCGAAGCCTGCATGCCGTTCTGCTCGTCGCGCTCCTGGATCGTCTCGCGTAGCAGCTTGCCGATGATCGTCGCGACCTGGAACATGGTCGGTGCCTCGAGCACGGTGTTGTGCCGCTCGGACGGCGCCTTTTCGCGCTCCTCGAGCTTGCTGATCACCGCCTGGGTCGTGGCGAGGTTGCCCGCGGTCATCAGCGAGACGACGCGCTCGCCCGGCAGCGACCAGTGGTACATCTTGCGGAAGGTCGAGATGTTGTCGACGCCCGAATTGGTGCGCGTGTCGCTCATCAGGACGAGCCCGCGATCCAGCATCATGCCGCAGCAATAGGTCACGCGCGAATCCCCCTCGGACTTACCCCCCTGCCCGCGCTACTGTTCTATCATCTGCTGCTCAACCGCCAAACTGACTTCGAGGTCGATTTGCCCACCGCCAATGTTGAGGCCGGTGACCGGCGCGGCATCGCGGTAGTCGGTTCCCGTGGCGAGGCGGACATAGCGCTCGTCCGGGCAGATCGCGTTGGACACATCGAAGCCCACCCAGCCGAGCCCCGCGACATGGGCCTCGGCCCAGCCGTGACCGGCTTCCTGGTCGACGCGGCCGTCCATCATCAGGTAGCCGCTGACATAGCGCGCCGGCAGGCCGAGCAGCCGCGCCGCGCCGATGAAGATATGCGTGTGGTCCTGGCAGACCCCCTGCCCCGCAAAGAGCGCTCCTTCGGCCGTGGTCTCGGCATCGGTCGCGCCGGTCGCGTAAGGCACCGCAGCCAGCACCGCGTCCGACAGCCTGTGCAGCACTTCGAGCGGCCGCTCCCGGTCGGCATCCAGCCCGGCGACCAGCGCGCGCAGCCTCGGTCCGGGCTTGGTCAGGGTGGTCTGGCCGAGGAAGCACCAGAGCGGCAGGTGGCCGACATGCTCGCCGACGATGCCCGCCTTGTCGGCATTCTCGGCCGTATCGACGCTGCCGCTGCACACGACGGTGACCGCGGTCGTCCCCGGCACGACCGAGACCAGCGTGGTGCGGTTGCGGTGGTGATCGTCGTGCTCGGCCTCGAGCTTGACGCCCTCAAAGTCCATCGCCCAGTCGATCACCGACTGCCCCTGCGAGCTCTTGGGCGTCAGCCGCAGCCGCTGCAGCCCGTGGGTGACCGGCTGCGAGAAGCCGTAGCGGGTGGTGTGGCGGATGTAGAGACGCATGGGCTTTACTCGATGAAGCGGTATTCGGCGGCGATGGCGAGGTCGATCTGGTTGGTGCCGGCGATGAAGTCGGTGATGAATTCGTGGAGCCCGCCTTCGATGATCTTCTCGATCGAGGCGTCCTGCAGCTTGGTACGCGCGGAGCGGAGCAGTTCGTGGGCGTGGGTCTCGCTGCCGTATTGGCGGGCGAGCCCGGCCATGTTGCTCGCCAGCTTGTCGTAGGAGAACACCAGGCTGCGCGGGAAGCGGCCGTCTAGCACGAGGAACTGGGCGATGCCCCGCGGATCGAGCCGGCCGGCGTTGAGCCAGCGGTAGGCGCGGTCGCCGGCGACCGAGCGCAGCACGGTTTCCCACTGCGCGTTGTCGAGGCTCGACCCGACCCAAGAGAGCGAAGGCAGCAGCACGTAGTATTTCACGTCGAGAATGCGCGCGGTGTTGTCGGCCCGCTCGATGAACGTGCCGATGCGCGAGAAATTGAAGATCTCGTTGCGCAGCATCGTGCCTTCCATCGCGCCGCGAACCTGGGTGGTCTGGCGGCGAATGGCGGCGATGACCTCGCCCAGGTTGCCCTCGCGCACGGGCCGGGCGAGCATCTCGCGCAGGACCATCCAGGCTTCGTTGGTCGTTTCCCAGGCCTCTCGGGTCAGCGCGGTGCGCACGGCGCGGGCATTGGTCCGCGCATTTTCCAGCATGCCGAGCACCGAGGCCGGATTGTCGGGCCCGCGCAGGATGAAATTGAACACCTGTGGCCCGGCGTAGTCGTCGAAGCGCTGGCGATAGGCCACATCCTGGCCGATCGTGATCAGCACCGACTTCCATTCCTCGCTCGCCGCCTGCGCGCCGCGGGTCAGCGCCATGCGGAAGCCGACGTCGAGCAGGCGCGCGGTGTTCTCGGCCCGCTCGAGGTAGCGGGCCATCCAGTAGATGCCGTTGGCGCTTCTGCCTAACATGAAGAATCTCCGGGCATCAGTCTTCCAGCACCCAGCTATCCTTGGTCCCACCGCCCTGCGACGAGTTGACGACCAGCGAGCCCTTCTTGAGCGCCACGCGGGTGAGCCCGCCCGGCGTTATGTCGATGCCGCCCGGCGAGACCAGGCAGAACGGCCGCAGGTCGACGTGCCGCGGCGCTAGGCCGGCCTTGGTGAAGATCGGACAGGTCGACAGCGCCAGAGTCGGCTGGGCGATGTAATTCTCGGGCTTGGCGCGCAGCTTCTTCTCGAACCGCGCGATCTCGCCCTTCGACGAGGTCGGGCCGATCAGCATGCCATAGCCGCCCGATCCGTGGACTTCCTTGACGACGAGGTCCTTGAGGTTGTCGAGTACGTATTTGAGCGATTCCGGCTCGCTGCAGCGCCAGGTCGGCACGTTGTTAAGCAAAGGCTTCTCGCCCGTGTAGAACTCGACGATCTCGGGCATGAAGCTGTAGATCGCCTTGTCGTCGGCGATGCCGGTGCCCGGCGCATTGGCGATCGTGATGCGGCCCGCGCGGTAGATGTCCATGATCCCGGCGACGCCCAGCACGGAGTCCTTGTTGAAGCTGAGCGGATCGAGGAAATCGTCGTCGACGCGGCGATAGATCACGTCGATCGGCTGGTAGCCGGTGGTCGTGCGCATGGCGATGCGGCCGTCGACCACACGCAGATCACTGCCCTCGACCAGTTCGGCGCCCATCTGGTCGGCGAGAAAGGCATGCTCGAAATAGGCCGAGTTGAAGATGCCCGGCGTCAGCACCGCGACCACGGGCCGCTCCCCCGCGCAGTCGGGCGCGCAAGCAGCCAGGCTGCGCGCGAGCCGGCGCGGATAGTCCGAGACCGGGCGGACCGCGACCCGGCTGAACAGCTCGGGGAACATCGCCATCATCGTCTCGCGGTTTTCGAGCATGTAGGAAACGCCCGACGGCGTGCGGGCATTGTCCTCGAGCACCATGAATTCGTCGGGGCCGGTGCGGACGAGGTCGATCCCGACGACGTGAGTGTAGACATCGCCCGGCGGCGAGAAACCGGCCATCTGCGGCAGGAAGGCCTCGTTGCCTTGCAGCAGCCGCTCGGGCAGGCGCCCGGCCCGGACGATCTCCTGGCGGTGGTACAGGTCGTGGAGGAAGGCGTTGAGCGCGCGGACCCGCTGCTCGATCCCGCGCGACAGCTTGCGCCACTCGTTCGCGGTGATGATCCGCGGGATCATGTCGAAGGGGATCAGCCGCTCCTCGGCAGCATCGTCGCCATAGACGTTGAAAGTGATGCCGGTGCGGCGGAAGAAGCGCTCCGCCTCTATGTCCTGCTTCTTCAGCCAGTCGCGATCCTGCGCGTCGTACCAGTTGCAAAAGCCGGCGTAGGCAGGCCGTACGCCCCCGTCCGGATCGTACATTTCATCATACTGCGCGCGACTGCCTGGCTGCATTGCGACTCCCTGAGAACACAATTGATGCCGCAACATCCGAGGCTTGCCAAGCAATTATGCTGCACCTGCGAAATAAACGCCGATCACCAGGGCCGCGAGCCGAGAATCAGCTTGCCCGGCAGTTGCCGTTGCCGAGGCGACGGTAGCTGGCGTGGAACTTCGGCATCGATTCCGACCGGCCGCCGAAGTCGTGGCCGTCGCCCAGATAGAGATCGAAGCTGCGATCGGCGCCCGGCTCGGGATCGCCGTCGCTGTAGATCTCGAGGTTCTTCTTGGCGTCGCCCCATTTGCCGTGGCCGCGCAGTTCGTAGGTGCCGTTGGCGTGGACGCTGAGGAAGCGGAACAGCGTAGCCCCGCAGGTGCCGCGGTCGTCCACGCTGACGCCGCAGAAATCGCGGCCGCAGGGCACCACGTCGATCGTCTTGTAGAGCCGGCCGCGCGCGGTGAAGACCGGGCGGTCTTCGGATACGGTCCAGCGGCCGTAATAGGGCGACGATGCCGCCGCCCCCGGTGCCGCTGCGAGGACCGGCGCGGTCGTCGCAGCCAGGCCAAGCACGAGCAGCGCGCGCATCGACAAGCCGACGAGCGAATGGGATAAAGCCGTCATGGAGCAGTCCTCAGGCGAAGCGGTTGGTGCGGGCGGCCCGTTGCGGCGGACCGTTCTGGCGCTGATCCTAGCAGCGATTGCCGGCCTTGTAACTTATACCGCAGGCAAAGCGCTGTGGTCGGCCTTCGCCAACGACGACTTTCCCGAAAGCCTGGCGGTGAAGGTCGAGCTGCTGCCGCTGATCTTCCCGCTCCACATGGTCACCGGTGGGCTGGCGCTGTTGCTCCTGCCGTTAGCCTACGCGCTGCGCCATCGCCCGGCCTGGCACCGGCCGGTCGGACGCCTGGCGGCGGCCGACGTGCTGGTAGCGGGCCTGACCGCCTTTCCGGTCGCCTGGGCCGCGCCGGTGACGCTGTGGTCGGCGGCGGGCTTCACCGCGCAGGCGACGACCTGGCTGGTGCTGCTCGTGCTGGGTATCCGCGCGATCCGCCAAGGCCGGATCGCCGTGCATCGGGCCTGCATGCTGCTGATGGCAGCAACGACCTCGGGCGCGGTGTTCTTCCGAATCTATCTGGCGCTATGGGCCATGGTCGGAGCCCGGCGCCAGTTCGACACGTTCTATGCCTGCGACGCCTGGATCGCCTGGCTGCTGCCGCTGATCGCGACCGCGCTGGCGATCCGGCGGTTCGCTGCGCGTCAGGCCTCTTCGAGCACCCTCGCCTCGCCCGGCTCGAAAGTGATCGGCAGGCCCTTGAGCCCCCAGGCGCCGTAGAACGGACGGTGGCCGGGCGTGCCGGCGAGCTTGGGGTGCTTCATGCGCTGGGCGATCTGGTGGAGCGCTTCCTGCAACTGCGCGCGGGCGATGTACTGGCCAAGGCACATGTGCTTGCCAAGCGCGAAGGCGATCTGGCGCTTCTTGGGATCGATCACGCGATCGGGATCGAAGCGGTCCGGCTCGTCATAACTGCCGGGATCGCGGCCCGAGACGCTCAACGGGAAGAACATCATCTGGTCCTTGGGGAACACGACGTCGCGGTAGATGAATTCCTTGTCGACGAAGCGCGCGACCGTGCTGGGGTTGAAGTAGCGCAGCCCTTCCTCGATCACCTTGCGGCAATAGTCGTGATCCTCGGCGCAGCGCGCGTAGATTTCGGGATAGTCGAGCAGCGTGTACATCAGATAGGTCAGCACGTTCTTCGACGTGTCGTAACCGGCGAGGAAGAAGAAGGTGATCAGGTCGGCGAGCTGCTGATGCGTGACGTTGCCGTCGTCGCTGGTGTTGATCAGCAGGTCGAGCAGGTCCTCCTGCGTCGCGTGCGGGCTAGCCCGGCGCTCGGCGATGATCTTCTCGACGTAGGCTTCGAGCCGAACCATGCCTTCCTGGATGCGCGGGAACAGGTCCTCCTGGTAGCTGTGCGCCAGGCCGATCACCTCGAGGTCGTCGCGCAGCAGGGCGATGCCGTCCTGCGGCGCGCCGACCAGTGCGAACATGACCGAGATCGGGAAGTTCGCGGCGAACTCCTCGAAATCGATGTTCTCCCTGGGCGCCCATTCGTCGAGCAGCTTCGAGAGGTTCGCGCGCATCAGCGGGCGCAGCTCGTTGGCGTTGCGGGGGGTAAACTTGGCCGCGAAAGTGTCGCGCAGGAAGCGGTGCGTCTCGGCCGGCAGCGCGATCATCTGCCGCTCGGTGAAATCACCCCAGGGCG
The DNA here is from genome assembly GCF_019075875.1 of Novosphingobium sp. G106. Lineage (NCBI taxonomy): Bacteria > Pseudomonadati > Pseudomonadota > Alphaproteobacteria > Sphingomonadales > Sphingomonadaceae > Novosphingobium > Novosphingobium sp. G106. The sequence goes on along the minus strand of NZ_JAHOOZ010000001.1, from coordinate 5,264,919 downwards.
TGTTTTCCTGGCCGAGCACCTTGACCACGTCGGCATAGGGCGCGCGCAGCTCGTCGCGGCCGAACAGGTCGCGCATGGCCTGGTATTCGGTGACGACGATGCCGAGATCGGTGCGCGCGAGCCACGGGTGCTTGGCGCGCGCCTCGGCGAAATAGGGATAGGGATCGGCCGCGAGAGCCGGGTTCGTATACTCGAGATAGGGCAGGTCGAGCTGGTCCAGAGCCAGAGGTGCATTGTCCATCGCGAATCCTTCTCCCCGCGCTTGTTGCGCGTGCTGACCAAATCCTTAGCATTGAAGCTGGTCTTGTCAATCTGGCGGGTATAGCTAGGCACCGGAGTGTCATCAGGAGGGCGACAGGGAATGGCAGCAAGCCAGCGGGCTGGAAGGCGGATGGGCCTCGAGAATTCGTCCTCGCGCACCGCGCTGATGGACGGGGTCGAGGCGGTGATGCGCGAGGACGGCTATGCCGCGCTGACCGCGCGCAGCGTGGCGGAGCGCGCGGGCCTCAAGCACCAGCTGGTCTATTACTATTTCCAGACGATGGACGACCTCCTGATGGCGACCTACCAGCGCCACATCGGCCGGGTGCAGGAGCGGACCGAGGCGGCGTTCCGCGCGCGCCGCCCGCTGCATGCCTTCTGGGAGGTCAGCTCGAACCCCCACGACGCGCGGCTCAACATGGAATTCATGGCCATGGCCAACCACAACGACGCCATCCGCGCCGAGACGATCGCCTTCGGCGAACAGCTGCGCAAGGTCGGGCTCGAACAGGCGGCCGCGCGGATCGACGCTGCCCCAATCGGGCGGGAGATGTTCTCGGCCCTCGCCCTCACCCAGTCGATCGCGGCGATCGGCAGCACGGTGGGCATCGAGGCCGCACTGGGCATCCAGGGCGGGCACGACGAGACGCGGGCGATGGTCGAATGGTGGCTGAACCGGCTCGAGCCGGAGGACGAGGCCTGAGCCGCTAGTCCTTCTGCCGCCACCCCGGCAGATCCTCGACTGCAGGTCCCGAGCACGCCTTCTCCGCGCCGATCTCCGATCGATCCTGCCACTGTAGCTCATGCCAGGTCAGCACGCGGTCGTCATGGCCACGGACGTTGACGAGGCGGATCGGCTGGTGATCGCGCTTGTCGACGAGCACCGGGTTGGATGGCACGCCCAGCCCGTATTTCTCGCCCCACTGGCGCAGCGCCAGCATGGCGGGCAGCAGGTCCTCGCCCTTGTCGGTGAGCCGGTATTCGACCTTGCGGCGGTCCTCGGGGCATGGCTCGCGGCGCATGATGCCGTGTTCGACCAGCTTGGAGAGGCGATTCGACAGGATGTTGCGGGCGATGCCCAGCACGCCGAGGAATTCCTCGAAATGCCAGACGCCATTGAAGGCGGCACGCAGGATCATGAACGACCAGCGCTCGCCCATGACTTCCAGCGCCAGGGGCAAGCCACAGGCGCCGATTTCCTCGAGCGGTTCGCGCAATTTCGTCATTCAGGCCAACCCTATCCCATTTGCCATACCTACGTAAATTACCCGGTATGGCCAAATTGCATTTCTAGTTGCAACTTGAAACCTAGTTATGTAGGTTTCGATTCGCAACTGGAAATGGGGAAGATCCAATGCGACAGTTTCCGACCTTGCTCTCTGCCTTCGCGCTGGGACTGGCTGCCTTTGCCGGAACCGCCCAGGCCGCGCCGCGCAGCGGCGCTTTCGCTTCGCTGGTGACGCCGCTGCTGCAGCCCAAGCAGGAAATCGTCAGCGGCGTCCTGTGGAAGTGCGACGGCGAGCACTGCGCCGCGGCCTCGGACGGTTCGCGCCCGCTGCTGGTCTGCCAGCGCGTCGCCAAGGCCTTCGGCCAGGTCGCCCGGTTCTCGACGCCGGCCGGCGAGCTTTCGAGCGAAGACATCTCACGCTGCAACGGGGGGACCTAACAGCACCCTCCCCGAGCCGGAGCAGCCCCACCCCCCGCCTGCCCCGGCATTGCAGCAACGAGAAGGCCCCCGCCGTCCCGCGGGGGCCTTTTTCGTATCAGGCGAGCAGGCCGCGCGCGCGCAGGTCCGCGGCCAGGGTCGGGGCGTCGATGAAATGGTGCGCCTGCCAGCCGCAGTCGCGCGCCGCGGTGACGTTCTCCGCATTGTCGTCGATGAACAGCATCTCGCCGGGAGCGTGGCCGAAGCGCTGGGCGGCCAGGGCGTAGATCTCGGGGTTGGGCTTATAGAGCTTCTCGTCACCCGAGACGACGATGTCGCGAAAGCGGTCGAAGATCGGCTGGCCGACGCGGAACGGCGGCCAGAAGTCGGCGCTGAAATTGGTGATCGCGAACAGCGGCACGCCGCGGACATAGAGTTCCTCGACCAGTTCGAGGCTACCGGGCACCGGGCCGGGAATCGTCTCGCCGAAGCGTGCGGCGAAAGCGCGAATCAGCGCCTCATGCTCCGGGAACTCGGCAATGCGCTCGGGAATCGTCTCCGCGAGCATCCGCCCTGTGTCGTGCTGGTAGTGCCACTCGGGCGTGACGACCGTGCCGACGAACCACTCGAGCTCGTCCGGATCGGCGATCAGCTTGGCAAACAGATGGCGCAGGTCCCATTGGTAAAGGACCTTGCCGACATCGAAGACGACTGCCGAGACCGGTGCTGAGGACATAAGTGAAGGTCCCCGCGCAGCAGGGACCTTAAAACCTCTTCACGAGAGGGACCGCCCTGCTGACTGAGGCCCCCCGCAAGCGCGGGGGCGCTAAGCGAATCAGCCCTGGCGCGCCTTGAAGCGGCGGTTGGTCTTGTTGATCACATAGGTCCGGCCACGGCGGCGGATCACGCGGTTGTCCCGGTGGCGGTCCTTGAGCGACTTGAGGCTGTTGCGAATCTTCATGACTGTCTCTTCCGCGGCGTCTGCCGCCCAAAAATCGAAGGTGCGCCGTTAGGGTGCGAGCGCGCCCAAGTCAAGCGGCGCGGCGGATCTCCGCGAGCTTTTGCTCCCAGGCCAGCGCATGGCCGACGATCGCGTCCAGATCGGCATGCCGCGGTACCCAGGGCAGCGTCGCCTTGATCCGCGAATTATCCGAGATCAGCGAATCGGGGTCACCCGCGCGGCGCAGGCAGAGACGGCGCGCGATCTTGCGGCCGGACACCCGCTCGACCGCGTCCAGCACTTCGAGAACCGAAAAGCCGCGGCCATAGCCGCAGTTCATCGTCAGCGAGTGCGCCGGGTTCATGATCAGCGCCTCCAGGGCCAGGACATGCGCCGCGGCGAGGTCCGAGACGTGGATATAGTCGCGTACGCCGGTGCCGTCGGGAGTCGGGTAGTCGGTGCCGTAGACGTCGACACCCTCGCGCTGGCCCAGCGCCGCTTCGACCGCAACCTTGATCAGGTGCGTCGCTCCCGCCGTGGACTGGCCTGTCCGCGCATCGGGATCGGCGCCGGCGACGTTGAAATAGCGTAATGCACAGTAGTTGATCGAGTGCGCCGCGGCGATGTCGGCCAGCATCGCCTCGGTCATCAGCTTCGACATGCCGTAGGGGTTGATCGGCACCTGCGGCGTGCTTTCGGTGACCGGCGAGACATCGGGCACACCATAGGTCGCCGCGGTCGAGCTGAAGATGAAATGCGGCACGCCGGCCGCCACCGCGGCGCTCAGCAGCGCGCAGGTGTTGCCGGTGTTGTTGCGATAGTACTTGAGCGGATCGCTCACCGATTCCGGCACGACGACCGAGCCGGCGAAGTGCAGGATCGCCTGGGTGCCCTGCGTGGCAAATATCTGGCGCATCAGATCGGCGTTGCCGACGTCGCCCTCGAAGAAGGGAACGCTCTCCGGCACGGCCCAGCGGAAGCCCGTGCAGAGGTTGTCGACCACCGCCACCGGCCAGCCGGCATCGGCCAGAGCGAGCACGGCGTGGCTACCGATATAGCCGGCGCCGCCGGTCACGAGCACGGGTGGCTTCTGGAAGGACATGGCCTGCGGCTAACATGGCAGGCGTAGCGATCCGGTAAATGCGGGCGCCGAAACGGATTCTCGTTCATTCCGCCGCAAGCGGCGCGCGCCTAGGCCTCGATATGGGGTTGGCATATCGTATGCCCGGAGCACTTATGCGCAATCGATCGACACTCGCCGCCCTCTCCCTTCTGGCGCTCGCGCTTGGCGCACCGGCCCAGGCCCGTCCCGGCGGATGGGGCGGACCGGGCTGGGGCGAGCCCGGCTGGGGCAACTCACGCTGGGACGGTCCCTCATCCTCCTCTCGCGTCGAACGCGACCGCAGCCGCGAAGGCCGGGTCCAGGTGGCCCGCTTCGTCGCCGAGGGAACCGCTGCCGATGCGCTCGGCCACGGCGCGATCGCCGTCGCCTCGCAGACCGCAGGCCAGGACTACGTGGCCCAGAGCGACCGCGCCGCCTACGAAGCCGCGGTAATCGACCAGCTCGTCCACGCCGGCTACGACACCGCGCATGCCCAGCCCGCCGGCGGCCAGCTCGCCGAGCTCAAGGTGACGCGCACCGTGCTCGAACCCGCCGAACAGAAGCACAAGCCGGTCAGCGGCGAAGTGGCGATGTCGGCGAGCAACCGCGGCATGGGCTATGGCATGGCGCTCAACATCGACATGACCAAGCCGCTGCCGCCGCTGGTCTCGACCAAGCTGGAGGCACGCATCCGCGACCGGACGACCAATGCCGTGCTCTGGGAAGGCCGCGCCGAAGTGGCGACGCGCGAAGGCGACGACAAGTGGGGCGACCAGGCCATCGCCGCCAAGCTCGCCGCGGCCCTGTTCGACGGCTTCCCGCGCGCCAGCGACGGCGTGTCGATGCCCCGCGCCGATCTCGGCGGCTAGCGCAGACTTGCGCAACTGCATGGTATGCCACACGTTCTGGTTTCGGACGGCCGTGCCCGCAACGACGGGGTTGGTGGAGACGATGCCATGAAGACGCTTCCCTTTGCCGCCGCGGCGCTCTCGCTCATGCTCTCAGGCTGCGTCGCACCGGTAGGCCCGGTCGAGGTGACGCGTTTCCATGCACCCGATACCGCCCGGCTCGGCCGCGGCGTGGTATCGGTGGAACCCGCGCCGGGGATGGCCGGCGACAGCCTCGAATGGCGGACCTACGCCGCCGCAGTCGGCCGTCAGCTGACAGTGCTGGGCTACCGTGAGCAGGCGGCAGGCACTGGCGACCAGGTCGCCTATGTGCGTCTCCAGCGCCAGACCTACCAGCCGGAGCGCAACCGCAATCCGGTCTCGGTCGGGGTCGGCGGATCGACCGGCTCCTACGGTTCGGGGGTCGGGCTGGGCCTCGGCATCGACCTGTCGGGCCCTCCCCCGGCCGTCGTCGAGACCGAGCTCGCGGTCACGATCAAGGACCGCGCCACCGGCCAGGCACTCTGGGAAGGCCGCTCGAGCTTCACCGTCACCGAGAAATCGCCGCTCGCCAACAGCCAGCTCGGCGCGGCGAAGATGGCCGAGGCGCTGTTCAAGGGCTTCCCCGGGAACTCGGGTGAAACTATCCAGGTGAAATGAGCGACATCCAGATCACCGCTGCCTTCGATTCCGGCAACATCGAAGTCCTGTCCATCTCCGGCGCGAGCGCCGCGCTGAAAATCCGGCGCGACCGCGATTCCGACTTCTTCCAGTGGTTCCACTTCCGCGTCACCGGCGGCAAGGGACGCGAGCTCGAACTGCGCCTGACCGCCCTCAACGCCGCCGCCTACCCCGGCGGCTGGCCCGGCTACCGGGCTGCCGTTTCCGAGGACCGACAGTATTGGGGCCGCGCCGAGACGAGCTGGGACGAGAAGGCCGACGCCGGCACGTTGACGATCCGCTACACGCCCGAGAGCGACGTGTGCTGGTTCGCCTATTTCGCGCCCTATTCGATGGAGCGGCACCACGATCTCGTCGCCGCCGCGACCACCAGCGAGGGCGTCGACTACCGATGCCTCGGTTACAGCCTCGAAGGCCAGCCGATCGACTGCCTCGAAATGGGCGAAGGCCCGGTGCAGGTCTGGCTCTACGCCCGCCAGCATCCGGGCGAATCGATGGCCGAATGGTGGATGGAAGGCGCGCTCGAAGCGCTGACCGATCCCGCCGATCCGATCGCCCGCGTGCTGCGCCAGCGCTGCCGGCTGCACGTCGTGCCCAATGCCAATCCCGACGGCTCGTGCCGCGGGCACCTGCGGACCAATGCCATCGGCGTGAACCTCAACCGCGAATGGGCCGACCCGACGCCGGAGCGCTCGCCCGAAGTCGTCGCGATCCGCGGGGCGATGGACGCCAGCGGCGTCGACTTCTCGATGGACGTCCACGGCGACGAGGCGATCTCGGCGGTGTTCATGGCGGGGTTCGAGGGCATCCCCTCGCTCCAGCACGACCAGCGCGCCGGCTATCGCCGCTACTGCGAGATCCTCGCGCGCCGCACGCCCGACTTCCAGACCCGGCGCGGCTACCCGACCACGCCCGCGAGCAAGGCCAACCTCGCCATGTCGACCAACCAGCTCGCCGAGCGTTTCGGCGCCGTGGCGATGACCTTGGAAATGCCGTTCAAGGACCACGACGACCTGCCGAGCGAAGAGCAGGGGTGGAGCCCCGAGCGCAGCCGACTGCTGGGGCGCGAGTGTCTGGCGGCGCTGGCGGAGTGGCTGGATTGGCAGAAGGGGGCGGGTTGAGAGTTAGACCGGTGACTGCGCCCGTCAGAAAAGCTTAACTTCGAGCACTAATTGAGAGGTACGATGCTCAATTCCCGCATCATTGAGCAATACTGATAGCCCATCGATATCCTGCTCATGTTCCCAGGATGTGAACTTTTTGTTAAACATAGAATCTTCTATGAACCGTCGCGGTATGATTACGTGCGCCAGTTCTTCATATAAAAAAGGCTGGCCCCAAGTCCCTCCATCATGCACGTACTGCTCACCTAATTCTGACTCCAAAGGCAGCTCATCGACCCAGTATCTAGCATCGATGCTCAAAGCCCCGAATGTTGTCCAAGAACACCATGAACGGAGTTGCGGAGGATGATTGCCATTACAGCCTTCACCTAGAATCGATTTCATAGGTCGTATGAGGTGCCTAGTCGAAAGCAGCAGAAAAGAACGTAAGTCAGCCATGCACCACCTTCATGCCAATCATTCTAAGTGCGCTGCTATAGTATAAAGGTGAACAAACGCCGGATTGGCGCGCTCGCCATGACTTTCGTCTGCGCGGTAGTCAAACACCCTACCGCAACACCCCCCTGCCCCCGCATCCGCACCGCGTACCAAAGCAGCGCGATCGCGCCGATCCAGATCACCAGCGTCATGCCGATCGCCGGACCCGAGATCATCGACGCGGGCAGCTCGATGCTCGCCTGATAGGCCGTGCTCGCCGCCAGCCCGAGCAACGACGCCGCGAACGCGTGGACCGCGAAGCGCGAGCGGCGCAGCAGCAGAATCGAGCCCGCGACCGCGGCCCAGACGCCGAGCGTCCAGGCGGCGAGCGCCCAATAGGGCATGGCATCGACGTACTGCATGAACTCGGGCGGGAACGGCGCGAGATAGGCGGCGTTGCGCGAATTGGTCATCAGCCAGTCGTAGGCGCCGAAGGCATTCCACAGCAGGCTCGCCGCGGCGACCGGCCAGAAGTGCCGGGGGCGTGTCGCTGTCTGTTCCATGACCGGTGGCTCCCCTGACCTTCTCCGAGCGAAGCTCGGGGAGGATTGAGATACTGCAAAGCCGCGCGATTGTCCCTAGATAGCTCCCATGGCCGATCTTTTCGCCGACGACATGCCGGCTCAGCCCAGACAGGACGAACCCAGCCCCGACGCGCCGCTGGCCGATCGGCTGCGCCCGCGCACGCTGGCCGACGTCGTCGGACAGGAGCACATCACCGGGCCGGAAGGCGCGATCGGGCGGATGGTGGCGGCGGGCAAGCTCTCGTCGATGATCCTCTGGGGGCCGCCGGGCACGGGCAAGACGAGCACGGCGCGACTGCTCGCCGATTCAGTGGGCATGCGCTTCGTCGCGATCAGTGCGGTCTTTTCAGGCGTTGCCGATTTGAAGAAGGTCTTCGCCGAGGCAGACGTGGCGGCCAGGGCCGGGCAGCGCACCTTGCTGTTCGTCGACGAGATCCACCGCTTCAATCGCGCGCAGCAGGACGGTTTCCTGCCGTTCGTCGAGAAGGGCACGGTGACCCTGGTCGGCGCAACGACCGAGAATCCCAGCTTCGAGCTCAACGCGGCCCTGCTCTCCCGCGCGCAGGTGCTGATCCTGCGCCGGCTCGATGCCGATGCCCTGGCCAAGCTGCTCGACAAGGCCGAGGCGCTCGAAGGCCCCCTACCCGTCACGCCCGAGGCACGCGAGGCGCTGGTCGCCTCGGCCGACGGCGACGGACGGTTCCTGCTGAACCAGGCCGAGACGCTCTATGCCGCCAAGATCACGGAGCCGCTCGATCCAGCCGGCCTCGGCGCTTTCCTGCAACGCCGCGTCGCGGTCTATGACAAGGACCGCGAGGGGCACTACAACCTGATCTCGGCGCTGCACAAAAGCCTGCGCGGCTCGGACCCGCAGGCCGCGCTCTACTACATGGCGCGGATGCTGACCGCGGGCGAAGAGCCGCTCTATGTGCTGCGCCGGCTGGTCCGCTTCGCCAGCGAGGACGTGGGCCTCGCCGATCCCGAAGCGCTGGTGCAATGCCTTGCGGCCAAGGACGCCTACGACTTCCTCGGCTCGCCCGAGGGCGAACTGGCGATCGTCCAGGCCTGCCTCTACCTCGCGACCGCGCCCAAATCGAACGCCGCCTATGTCGCGCAGAAGGAGGCCTGGCGCAGCGCCAGGGAGACCGGCTCGCTGATGCCGCCGGCGACGATCCTCAACGCGCCGACCAAGCTGATGAAGGACATCGGCTACGGCAAGGGCTATGCCTATGACCACGACGCCGACGAGGGTTTTTCGGGCGCCGACTATTGGCCCGACGAGATGGCGCCGCAGACCTTCTACCACCCGGTCGAGCGCGGCTTCGAGCGGCAGGTGATCGAACGCATCGCCTATTGGGACAAGCTGAGGGCCAAGCGGCGCGAAGGCGAATGACAATCCGCTTACCCTGAGCTTGTCGAAGGCCGCACTTTTCCTTGAACCTGGCGCCGCGCCGCAAGAGAATGACCGTCCTTCGACAAGCTCAGGATGAGCGGTCGAGAGGGAAGCGAATCTCCGGGGGACCTATGCGAAACGCTTGGATGGCAATTGCGATCGCCTCGGCCGGGCTTTTGCCGCCGACGCTGGCCAAAGCCGCTCCCGACCTCGCCGCCTGCCCGCCCGTCAAGCAGGCCGAAGGCTGGGAGCGAGAACGCGCGCGGCCGCTGGCGGTGCCCGAGGCGCTGCGCGCGGTGCTGCGATCGGACCTGCTCCACTACGCCGTCGCGACGCTCGGCGGCGGCACGGTATGCCTTGATACAAGCTTCATGGAGACGACGGACAAGCTGGCGCTGTCGGACGACAAGAGATTCCTCTCGTTCGGCTGGCTCGGCTACGAGTCCTACGGCCACATCGTCGTCGACCGGACGGGCAAGGGCGCAATGATCGAGACCGGCGTCGCGCCGCACTTCTCGCCCTCGCGCCGCTATTTTGCCGCGGCTGACCAGACCGAGTCCGAATTCGGCTCGCTGAGCGGCCTCGCGGTCTGGCGCGTCGATGCCACCGGGACGACCGAGATCGGCCGGATCGACGAACTGCCGCGGATGAACGACTGGCGGATCGACGGCTGGAGCGGCGAGAGCTGCGTCGACCTGTCGGCCGTGCCCTTCGAGCAATCGGCAAAGGCGCCGCGCGTCCGTTTCCGTGCCGGTCCGGGCAAGGACGGCTGGCAGGTAGCGCGCAGTGCCAAGGGCTGCGCCGGACAATGAGCGCGGCGCCGATCACGGGCTGGGACGATGCCGTCGTCTTCGCGCTGAGCCTGCCGGACACCGAACTGGCGAAGAGCTACGGCAAGCCGGCGGTGAAAGTAACGGCCAACGGCCGCGCCTTCCTCGCGGTCGGCCACGAACCGGATACCTCGTTCGTCGTCGAGATCGATCTCGACACGGTCGAAGTGCTCAAGGCCACAGATCCCGACACCTTCTGGCAGACCGCGCACTACGAGGGCTGGCCCGCGGTTCTGGTCCGTTTCGGCAGCCATGATCCCGAGCGCGTGCGCGAGGTGATCGCCCGCGCGCGCGATCAGGCCGCCGCGAAGAAACCCGTCCGGCCGCGCAAGAAGTGACGCCGCGCTTCCGACATTTCGCCGCGATCGACTGGTCGGGCGCTGCGGGCGAGCGGCATGCCGGGATTGCCCTGGCGATCTGCTCGGCAGGCAGCGCCGCGCCTGCGCTGGTCCGCCCCAGCCACCGCTGGTCGCGGCCCGAGGTGCTGGCCTGGCTGGTGGACGGAATGCCCGCCGATACCCTGGTCGGGCTCGACCTCGGCATCTCGCTGGCTTTCGCCGACCGCGGCGCCTTCTTTCCCGGCTGGGCCGACAGTCCAGCAGATGCCCGCACGCTCTGGGCATTGATCGACCGGCTCTGCAAAGACGATCCGCACCTGTCGGTCACGAGCTTCGTCGACGACCTCGAAGCCGCGCGCCACTTCCGCCGCCACGGCGGGCGCGAAGGCGATCTGTTCGGCGGCGGCAGGGGACGCTTCCGCCAGACCGAGCTCGCGCAGCAGGCGATGGGGTGCAAGCCCTACAGCAATTTCAACCTCGTCGGCGCGGCGCAGGTCGGCAAGTCGAGCCTGTCGGGCATGCGCATGCTCCATCGGCTCGCGGGGCGCCTGCCCGTCTGGCCGATCGATCCGTTGCCAAAGCATGGCTCGGTCGTGACAGAAATCTATACGACGATCGCCGCAATGGCGGCCGGACGCAGCGCGGCCAAGTCGAAGATGCGCAGTTTCGAGGCGCTCAATGCGGCGCTGGCCACGCTCGGCAGCGATCCCGTCACGGGCTCGGGAGCGATCGACGACCACAAGAGCGATGCCCTCGTCACAGCCGCCTGGCTGCGCACCGCTGCCGACCGCCGGGAACTGTGGTATCCTTCCGGCCTTACCCCCGAGATAGCCCGCACCGAGGGGTGGACCTTCGGCGCAAAATGACACAAATGTCAGCAAATAAATGCCGCGGTCGAGGAGGATGAAACGATGAAGCGCAACCTGCTTTCCGGACTGGCCGTAGTGGCGCTGGCTTTCGGCACGACAGGCCCCGCCCTCGCCGCTCCTGCCAAGAAAGCGAGGGTGCAGCCGGCTGCCCCTCAACCGACGATGGCCTGGAAGGACTTCACGCAGGCGACGATCGACCGCTGGCTGGCGCTCGACCCGGCTTTCGCGGTCTATCAAGGCGCGCACCAGTTCGACGGCAAGCTACCCGACTGGAGCGACGCCGGTCTTAGAACGCGCGGCGATTTCCTGCGCTCGGTGATCGCGCAGGCCAAGGCCTATACCGCACTTACCGGCGCCGATGCCTTCGAGCGCGACTACCTGATCCAGGTCGCCGAGGGGCAGCTGTTCTGGCTCGAGGACGCCGACCAGCCGCACACCAACCCCGCCTTCTACATCAACGGCGGGCTCGACCCGAACGTCTACATCTCGCGCGAATATGCCAGCAAGGAAGATCGAATGAAGGTGATGATCGCCTTCTTCGAAGCGGTGCCGGAAGCGGCGAAGAACATTCGCGCCAACCTCAAGACGCCATTGCCTGCGAGCTTCATCAAGCACGGCATTTCCGGCTTCGGCGGCTTCGCCGAATATTACCGCGGCGATGCGCGTGCTGCCTTTGCCGACACCGGCGACGCGGTTCTCCAGACCTTGTACCGCGAGGCCTCCGAAAAGGCCGCGCAGTCGATGACCGAGCTCGCCGACTGGCTCAAGACGCAGCAGCCCACCGCGACGCAGGACTTCGCCCTGGGCGCCGCCAAGTTCTCACGCATGCTTAAGGCGACCGAGGGTGTCGACGTCCCCCTCGTCAGGCTCGAGGCGGTCGGCCAGGCGGACCTCCGCCGCAACCAGTTGGCGCTCAAGCAGGCCTGCGCTGCCTATGCGCCAGGCAAGTCGATCCCCGATTGCTTCGGCAAGCTCAACGCCGAAAAGCCTCCCGAAGGCCCGGTGGCGGCGGCGACCAAGCAGATCCCCGACCTGACCGCTTTCGTGCGCGAGCACGATCTCGTGTCGATCCCGGGCACCGAGCAGGCGCTGGTCCGCCAGTCCCCGCCCTACAACGCGCAGAACGGCGCCTATATCGATCCGCCGGGGCCTTACGAGAAGGGCATCCCCTCGATCTACTATATCGCCCCACCCGATCCGAGCTGGTCGAAGGAGAAGCAGCTCGAGTACATTCCCGGGGTCAAGGACCTGCTGTTCACCAGCGTGCACGAGGTCATGCCCGGGCACTTCCTCCAGTTCCTCCACTCGAACCGCTCTCCCTCGTGGATCGGCCGGCTGTTCGTCGGCTATGCCTATGCCGAAGGCTGGGCGCACTACAGCGAGGAGATGATGTGGGAGGCCGGGCTCGGCAATGGCGATCCCGGTACCCATGTCGGCCAGCTCTCCAATGCGCTGCTGCGCAACTGCCGCTTCCTCTCGGCGATCGGCATGCACAGCGGCAAGATGACGCAGGCGCAGTCGGACGCGATGTTCCGCACCCAGTGCTACCAGGGCGCGGGCACGGCCGAACAGCAGGCGGCGCGCGGGACCTATGACCCCGCCTACCTCAACTACACGCTGGGCAAGCTGATGATCCGCAAGCTGCGCGCCGACTGGACCGCGAAGCACGGGGGCCGGGCGGCGTGGAAGGAGTTCCACGACCAGTTCCTCAGCTACGGCGGCCCGCCGATCCCGCTGGTGCGCAAGGCGATGATGAACGAGCCAACCGCGAAGGCGGTGTTTTAAGGCAAGGAAGCCCCCTCCTCTTCAGAGGAGGGGAATTTCTAGAACAACGTCGTCAGCCCGTAGAACAGCGCGCCCACCGCTGCCGAGGCGGGGATCGTGATCACCCAGGCCATCACCACGCTCTGCGCCACGCTCCAGCGGATAGCCGAGGCGCGGCGGGCGGTGCCGGCGCCGATGATCGAGCCCGTGATCGTCTGCGTGGTCGAGACCGGGATGCCCAGCAGCGAAGCGGCGAAGAGCGTGATCGAGCCGCCGGTCGAGGCGCTGAAGCCCTGGTGCTGCGACAGCTTGGTGATGCGGCTGCCCATGGTCTCGATGATCTTCCAGCCACCCGACATCGTTCCCGCCGCGATCGCGACGTAGCAGCTGATCGCCACCCAGTGCGGCACGTGGAACTCGCCCGACAGGTGCCCGGTCGAATAGAGCAGCACGGTGATGACCCCCATCGTCTTCTGCGCATCGTTGAGCCCGTGGCTCAACGAATAGGCGGCGGAGGAGAACAGGTGGAGGAAGCGAAACGAGCCTTCGGCGGCGCGCGAGGTCGAGTTGCGGAAGGCCCAGCTGGTGATCAGCATGACCAGCATCGAGAGCATCATCCCCAGCACGGGCGACAGCACGATCGCGATCAGCGTCTTGTTCAGGCCGGTCCACTGGATGCCGTCGATGCCGGCGTGGGCGACACCCGCGCCGATGAGTCCGCCGATCAGGGCATGGCTGCTCGACGAGGGGATGCCCTTGAGCCAGGTCACCACGTTCCAGAACATCGCCCCCACCAGCGCGCCGAACACCACGCCCGGCGTCACGAGGTCCTTGGCGATCAGTCCCGCGCCGATCGTCTCGGCCACCTTGTGCAGCACCGGGAAGGCCAGGCTGAGGAAATAGGCGGCGAAGTTGAATGCCGCGGCGAAGAGCACCGCCTTGACCGGGCTCAGCAGCCGCGTCGCGACGACCGTGGCGATCGAGTTCGCCGCGTCATGCAGGCCGTTGAGGAAGTCGAACGCCAGCGCGACCGCGATCAGTCCGACAAGCAGCGGCAGGGCGAGTTCGTGGACCATGATCGTGTCAGGCGTGATCGATCACGATGCCGTCGATCTCGTTGGCGACGTCCTCCAGCGCGTCGACGATGCGCTCGAGGTGCTTGTAGATCTCGCGCACGACGACGAACTTCATCGTCTCACTGTCGCCGAACTGCTTGAAGGCCTTCTTGAGCCCGGCGTCGTGGATCTCGTCGGCATGGCCTTCCATGCGGACGAGACGCTCGGTCAGCTCGTGCAGCCGCGCGCCGTTGCGGCCGACATCGCGCAGCAGCGGCATCGCCTCGGCGGTGACGCGCGCGGCATCGACGATGATCGCGGTCATGTCGCGCATGTCGTCGTCGAAATCGGCGAATTCGTAGAGCGATACCGCGCCCGCCGCCGCGTTCATCTCGTCGATGGCATTGTCCATCGAACCGATCAGACTGGTGATCGCACCGCGGTCGAACGGAGTCAGGAAAGTCTTGCGGACCGTCGTCAGCACTTCGCGGATGATGTCATCGGCATCGTGCTCGCGCTCGACGATCTCGCGGATGTGATCGGCGCGCGACCCGCCCTGGAACAGCCGCGCCAGGGCATCGGCCGCGGCGACGATTGTCACCGCATGGGCCTCGAAGAGGTCGAAGAAATTGCCGGTCTTGGGCAGCAGCCGCTGGAACCACGCGAACATATGATTGATCCTGGATTTTTGCGCGACGCGCTGAAACATGCCGGTGCGCCGGGCCGCGGCCTTGAATTCCGATGTCGCGAAAGAGCGCATGAGATCGGCAAGGTCCGCCTCGTCGACCGCTTTCGCCGCCTCGGGCAGGGTGAACCAGCGGCGCTCGCGCTGGCTCTTTTCCTTCCACTGGTCGAGTTCCTGCGTCACCGCCATCGGGAAGACGTCGACGTCGACCATCAAAGAGGCGCCGTTGCCCCGCTGCTTGCGATAGCGGTAGGAACCGAGCGGGATCGGACAGACCGAGCCGTGGACGCCGGCCTCTTCCTCGGCCTCCATCGCCGCTGCGGCATGCGGCGAAAACCCCGAGGGAATGTTGCCTTTGGGAATTACCCAGCGCCCCGTGCCGCGCGAGGTGACGAGCATGACCCGCACCGGCGCATCGAGCGCTGGTCCTTCGGAACGGTAGGGCAAGGCGGCGATCTGGCGGATTGACGGTGTCCCCTGAAAACGCGGCCATGTAAGGGTTTTGCGCTATGTTACAATATCGTGACACTACCAAACGGTGCGTAACCCGGCGTTTTGGCCCCATTGGACCGCGATCGAGCCTTCTTGACTGGCGCTAAACGCCCGAGCGGACCATATGGACGCAGATGGATAGCGATATCGAGACCATAGGACTGCTCGACGACGACGAGATCGAGCTCGACCACGCCGCCCTGGCGCTGAGCGAACTCGATCACGAGGGGATCGAGCTCGAGCCCTACTATGCGCTGCTCGACGAGATCGGCGAAAGGCTGGACGATTTCGCCGAGGCGGAGACTCCCGAGGCACAGGGTGAGGCGCTGGCCCAGGTGTTCCATGAGGAATTCGGCTTCACCGGCGACGCCGACAGTTACGACGCGCCGCTCAACGCCGATCTCATCCGTGTGCTCGACCGCCGGCGCGGACTGCCGGTCAGCCTGTCGCTGCTCTACGTCGCCGCAGCCCGGCGCCTGGGTTGGACGGCCTATGCGACCAATACCCCGGGCCATGTCCTCGTGCGTATCGGCGACGAGAACGGCGGCGAACCGCCTTACCTGATCGATCCGTTCCACGGCGGCGCGCCGGTTTCCGACGACCGTCTGGCCGCACTGCTCCATGGCACGATCGGACCGGACGGCGTGCCCGGGCCCGAGCATATCGCCCCGATGACCAACCGCACCGTGCTGGCCCGGCTGCTGCTGAACCAGGCCTCGCGCGCCGAACGCGCTGGCGACCCGGTGCGAGCGCTGGCGATCTACGAACGCATCACGCTGGTCGCGCCCGACAATGCCGACGGCTGGTGGGAACTCGCCCGGCTGCAGCTCCAGCTTCGCGACGTGTCGGCTGCGCGAGCCAGCCTCAGCGCCATGCTCGAAGTCACCCGCGACCCCCAACGCCGCGAACTGATCACGACGACGCTGCAGGCGATCGCGACGGGTTAGATGAACCGTTACCTCGCGCCGAGATCGCCCTTGCCAATCGTACCGCTCGCCATCTCCAGCATGGCGTCGAGGCTCTTCTTCGCGGCGAGACGCAGGCTTTCCTCGATCTCGATCCGCGGCTGCAAGGTCGCGCAGCGCGAGGTAGAGCTTCTCCATCGTGTTGAGCGCCATGTAGGGGCAGATGTTGCAGTTGCAGTTACCGTCGGCACCTGGCGCACCGATGAAGGTCTTCTCGGGCAGCGCCTTTTCCATCTGGTGGATGATGTGCGGCTCGGTCGCGACGATCAGCGTCTGGCCTTCCATCGTCTTGGCATACTGCAGGATGCCGCTGGTCGAGCCGACATAGTCGGCGTGGTCGACGATGTGCGGCGGGCATTCGGGGTGCGCGGCGATCGGCGCGTCGGGATGCTGCGCCTTGAGCTTGATCAGCTCCTTCTCGCTGAACGCCTCGTGGACGATGCAGACGCCGGGCCAGAGCAGCATGTCGCGGCCGAACTTGCGGTTCAGATAGCCGCCGAGGTGCCGGTCCGGGCCGAAGATGATCTTCTGTTCGGGCGGAATCTGCGAGAGGATCGTCTCGGCGCTGGAAGA
This sequence comes from Novosphingobium sp. G106, assembly GCF_019075875.1. NCBI lineage: Bacteria > Pseudomonadati > Pseudomonadota > Alphaproteobacteria > Sphingomonadales > Sphingomonadaceae > Novosphingobium > Novosphingobium sp. G106. The sequence continues at coordinate 5,248,314 of NZ_JAHOOZ010000001.1, read as the reverse complement.
CGTGACGATGACGTCGCTGAGCGCCTTAACCTCGGTCGAGCAATTGATATAGGTCAGCGCGATATGATCGGGATGCGCCTCGCGGAAGGCCTTGAACTTCTCGGGCGGGCACGAATCCTCGAGACTGCAGCCGGCGTCCATGTCGGGCAGCACGACGATCTTCTGCGGGCTGAGGATCTTGGCCGTATCGGCCATGAACTTGACGCCGCAGAACGCGATGACGTCGGCATCGGTCGCCGCCGCCTTGCGGCTGAGTTCGAGGCTGTCGCCGACGAAATCGGCAAGATCCTGGATCTCGGGCTTCTGGTAGTAGTGCGCCAGAATCACCGCGTTGCGCTCCTTGCGCAGGCGTTCGATCTCGGCACGAATATCGATGCCAGCGAGATTGGCGGTCTGGACGGTCATCTTGGCTTTTTCATCCCTCGGTCTTCGCCGGGTCAGATAGGCATTCGCCCGGCAGTTCCCAAGCAAAAAAGGCCCAAGGAGAAAATGCGATCAGGCCGCGATCACGCGATCCGTCAAGGCTTGCCAGAAGGGCGCGACGGCCAAGGCCTCGATGATGCAATGGCTGAGCGTGATCACCAGCCCGGCGGCGATCGTTGCCGGATGGATCATGCCCAGCACCTTGCGATCATGCCGCGCGACCACGGCCAGCACGCCGAGTTGGACCACCAGCGCCGCCCATTCGCCCCAGGGCATGATCAGCGGCATCGGCAGCGTCCGGCCGAGCGCCGGCTCCATCAGCATGATAAGCGCGCCAACCATCAGGCGGCGATGCCATTCCGTTTCCTTGCGACGCGCGATCGCCGCGACGATCAGCCCGGCGAACGTCAGCAGGCCCACCTGCGTCAACGCGAGGAAGAACGGCGGCGTGAAGAAGAACGGCTCGCGGTGGGCCTGGATGATCTGGATCGAAACCCAACTGCCGAAACACACGACGACGGTGGCGAGCGCCGCGCCCAGCCAGCCAAGCCGGCGATGCAGCGCCAGATTGTCGCGCGCCACCAGCGTCGCCTGGGTTACGGTCAAGCCGAGCCACGCCATCATCACCACGGCATGAGCATGAACGTAGAGCGGAACCGAACCGTAATCGACCAGTCCGCGCGCAGCGAACTGGGCGAAGCCGAAGACTATGAATACCGAGATCCACAGCATCGTCTTCTGCCAGAAAGACTGATCGCTGACCTCGACCTGAGCAAGCGTCGCCATATGGAGTCCCCCGATGCGGCGCGCAGGATACTACCGTTGGTTACTGTGTAAAAGTGGAATCAGTTCGGTGCCGCTTCACCGTCGAAACGCACCGCGACGGTGACGTCACCGTAACCCGCAACCTGCAGCGGGATCGTCAGGTTCTGGCGGATCGCGTCCTTGGCGGCGGCGCGGGCGAGGCCCATCAGCACAGGGTTGGCCGCCTGCTCGGCCGCCTGTTTCTCGGCGAGCTGGGTGTTGGCACGGGTGAGATTGTCTTGCGTAGTGCGGGTGATCCAGACGCCCTCGCGCAGATATTGCGCCCTGCCCTCGTCGAGGTTGGGCCGGCTCAGCGCCAGCGGCGGCAGGCGGACGTCGAGGCGTTTCGTCTCGGCATTCCAGGTCAGCCGGTCGTGGCCCATCGCCGAAAGGTCGATCGTGTAGTCGATCCGCGCCGGGATCACCGCCACCTGGCGCGACTTGATCAGGCCGAACACCGCTTCCTCGTCGTTGGCGACGACGGGCGAGAGCTGCGCGGAGAAGACCGTGAGGCGATTCTGTTTCTCGAAGGCGGTCAGCGTGGTCGCCAGCGGATCGCCCGCTGGCTTGGGACCATAGACGCGCCACATCGCCCAGACAGCCAGCGCCAGCGCGACGACGAACAGCAGCCACGGCAGAGCTGCGCCGCGAGCCGGCGTGATAGGCGGATTCAGGCGGCGATCGTCCATGTGTCGTCAGAACGGACGACCCGTCCCCGGCGTTCCAGGTCGATCAGATGAGCCAGCACCGACCGTTCGGCCGCCGGCCAGAGCCGCTCGTCGACACCCTTGTACATCTGCGGCACCATCGCGTGGATCTGGTGCACGCCGGCCTCGATCTGGCGGATGATCTGGTTCTCGCGCTGACGGCGGTGGCCGATCATGCCGCGCACGAGCTGCTGCGGCTTGGTCACCGCCGGGCCATGCGCGGGGTAATAGACGCGGTCCTCGCGCTCGTAGAGCTTCTGCAGGCTCGCCATATAGGCGGTCATGTCCCCGTCCGGCGGCGAGACCACCGAGGTCGACCAGCCCATGACATGATCGCCGGTGAACAGCGCGCCCGATTCCGCCAGCGCGAAGCAGAGGTGGTTCGAGGTGTGGCCCGGGGTCGCGACCGCAGTCAGCGTCCAGCCCTCGCCCATGATGCTTTCGCCATCCGCCAGCACCCGGTCCGGCGCATAGGTCGGATCGAAGCTCGCGTCGGAGCGCGGGCCGTCGTCGCTGAGTACCAGCGGCGCGCAACCGATGATCGGCGCGCCTGTCCGCTCGGCCAGCGGCGCGGCCGCGGGCGAATGGTCCTTGTGCGTATGGGTGCAGACGATCGCGCTCACTTTAGCGTCGCCGATCGCGGCGAGCAGCGCCTCGATGTGATCGTCCTCGATCGGCCCCGGGTCGATCACCGCAACATCGCCGGCTGCGCCGACGACATAGGACTGCGTTCCGGTGAAAGTGAAAGCCGAAGGGTTCGCGGCGAGCACGCGGCGCACCAGCGGTTCGGCGGGATCGGCCTCGCCGACGGGCCAGGGTTTGGGCGGAAATTCCATGCGCCGGATATGGGGGGTCGGCGCGCGCCTGTCGATAGGCCTGCTAGCAGCCGGAGAAGATCAGCGCCCGACCACGCGGATACGCTCACGCAGCGCGGCAATGGCGCTGGGCATGGGAAGCTCGGTCTGGCGCCAGCCGTTGTCGAGCCGCATCAGCCGCGCATAGAACCGCTCGCTCGCGCCGATCAGGTCGCGGATCTCGGGATCGAGCAGCGCCAGCCGCTCGGGATCGGCGGCGGCGCTGTCCAGGGCCAGCTTGCCGTGGCGGCGCAGCTGGAACTCGCTGAGCTCGCCCATGAAATAGGCGCGGTGGTTGAGCAGCCAGGCGATCGCGTGCATCATCCGCGTCGTCGTGCGCAGCGCCTCGCAGGAGAGCGCAATGCGCGACAGGTCTTCCTCGCGCCCCGCTGCTTCGAGCCGGCCGGACAGCCTGAAGGCCGCACGCACCTCGTCGGCGAGCACCAGCGCCTCGGCGTAGAGGCCTTCGATGATGCGAGGATTGATCGTGGCAGGCTGTGTCATGGACATGGAATAATCCCACGCAGTGGCATCCGGCAATCGTAGCCACTCGTGATTCCACAGCGCATTTGGGACTGTGCAAAAGTGGCACAAACCCTGCGGCGCCGCAGCCGCCATTTAGGCGATGATGTCTGGTATCAGATAATCCTCTACCAGCGCAATTTGATCCTTTAGTTTCAGCTTCCTTTTCTTAAGTCGGGCAATTTGCAGCTGGTCCGCCGAATTGGCCGTCGCCAGTGCATCGATCGCGGCGTCGAGGTCGCGATGCTCGATTTTAAGCGCTTCCAGCCGCTTACGCAGCTCTTCTTCGTTCACGCCGTAATCTCCACGAGCTGTTCGCCCCACCTGCAAGGACATCAGAACCACTCGACGCAGACTCGCCGCGTTTCGCCGAAACGTCCCATTTTGAGCTTCGCAAGATAGGATGAATATGGTTGCATGACAATCGCGCCGCACCCGTAGAGGGCCGAGTCGGCCCCGGGTCGCTCCCGGGTAGGCCAACGAGGAGGACCATGAATATGGAAGCTTCGCATCTCAGCGCCTTGCAGCTCAAGCACGCCGGCCTCGAACGGCGTCTTCAGGAAGAAATGAGCCGCCCGATGCCTGATGTTGTGGTTATCCAGACGCTCAAGAAGCGTAAGCTCCGCATCAAGGAAGAACTTGAACACATCTAGAGATCTTTTCGCAGATGGAACGGTTGCGCGGCGTGTGTGCCGCGTTCCCAAAGCCGCAGCTTTGCGCTAGTCGGAGCGCATGACCAGCGCAGCCGTCGCCGCCGCCAGAACGATCCTCACCCGCCTTCACGAGGTGATGGCTTCGCGCAGCCACGCGCAGGCCAAGCTCAACACCGTCGTCGAGGTGATCGGCGCGGGTCTCGATAGCGAGGTCTGCTCGATCTACCTGCTCCGCGAAGGCATGCTCGAGCTGTTCGCTACGCGCGGCCTCGCGCAAGAGGCCGTGCACGTCACGCGGATGAGCGTGGGCGAAGGCCTCGTCGGCACGATCGCCGAGCAGATCGAGATGCTCAACCTAGCCGAAGCGGCAGCACACCCGGACTTCTCCTATCGGCCGGAAACGGGCGAGGACAAGTTCCATTCCTTCGCCGGGGTGCCGATCGTCCGGCGTGAGCGGGCCGTGGGCGTGCTTTGCGTCCAGCACGTCGAGCCGCGCCGCTACGAAGAGGTCGAGATCGAGGCGCTGCAGACCGTTGCCATGGTCCTGTCAGAACTGATCGCCAATGCGGAACTCGTCGACGAGGACGACTATGCCGCGACCGATGCCCAGACCGGCCCCGAGATGCTGCGCGGCCTGACCTTGGTGAAGGGCCTGGCCACCGGCTGCGCGGTCTATCACCAGCCACGCGTGACGATCGAGCACATCGTCGCCGAGGATACCGAGGCCGAGCGCCAGCGCGTTTACATGGCCTTCGACAAGATGCGCGAAGGGATCGACCGCATGGCCGCCCAAGCCGAGTTCGGCGTCGGCGGCGAGCACGAGGAGATCCTCGAAACCTACAAGATGTTCGCCTATGACGAAGGCTGGGCAAGGCGGATCAACGAGGCGATCGACAGCGGCCTGACCGCCGAGGCAGCGATCGAGCGCGTCCAGCAGCGCACCCGGATGCGCATGCGCCAGATCGACGATCCGCTGCTGGCCGATCGCATGCACGACCTCGAGGACCTGGCCAACCGGCTGCTGCGCATCGTTTCGGGCCAGCTCGGTTCGGCGGCGAGCAAGGGCCTGCGCAACGATGCCATCCTGATCGCGCGCAATCTCGGCCCGGCCGAGCTGCTCGAGTACGACAAGCGCCGCCTCAAGGGCGTGATCCTCGAGGAAGGCTCGCTCACTGCCCACGTCGTCATCGTCGCGCGGGCCATGGGCGTGCCGGTGCTCGGCCGCGTGCGCAGCCTGCGGGGGCTGATCCGCGAAGGCGACCAGCTCCTGCTCGACTGCGAGGAGGGCACGGCGACGATCCGCCCGACCCAGGCGCTGGTCGAGGCCTTCGAAACCCGCTTCGCCAGGAGCCGCGAACGCCAGGCCGGCTATGCCGCGCTGCGCGATGTCGAGCCGGTGACGCTCGACGGCCAGCGCATCGCGGTGATGATCAATGCCGGCCTGCGTGACGACATGCCCAACCTGGCGCTCACCGGCGCCGACGGCATCGGCCTGTTTCGCACCGAGTTCCAGTTCCTCGTCTCGGCAACCCTGCCCGCGCGCGAACGGCAGACGCGGCTCTACCGGGACGTGCTCGACAGCGCCGGCGAGCGGCCGGTCATCTTCCGCACGGTCGACATCGGCGGCGACAAGGTCCTGCCCTACCTGCGCCACAACGACGGCGAGGCGGAGGAGAACCCGGCAATGGGCTGGCGCGCGCTGCGTGTCGCGCTCGAACGCGAAGGCCTGCTCAAGGTCCAGGCGCGCGCGCTGCTCGAGGCCGCGGGCGGGCGCACGCTCAACGTCATGTTCCCCATGGTATCGGAGCCCTGGGAATTCGACGCCGCCAAGGACGTGTTCGAAGGCCAGCTCGCCTTCCTCAAGGCGCGCAAGAAGCAGTTGCCCGACGCGATCCGCTATGGCGCCATGCTCGAAGTGCCGGCGCTGGCCGAGCAGCTCGACCTGCTGGCGCCCAAGCTGTCGTTCCTGTCGATCGGCACCAACGACCTCACCCAGTTCCTCTTCGCCGCCGACCGCTCGAACCCCAAGCTCGCCGAACGCTACGACTGGCTGAGCCCGTCGATCCTGCGCTTCATCCGGCGCGTGATCAGCTCGATCGACGGGCACAACGTCGATCTCACCGTCTGCGGCGAGATGGGCGGTCGCCAGCTGGAAGCGCTGGCGCTGATCGGCGTGGGCATCCGACGCCTGTCGATCACGCCGGCCGCGGTCGGCCCGATCAAGGAACTCGTGCGCAAGATCAATCTCGGCGAGATCGAGGCCGCGATGGCAGGTTGGCTCGCTTCCCCCCGCCCAGCCTGCGCGTCGCGCTCGAGGAATGGGCCTGCCAGCGCGGCATCACCTGCGACTGATCGCAGGCAGGCTATCCAGCCTGTGTGCAACCGCGTAAACCGAGGGTCACGGTATTGACTTGAAAGGCGGGACGGCGTTTCACTTCGCCTTGCGGGGCGTCGCACCTCAACTCCGATCGGGACCCGGATGGCCGAACAGGATCTACAGCAGCCGCAGATACCTATCGACGACTCTTCAGGCGTCGGAGCGCGGTTGCGGCGGGCCCGTGAAAAGCTCCGGCTGAGCCGCGCCGATGTCGCCGCACGCACCAAGATCGCCGAACGCCACCTCGCCGCGATCGAGGAAGAACGCTTCGCCGATCTCGCCAGCAGCACCTACGCCGTCGGCTTCTCACGCGCCTATGCCCGCACCGTAGGCCTCGACGAGCGCGAGATAGCCCATGCGGTGCGCGTCGAGCTCGACATGATCGACGATGCGCCGACGCCGGCCAAGCCGACTTTCGAGCCCGGTGACCCCGCGCGCGTGCCCAGCATGCGCCTGGCCTGGATCGCCGGCGCGGGCGCGCTGGCGGTCATCGCCGCCGTCGCCGTGTTCTGGGGCAGCTACATCTTCCCCGCGGTCTCGCTGCCCGACCTGATCAAGGAAGCGCCGCCGCAGCCGGCGACGAAGAAGGTCGTCCTGCCGCCGCCCACACCGATTGCGGCGAACCCGCAGGGCCAGGTCGTGATCACGGCGAAGGAAGCCGGCGCCTGGGTCAAGATCGTCGACAAGGACGGCAAGCAGCTGTTCCAGAAGGAAATGGCGCTGGGTGAGAGCTTCGCGATCCCGACCGATGCGGTCGAGCCGCAGCTGCGCACCGCCTGGCCCGACGCGCTGACCGTCACCATCGGCGGCCAGCCGGTGGCTCCGCTGGCGGACAAGCGCAAGGTCATCTCCGTGCCGATCTCGGCCGCGGCGCTGCTCGCACGCGGCCAGCCGGCAGCTCCCGCCGCACCGGTCGCGGCCGCTCCCGTCGCCCAGCCCGCTTCGGCAGCCCCGCCGGCTCCTGCGGCACAGGTCCCCGCCGCCGCCAGGGCGGCAGCCCCGTCGACGAGGCCCTCGGCTTCACCCGCACCGGTCGCCAAACCCGCTGCGCCCAAGGCCGCTGCGCCGGTGCCTTCGCCTTCGCCGGCGGCGCCTGCACCCGCGGCGGCCGCGCCGACACCGACGCTGCCCTACAATGTCGAGCCGCCCAAAGCTTCCACCGTTTCGCAATAGGCGAGGCTCGACACTGCAACGCGACTGCGGCAATCACCTCGGCAGGCCAAGACGGTTAATCTCCGGTTCTGCCGACCGCTGGCAGGCCCGCTGGGCGGCCGTTCCGGGGCCCTGAGGGTTACGCAAAAAATGGTGCTATCATGAAGACATGGCTCGGACGCATTCGTCCGGTTAAGGCGGCAACGATGTCTGCCTTGGCGGTGGTTCTGGTCGGGACGTCGCTTCCCGCCCTCGCGCAGGACACGATGGCCGAGGCGCGCATCCGCAAGATGGAAGCCGAAATCCGCGCGCTCCAGCGCCAGGTCTTTCCCGGCGCCAGCGGCGACAAGCTTTTCGCGCCCGAGATTACTCCGGGCCAGCCCGCTGCGACCAATACGGCAACACCCGCCTCCACCCCGGTCAGCGATCTGCTGACGCGCATGGACACGGTGGAATCGCAGCTCGCGAAGCTGACCGCGCAGATCGAGCAGACCAGCAACCGCCTGTCGATCCTCGAAGCGAAATCCGCCGTCGGCACGGCCGATGCGGCCGCGACCACTGCCGGCGCGACGCCGACCACCGCAGCTCCGGCAGCGGGTGACAGCAATCTCGCGGCGATGAGCGGCGGCGCCTCGGCCCCCAAGCCCGTCGTAGCCCCGCCCGTCGCTGCCGCGCCGAAGCCGGTTGCCGCAGCGGCAAGGGCAACTCCCACCACGACCCGGCCGACCGCGCAGCGCCTGGCCGCGGTCCAGGCGATTCAGAAACCCGCGACCAACGATCCGGGCGACGACGAATACTCCTACGGCTTCCGCCTCTGGGAAGCGAAGTTCTATCCCGAAGCGCAGCAGCAGCTGAAGATGATGGTCGACCGCTATCCGCGCCACGCCAAGATCAGCTTCGCGCGCAACCTGCTCGGCCGCGCCTATCTCGACGACGGCAAGCCGCGCGAGGCCGCCACCTGGTTCCTGCAGAACTACCAGGGCGACAAGACCGGCGCGCGCGCATCGGACAGCCTGCTGCTGCTGGCGGAATCGATGCGCCAGCTCAAGGACACCAGCCGCGCCTGCATCGCCTTGGCCGAGTTCGCCGACACCTATGCGGCCGAAGCCGCGGGCCGGTTGAAGAGCCAATACGATGCCACGCGCGGCGGGGTGAAGTGCCCCGCCAAGTAAGGCTGCGGTGGTGGACGCCGCGCTAGCCGCCCGCTTCGCCGGCGATCTGGCGCCGCTGTGGCAGGCCGGCGGCAAGCTGGGCCTCGCCGTCTCGGGCGGGCCCGACAGCCTGGCACTGCTGCTGCTTGCCGCGGCGGCGCTGCCCGGGCGGGTCGAGGCGGCGACGGTCGATCACCAGCTCCGCCCCGAAAGCGCCGCCGAAGCGGCCGACGTCGCGGTGATTTGCGCCGGCCTGGACGTGCCGCATGAGACGTTGCAGGTCGATGTCGCGCCGGGCAACGTCCAGTCCGAGGCCCGCAGCGCGCGCTACGCCGCACTCGCCGGCTGGGCTGCAGCGCGAGGCATCGAGGCCCTCGCCACCGCGCACCATGCCGACGATCAGGCCGAGACGCTGCTCCTGCGGCTGAACCGCGCCAGCGGCGTCGCCGGGCTCGCCGGGACGCGCGCAAAAGGCCTGGCCCCCGGAACCACGCTTCCCTTGCTCCGGCCGCTGCTCGCCTGGCGCAAGGACGAGCTCGCGGCCATCGTCGCGGCGGCCGGCCTGACGCCCGCGCTCGACCCCAGCAACAGCGACGACCGCTTCGACCGCGCCCGGCTGCGCAAAGCTCTGGCCGAGGCCGACTGGCTCGACGTGCCGAGCATCGCCGCCAGCGCAGCGCACCTCGCCGACGCCGACGCCGCGCTCGACTGGGCGGTCCGGCGCGAATGGAGCGAATGCGTCTCGACCGAGGGCCTGGGGATCACCTACCGCCCGCAAGCCCCGCGCGCGATCGCGCTGCGCGTGCTGGCACGGATCGTCGCGCAGCTCGACGGCGAGGAACCGCGCGGCGGCGCGGCGGCCCGCCTGTTCGACGCGCTGGTCGAAGGCCGCACCAGCTCGATCGGCCAGCTCGTGGCGCGCCCGGGCCTCGGCGGCTGGACTTTCACGAAAGCGCCGGTTCGACGGGCGGCGCCGCGATCCGGGACCTGATCATCTGGCAACTGGCTGGTCTTTTGCCGAGAATGTCACATGCATCCACTTCACCTCGTCTAGCCACGGAACGCCATCGACCCGCGTTCGCAGCGAGGAAGGCACCACAATGCGACAGACTATTTCCATTCCGGTTCTGGCTACGGTGTTCGGCTTGGGATTGGCCGGAAACGGCATCTTCATGCTCGTCGATCCAACCAACTGGTATTTTGCCGTTCCCGGCGTCCCGACCACGGGACCGTTCAACCAGCATTTTCTGCGCGACATCGGCCTGATCTTCTTTCTGGTCGGAGGGGCTTTCATGGCCGGGGCGGTTCGCCCGAACGTGCGCGTTGCGCTATGGGCCGCCGGCGCATTCTGGCTCACCGGCCACGCCCTGTTCCATCTCTGGGAAGTTGCGGTCGGCATATGCGGAGCCTCGGCGCTGGTTCGGGACTTTCCCGCTGTCACGCTCCCCGCGCTCGTCGCGATTGCGCTGACGCTCTGGGCTGCACGCCCATCGCGGCTTTCCGCTCCGTCGCCTTCTCACGCCTGAACCAAAGGCTCAGCGCATCCTCACAGCCCCTTTAATCGCTCGGGGCGCTTGCCTAAGTTAGGCCGGCCGCGCCGTCTCGTCCCACGCCGCGGTGGAGAAACTTCGATGAGCGCCACCGACACCACCCCGCCCGGCATGCACGACTGGCAGGAGACGCACCTGCGGCGCTACCTTCAGTCCGGCGGTACGGAAGGGCATTTCTACGATTTCGGCCCGATCAACGACGAAGGCTATCAGCCGATCTGCCTGATCAAGCACGTCGGCCGCAAGAGCGGGCGGACGCTGATCCTGCCGCTGATCTACGGCATGGTCGAAGGCGAGATCGTCATCGTCGCCTCAAAGGGCGGCGCTGCGGCGCACCCGGCCTGGTATCTGAACATAGCGGCCGCCAGCGAGATCGAGGTCCAGGTCGCGACGCAGGCCTTCCGCGCAACCTGGCGCGAACCCGCCGAGGCCGAACGGCAGCGGATCTGGGACCAGATGGTCGCGATCTATCCGCCCTATGCCGAATATCAGGACAGCACGGACCGCCTGATCCCGCTCGTCATGATGAAGCCGGTCGCGAGCATCCCGGTGTTCCAGGAATCCGAACTCGATCGTTGACGCGCGATGGGCGTCAGCTCGTCAGGCTGGCGCCCAGCCCGACCATCTTGCCGCGGGTGATATAGACCTTGTCGCCGACGTGGGTGGTCTCGAACACCTTCTTGGCGAAGTCGAGCGGCATGCCGACGCAGCCGTGGCTGACATAGCCCCAGGCGACCTTGGTCGCATGCAGCGTGATGCCGTCGTTGGTCAGCCGCTGCATGTAGGGCATCTCGGCATCGTAGAGGTTGGACTCGTGCTTGACCTGCTTCTCGGTGATCGGGAAGACGCCGAGCGGGGTCGGCTTGTCGTCCGAGCCGAGCAGGACGGCGGAAGCGCCGATCTCGTATCCGCCCTTGAACACCGAGATGACGCGGGCATCGAGGTCCACGGTCATGACGATCGGGCCATCGGGCACATTCTTGTCGTCCCAGTGCCATTCACCGTACTTGATCGGGCCGTTGATCGGCAGGATGCGCTTGATGACGAAACGCTCGTCGGCCGGAGCGGCCGGGCTGGCGGCGGGAGCGGGCGCGATGGCGACCTTCGCCGACGGCGCGACGCCCGCCGCGCTCGGCTTAGACGCCTGCACCGCGGCCGGCTTTACCGCATCGTCCTTCGGCGGGCCGACGACGAGCATCGCCGCGGCAATTCCGGCCAGGCCGACAAAAGTCGCACCCAGCATCGTCCGATTGTTCAACAGACCTGGCATCGCTCGTTTCCCGCGTTCCTCAGCAGGCGCGCATGATCGCGCATCGTTCGCTGAATCGCCAGAGCGCCTTTCCCGGCGTTCCGGCGCGGGACCGTTCGCACGCCACGGGTTAACGCGCGTTCAACCGGGCCTTGTCACCCGTGCGCCCCGAACTCGTCGGCGATCGCGGTGGTAATGCGCAGTGCCAGGCCTTGCGAGCGGGCCACCGGGTCGATGAAGTCGCGGTGGATCGCGGCATAGGAGGTCGCGCCCTCGTCGGGATAGTCACTCGGCTCGCTGACCGAGAAATCGCCGATCTTGGGGAAGGAGATCGGGAAGGCCCGGCGCAGCTGGCCCAGCGCCTCGTCGATGCGCAGGGTGAAGACCATCTCGATCACGTCCTCGCGGCTGATGTCGTTGGCGCGGCTGAACGGCGGGACCATGACCGCGCGCAGGAACATGTGCTGGAACAGCGCGATCCGCAGCGACTGCAACACGCCGAGGTTGCGGCGGGTCTGCTCGCGGTCTGCCAGCGGCGCCTCGTCGGGAAGCAGCGCGAGCAGGCGGTGAAGCTTGAGCGAATCCACCCGCAGCCGCGAGGCGAGGCGGCGGAAGACACCGGCGCGGTCGTCCTTGGTCAGGTATTCCGCCAGGGTCAGGCAGGCGTCGGCGATGTGCTGTTCGTTGCCGCGGTAGGGCCGGCTCGCCCAATAGGCCGAATTGAACAGCTCGCCATAAGCCGCGACGGTCTTGATCGAGGCGAGCGCGTTCGAGGCGCGGACGAGGCGAACGAGCTGGCGGCCGCGCGGGCTGTCACGCAGCAGCGCGGCGACTTCCTCGCGGTTTCCTTCGGCCGCGGTGCCGATGCCGGCGATGACGTTGACCGGATAGCCGAGCTGCTGGAGGATCGCATTGTGCGGGATCGCGCGGATCTGACGCAGGCTCATCGTCCGGTCGGCGGCGAGGTCCGACTGGCGGCGCGCCTTGCGGCTGCCGGTATCGTTGAGCATGCCCAAGCCAAAAGCCGTCAACGCGCGCGAATAGGTGTCGCTGGCGAGATGGTCCTGCTGGACGCGGCGTACGGCGCGGTAGAAGTCGAGGCTGAGATCGGTGCGGCGGTAGAAAATGTCGGTCGGGGCGTTGGCGTCGGCATCCCACAGCGGCTTCTCGGCGAAGCGCGTCAGGGTCGCCAGGGCCAGTTCGGGCGAGCCGAAGAACAGGTAGCCGTCACCGCCCTGGAACGAGACTTCGGGCTCGAGCTTGATCCCGGCGCGGACGAAGCGCCGCCGCGCCCAGGGCGACATCGGCCAGGCGAAACGATCGTCGATGGAGGTCGGGTGGGCGCCGCGGCCCATGGATTCGCCGTGGGTGTTGAAGATCAGCGCCGAGACGTCGGTCAGGCCGTTGCTGACCATGGCTTCGGCCAGCCGGCCCTGCAGCCGCTCGATGGCCAAGGCGGCAGGGATTTGGCCGACGAAGCGGCCGGCGTCGGAAAAGCCGGTCTGGATCGAGACGCGGCCACGCCGGCGCGCGTAGGAACGGTAGGCCTCCTCGGCGAGCACTGCATCGAGGAAGCGGCCGCCGTGTTCGAGCGCGCTTTCGGTCTCGAACAGCGGCGAGACGTCGACCTTGTCCTCTATGCCGAACAGCCGCGCGAAATAGAGCGCGGCGAGCACGGTGGTCGGCTGCTCGCATTCGGCGACGAGCATGCGGATCGGGGTGTCGGCGTCGATGTGGGCGAGGATCTGCGCCATGACCAGGAACTGGCGCGCGGCCGTGCTGTTCTCGATCGCCAGCGCCGCGAAGTTCGAGCGCAGCGGCTTCGCCGCCGCCAGCATCTCGCGCATCTTGACCAGCGCCGCCTGGCTGGCGAGGTCCAGCTTGCCTTCGGGGTCGATGCGCCGGCGGATCGCGTTCTGCAGCTGCGAAGAGTTTACGCGGAAGTGGATCCAGCCCATGCCGAGCCCGTCGGCGCGCATCGCCGCAGCAGCGGTCAGCAGGTCGCGCGCGGTCTCCTGGTCGGCGGAGCGTGCCTCGTCCTCCAGCTCGTTGATGATCGCGGTGAGGCTGACGAGCCGGTCGGGATGGTCCTCCGTCAGCCGGTTGGCGGCGGCGGAGACCGCAGCGGGGTCGTCGAAGTCCTGGCCGAACACCGCGACCATTTCCTCGGTGCGCTTGCCGGCGCGGGCGAGGCGCGCGGCGATCTCGGGCGCCGCCTTTTCCAGGCTTGCAGCATAGCGCGCCAGCCGCAGCGCCTTCTCGATCAGGCGGTAACGTACTGAGGTGGCCCAACCGATATCGGTGCGCCCGTCCATGTCGTAGCCCACCCAGGACGCGAGCCGCACGGGCATCGGCTGGAACGAGCGCCAGCGCTTGGGCCAGCGCGCCGCAGCGACATCGAACAGCAGGCCGGTGATCCTCTCGCGCGCGTCCTGCGCGCGGGCCATCGCCGCCATCACCGCCTCGTGCTCGGTATCGAGCGTGATCGTGTCGCGATCGTGCGGCGCGGTGCAGACCGAAGCCTCGCTGATGTCGCCCGACGAGGCCGATGCGGCGACCGCCGCGGTCTGGGCCTTGGTCAGCAGGAAGGTCGGGTGCGCGGTGAAGACGACATGGGCCAGCGGCCGCTGCCAGCGCGCGGCAAAGGCGGAGAAGTCCTCCTCGTCCGCAAGCTCGCGCAGCCGCGCCTCGTTGGCTTCGGGCTCGAGCGGCGAGACCAGCCGATGCAGCCGCGCGGCGCGGGCGCGCAGGCCTTCGCATTCGAGCTCGGCGACCCAGGATTCGACCTGGTCCAGCGACAGCTCGCCCGATTCGAGCTGGCGCGACAATTCGAGCCCAAGCTGGAACACCGGGTTGAACAGCGGTGTCTCGGCCGTGCGGACGTGCAGTTCCTGCAGCCGGCGGTCGAGATCGGCGACGGAGCCGCTCATGCCGCAAGCCCGCTGGCAGCGCGGGCGAGCGTCTCGATCTGCTCGGGGTCGGGCACGCCCTTGGGCACGACCCAGGACCCGCCGACGCAGAGCACGGCATCGAGCGCCAACCATTCGCGCGCGGTGGCAAAAGTGATGCCGCCCGTCGGGCAGAAGCGCACCTCGCCGAAGACGCTGGCCAGACCGCTCAAAGTCGGGATGCCGCCCGAGGCGATCGCGGGGAAGAACTTGAACCGCGTCAGGCCGAGGTCGAGCCCGCGCATGATGTCGCCCGAATTGGCCGTGCCGGGAAGGAAAGGTACGTCCGCGGCGATCGCGGCTTTGCCCAGAGGCTCGGTCAAGCCAGGCGAGACGATGAATTCGCTGCCCGCTTCGAGCGCCGCGTCGAGCTGCGACGGGTTCAGCACGGTTCCCGCGCCGACGATGGCGCCCGGCACCTGCTTCATCAGCCGGATCGCGTCGAGCGCAACGGGCGTGCGCAAGGTCACTTCGAGCACCCGCAGCCCGCCGGCGACGAGCGCCTGAGCGATCGGCAAGGCGTGGCCGATGTCATCGATCACCAGCACGGGAATGACCGGTGCGGTCAGCATGATGTCTTCGATACGGCTCACGCGATGTGCTCCCTGGCAAAAGCGGCCGCGGCGCCGAACAGGCCCGGCTGCGGATGGGTTACGAGTTTGACCGGCACAGTTTCCATGCGCGCGCGGTAGCGGCCCTTGGCGAGGAACCGCGCATGGAAGCCGCTGGCGGGAATGAGAGGCAGCAGCCGGTTGGTCAGCCCGCCGGTCAGGGCCACGCCCATTGCGCCGTGCGCCAGGCTGAGGTCGCCGGTAGCCGCGCCGTAGCTGTCGAGGAAAAGACCGAGCGCCTGGCGCAGCAACGGTTCCTCGCCGGCGATGGCCTGCTGCCAGATCGTCGGTTCGTCGCGGGTATCGCCGGGCGACAAGGCCCGGACGATATCGGCAAGCCCGGGACCGGAGACGATCCGCTCGACCGAAGTGCGCTCGTACTTCTTGGCAATCGCCTGACTGACCCGGGCTTCGGTTTCATCGAGCGGCGCGAAGTGGATGTGCGCGCCTTCGGTCTCTAGGATCACCGGCCCGGCCTTGGTCCGCTGTAGCACCGCGACGCCCAGCCCCGTGCCGGGGCCCAGTACCGAGATCGCACTGTGATCGGGGAGCGGCTTGTCGGGACCGCAGACATGGACGAAGTGCTCCGCCCCCAGCGCGTGGACCGCATGGGCCATGGCGCCGAAATCGTTGAGCAACAGCGAGCGATCGAGCCCGAGGTCCTGGTCCAGCGTGTCGGGATAGACCACCCAACGAGAATTAAGGAAGCGAACCGGGCCGCCGGTGACGGGCCCGGCGATGGCCAGCGAGGCCAGCTTCGGCAGCGGCTCGCCGATCTTATCCTCGTAGGCCTGCCAGGCGCTCGGCAGGCCCGAGTGCTCCTTGGCCGGCAGAATGGTCGGCTCGCCAAGCGAAATCACGCGGCCGTCCGCCACTTCGGCGAGCGCAAAGCGGGCATTGGTCCCGCCGATATCTCCGACGACGATGCGGGTCACAGGCCGGCCATCTCCAGCATCGCCGAGCCGCCCTGCTCGGCGCCGCCCGCGGCGTGGCGGAACATGGCGAAGAGCTCGCGGCCAGTGCCGAACATGGCCTCGCCCGGCAGCGCCGGTTCGCGGCCCGTGAGATCGGCGAGCACGTCGAGCTGACCCTTGTTGGCGCAGAGCCGCACCACGTCGCCATCGCGCAACAGCGAGAGCGGCCCGCCACCCAGCGCCTCGGGCGTGACGTGGATCGCCGCGGGGACCTTGCCCGATGCGCCCGACATGCGGCCGTCAGTGACCAGTGCGACGTTGAAGCCGCGGTCCTGCAGCACGCCGAGCGGCGGAGTCAGCTTGTGCAGCTCGGGCATGCCGTTGGCGCGCGGCCCCTGGAAGCGGACGACGACGATCACGTCGCGGTCGAGCTCGCCGGCCTTGAAAGCCTCGCTCACGGCTTCCTGTGTCTCGAACACGCGCACCGGAGCCTCGATCGTCCAGCGATCCTCGCCGACCGCACTGGTCTTGAACGTGCCGCGACCGAGATTGCCCTGAACCAGCCGCATGCCGCCGTCGGGCATGAACGGCTTGGCCATCGACGAAATCATCGTCGGGTCGGCGCTCTCGGCAGGCGAAGGTCGCCAGGCCAGGCTGTCGCCGTCGAGGAAAGGCTCTTCGGCATATTGCGCCATGCCGCCTTCGGCCACGGTCAGGACATCGGCATGGGCCAGACCCGCGCCCAGCAGTTCGCGGATGACCAGGCCCATGCCGCCAGCGGCGTGGAAATGGTTCACGTCGCCCGAACCGTTGGGATAGACCCGCGTGATCATCGGCACGGCGGCGGAAAGCTCGTCGATGTCTTCCCAGTCGAGCAGGATTCCGGCGGCCCGGGCCATGGCCGGCAGGTGGATCGCGTGGTTGGTCGATCCGCCCGTTGCGAGCAGGCCGACCACGGCGTTGACGATCGCCTTCTCGTCGACGACGCGCGCCATCGGTCGATAGTCGTTGCCGCCCTTGCCCATGGCCGCCAGGCGGTGGACCGCGGCGCGGGTCAGCGCCTGGCGTAGCGGCGTGTTCGGCGGCACGAAAGCCGCGCCGGGCACATGGAGCCCCATCATCTCCATCATCATCTGGTTCGAATTGGCCGTGCCGTAGAAGGTGCAGGTGCCGGGCGAATGGTAGGAGGCGCTTTCGCTTGCCAGCAATTCGGCTCGGCCGCACTTGCCTTCGGCATAGAGCTGGCGGACCTTCTGTTTCTCCTTGTTGGCGATGCCCGAGGGCATCGGACCCGAGGGGATGAACACCGCCGGTAGATGGCCGAAGCGTAGCGCGCCGATGACGAGGCCGGGGACGATCTTGTCGCAGATGCCGAGCAGCGCCATGCCGTCGAACATCGCGTGGCTCATGGCGACAGCGGCCGATAGCGCGATCGTGTCGCGGCTGAACAGCGACAGCTCCATGCCGTCCATGCCCTGCGTCACGCCGTCGCACATCGCCGGCACGCCGCCCGCGACCTGCGCCGTCGCGCCTACCTCCCGCGCGAACAATTTCATCTGCTCGGGGTATCGGCCATAGGGCTGATGCGCCGAGAGCATATCGTTGTAGGCGGTGACGATGGCGATGTTCGGCCCGCGCGAGGTGGCGATGGCCTCCTTGTCCTCGAGCGCCGCGGCGAAGCCGTGGGCGAGGTTCGAGCAACCCATCATCTCGCGGCGGTGGCGATCGGCCTCACGCTCCATCAGGTCGAGGTAGCGCTGGCGCCCGGTGCGCGACCTGGCGGCGATCCTGTCGGTGACGCGCGCGACTGCAGCGTTGAGACTGCTCATGAGCCTACCTCCTCGTAGCCTTCGCGCTTCCCTTCCCCGACAACGCTTTTTCTAACTTCCCGTACCCCAATCATTTTTTATCCAGGCTGTTGGTGCCGATCACTCGTGCCCCGTTACTCGTGCCAAGTCACCCCGTCGCGCTCGGCCAGCGCGATCGCCGCCGAGGGTCCCCAGGTGCCCGCCGGATAGCCCTTGGGCGTCATGCCATGTTCGGTCCAGCTTGCGCGGATCGCATCGACCCAGTCCCACTGGGCCTCGACCTCGTCGCGCCGGACGAACAGCGTCTGGTCGCCTTCGATCAGGTCGAGCAGCAGGCGTTCGTAGGCGATGCGGCGGTGCACGCCGGCGAAAGCGTTCGGCATGGCTATGTCGAGCGGCACCGAACGCAGACGGATGCCGCCGCGATCGAGCCCCGGCACCTTGGCCATCAGCGACAGCGTGATGTCCTCGTCCGGCTGGATTCCGATGACCAGGCTGTTGGGCGTCGAGCGCGCGCCCTTGCCGGCGAAGATCGAATGGGGGACGTGGCGGAACTGGACGACGATCTCGGTCACGCGCTCGGGCAGGCGCTTGCCGGTGCGCAGGTAGAACGGGACGTTCTTCCAGCGCCAGTTGTCGATATGCGCCTTGATCGCGACGAAGGTCTCGGTGTTCGATTCCTTGCCGAGTTCGTCATCGTATCCCTTGACGGCCTCGCCGCCGATCGCGCCGGCGCGGTACTGGCCGGTGACCGTCTCGTTCGGGCCGACGAGGCGCAGACAGCGCAGCACCTTGACCTTCTCGTCACGCACGGCTGTGGCGTCGAAGCTCGACGGCGGTTCCATCGCCACCAGCGACAGCAGCTGGAGCATGTGGTTCTGCACCATGTCGCGCAGCGCGCCGGCATCGTCGTAAAAGCCGACCCGGCCTTCGAGGCCGACGGTTTCGGCGACGGTGATCTGGACGTGATCGATATGCGCCGCGTTCCACAGCGGCTCGAAGAAGATATTGGCAAAGCGCAGCGCCAGCAGGTTCTGCACCGTCTCCTTGCCGAGGTAGTGGTCGATCCGGAAGATCTGGTCTTCCGGAAAAGCAGCCGCCACCGCGTCGTTGATGTGCCGGCTCGATTCGAGATCGGTGCCGAGCGGCTTTTCCAGGCACATCCGGACCTTGGGACCGGCCAGCCCAGCCTTGATGATCCCGTGGATCGTCGGCTCGAACAGGCTGGGCGCGGTCGACAGGAAGATGGCGAGACCCTGGTCGATCGGGCCGACCTTCTTCGCCAGCTCGCCGAAATGATCCTCCTGCGTCGCGTCGAGCGGCTGGTAGCTGAGCCGGTTGAGGAAGGTCGCGACGCTGCCGCGGCGATCGGCGGGGAGGAATTTCTCCAGCGCCTCGCGCGCGAGATTGCGGAAGGCCTGGTCGTCGAGGTCCGACCGGGCAGTGCCGATGATCTCGAGGCTGTCGGGCAGCAATCCGTCGGCACAGAGCGCGCAGAGCGAGGGAAGCAGCATGCGCTTGGCCAGATCGCCGGTCGCGCCGAAGAGAAGAAGCCGGTTCGCGGTAAAACTCACCCTTGCCCCCCCCTGCCGTATAAGCTGCATCGGTGATTCTCCTTGGGTGAGGACCGGGAATGTGTTGTTTCGCATACGCAGCATAGCACGGCAAGGGGAGCTGGGGTGACGGAGCGATACGACGCGCTGATCGTCGGCGGCGGGCACAACGGGCTGGTCTGCGCCTTCTACCTGGCGCGCGCCGGGCTGAAGGTGCGCGTGCTGGAGCGCCGCGCCGTGGTCGGCGGCGCGGCGGTGACCGAAGAGTTCGCGCCCGGCTTCCGCAATTCGACCGCGAGCTACACAGTCAGCCTGCTCCAGCCCAAGGTGATCGCCGACATGCGGCTGCACGAGCGCGGCCTGCGGATCGTCGAGCGGCGGCTGTCGAACTTCCTGCCTTTCGCCGACGACTATCTGAAGCTCGGTGGCGAGAGCACGGTCCGCGAGTTCGCGCGGTTCTCGGCCAGGGATGCTGAGGCCTATCCGCATTACGACGCAGCGCTGGGCAAGGTCGCCGACGTGCTGCGCGAACTGGCGCTGAAGATACCGCCCAGGGCCGGCGGAGGGTTCGGCGAGTTGATCGCGGCGGCGCGGCAGGGCTGGCCGCTGCGCAAGCTCGACATTGCCGCGCAGCGTGACCTGCTGGCGATCTTCACGCTCTCTGCGCGCGAGTTCCTCGACCAATGGTTCGAGGACGATCGGATCAAGTCGGCCTTCGCTTTCGACGCGATCGTCGGCAACTACGCCGGCGTCTCGACCCCCGGCTCGGCCTATGTCCTGCTTCACCATGTCTTCGGCGAGGTGAACGGCAAAAAGGGTGCCTGGGGCCATGCGATCGGCGGCATGGGCGCGATCACCCAGGCCATGGCGAGCGCCTGCATCGAGGCCGGAGTCGAGATCAGCCTCGAGACGCCGGTGACACAAGTGGTCGTCGAGAACGGCAAGGCGGCAGGCGTGCGGCTCGAAGGTGGCGCATTGGTTGCCGCGCCATTGGTCGCCGCCAACGTCGGCCCGGCGCTGCTTTTCCGGCAAATGCTCGATCCCGCGGACCTCGATCCCGACTTCCGCCGCCGCATCGCGAGCTACAAGACCGGCTCGGGCACTTTCCGGATGAACGTCGCCTTGTCCGAATTGCCCGACTTCACCGTCCTTCCCGGCAAGGCCCTCGCCGACCACCACACCGCCGGCATCGTCATCGCCCCGAGCCTCGACTACATGGACGCGGCCTATGACGACGCCCGCGCTTTCGGCTGGTCGCGCGAGCCGATCGTCGAGATGCTGATCCCCTCGACGCTCGACGACAGCCTCGCCCCACCGGGCGCACACGTCGCCAGCCTGTTCTGCCAGCAGTTCGCTCCCGAATTGCCCGATGGTCGCACCTGGGACGACGAGCGCGAGGCGGCGGCCGACCGGATCATCGACACGGTCACCGCCCACGCGCCCAACTTCCGCGCCAGCGTGATCGCCCGCCAGATCCACTCGCCGCTCGACCTCGAGCGCAAGTTCGGCCTGATTGGCGGCGACATCTTCCATGGCCGGATGAGCCTAGACCAGCTCTGGGCCGCCAGGCCGGTGCTGGGTCACGGCGACTACCGCTCGCCGATCCGCGGGCTCTACATGTGCGGCTCGGGCACCCATCCCGGCGGCGGAGTCACCGGCGCACCGGGGCACAATGCCGCCCGAGCGATCCTGGCCGACCGATCGCGCTTGAGGGGCATTTTGTCCCGCCGCTAAGAACGCTTCCACGCCTTCGCATCACAGGATAGAAGCTCCCTGATGGCACTCGACGGCGTCCACTTGCTCGAACATATCCAGACGCCGGCGCTCGGAGTCGTGCGCGGCCAGGTGACTTTCGCCAATGCGGCGGCCAAGTCGTTGCTCGGCGCACATATCGTCAGCCAGGACGTGCGAATCGCCATCCGCAATCCTAAGGCGGTGTCGGTCATCCTCGACGAGCGCGGCGGCCGAGCGAAGATCGACGGGCTTTCGGTCGGCGGCAGCGTCTGGGAGATCGACTGCCACGTCGTCGGCCCGGGCGAACGGCTGGTGACGCTCTACGACCTGTCGGTCCAGGCCAGCACCGCGCGTGCGCACGCCGACTTCGTCGCCAATGCCAGCCACGAGCTGCGCACGCCGCTCGCCGCGGTAATCGGCTATGTCGAGACGCTGCTGACCCCCAAGGCTGGCGGCGACAAGGCGACGCGCGAGCGCTTCCTCGACATCATCCGTCACGAGGCGCTGCGCATGCAGGCCTTGGTCGAGGACCTGATGTCGCTGTCGCGGATCGAGGCGGTGAAGCACGAGGTACCGTCCGACGACATCGACATGGCAACGCTGGCGCGCGAGGTCGCGGGCGAATTCCGCGAAGGGGCCGAGGTCACCGTCACGGCCAATTGCGAAAGCGCGATCATCGCGGGCGATCGTGGCCAGATGGCGCAGGTCATCCGCAATCTCATCGACAATGCACGCAAGTACGGCAAGGCCGGCGGCCTGGTCACGGTCTCGCTGGAAGCGACGGCGACGGGCTGGCTCGCGATCGCGGTCAAGGACGAAGGCGAAGGCATAGCCCCCGAGCACCTCCCGCGCCTGACCGAGCGCTTCTATCGCGCCAATACCAGCCGCAGCCGCGCCGCGGGCGGAACCGGGCTTGGCCTGTCGATCGTCAAACATATCGTCGAGCGCCACCGCGGCCGGTTCGACATCACCACGCGACTCGGCGAGGGCACTACCGCCTCGATGATGCTGCCGCTGCGGAAGGACTAGCGCGGCCAATCCTGCTGCGGTTGCGGCGAACCACCCGATTCCGTCATCTTAGTGAAATTTTTCGGTCAAATAAAAGTCACCTTGCGGGTATTCGCGGCACGCAATAGGTGACAGGCGCCTGCACGGCGCCGAGCGTTCCAGCCGCGAGGATATAACAGATCAACGGCACGGAAGTATTGCGGCTTTGTAATTTCGTATGTCACTGAGGTGAAGCGGCGGGACTCCGACCGAAGTTCGGACCGAGCGCGGGGGCAGCCCGACGAGAAGAGCAGCCAGCCTGGGGCTACGCGACCACGAAGTGTCAAAGGGGATGGCATTATGAGCAACGCAAGACTCGTCTCGGCTTCGGCGCTCGTCGTCGCGCTGGGTTGGGCGCTTCCGGCCCAGGCCCAGTCGGCCGACAATGCCGCGGTCCAGCAGGAGCTGGCGACGATGCGCGCGCAGATGCAGCGCATGGCGGAACGGATCGACAGTCTCGAGGCGCAGCTCAACGCCGCCAACGCCAAGGCCGACGCGGCGACCCAGGCCGCGGCCAGTGCGACTTCGGCTGCAACCACGGCCACCGCCGCCGCGGCCAAGGCGCCGCCGGTCAAGGTCAACTGGAAGGGCGCGCCCGAGATCGTTTCCGCCGACGGTGGCTGGAGCTTCAAGCCACGCGGCCGCATCCAGACGGACATCGGCGGAATCAGTGCCCCCAAGGGACTCACCGCCGGCGCCAATGACAACAGCCATCTCGGCGTATCCAGCGAGCTTCGACGCTTCTACCTGGGTTTCGACGGGACGATGCCCGGAGGGTTCGGGTACCGTTTCGAAGCGGATCTTGCGGCCTCCAGCGTGAACCTCACCGACGTCTACCTGTTCTATAAGCCCACTGCCAACCTGACGCTCACCGTCGGGCAGCACAAACCGTTCTGGGGGCTCGATGAACTGACATCGGACCTGCTCACCAGCCAGATGGAGCGGACCAGCTTCAGCAGCGCTTTCAATTTCGAGCGACGCCTGGGCGTCAGCGGAACCTATGCAAACGACAAGGTCGTCATCCAGGCCGGCGTCTTCACCGACGACCTCGCCAGCCTGAACGCGGATACCGCCAAGAACTGGAGCGTCGACGGGCGCATCGTCTTCATGCCCAAGCTGGGCGACGGGACGCTGCACATCGGCGCCTCCGCCCATTATCGCGACCTCAACGGCTCGACTACGAGCGTGCGCTACAGCACCCGGCCGTTCCTCCACACCACCGACGCCCGGCTGGTCGATACCGGCTCCTTCGTTGCCACCGGCGAGCGGAACTTCGGCGCCGAACTCGCCTATATCTCCGGCCGCTTCCACGCCACGGCGGAAGGCCACATGCTGACGTCGCTGCGCCCCGGCCTGCCCGACCCAACGTTCTGGGGCGGCTATGCCGAAGTCGGGCTGCTGCTGACCGACGACGAGACCGCCTACAAGGCCGGTGTCTACGACCGGATCAAGCCGAAGCATCCGGTCGGCGACGGCGGCCTCGGCGCATTCCAGATCAACGCGCGCTATGACACGATCGACCTGACCGACGCCGGTCTCAACGGCGGGCGCCAGCAGATCGCCGCCCTCTCGCTGATCTGGATTCCGATGGACTACGTCCGCTTCATCGCCAACTATGGCCATATCTGGCTGAACGGCGCCGCGGTGAAGGCAGCCGGCGATCCCAACTATTCGGCCGATGCCTTCGGCATGCGCGCCCAGCTGGATTTCTGATGACGCGAATCGCGCTCCGTTTTCTGCCCGCTCCCTCCACGGGACCCGGGCCAGTCGGCGGCGCGATATCGCTCGCCAGACTTTTTTGCCGCTGGCACGACGCAATTGCGTCGGTCTGGGCCGTCCCTCCACAATGCTTCGACGATGCGTCATCGAATTGTCATCGAACTGTCATTTAAGGCCAATAGGAGCCACCCATAACAGGAGCGAAGGGGTTAATCATGCGCGCCATCCGTAATCTTTCGATTGTCGCCGTTCCGGCGCTCGCTATCGCTCTTTCCGCCTGTGGCGGCTCGGGTGGTGGTTCCCAGGCGGGATCGCGCGATTTCGTCCGCGCCGTGGGCTCCTCGACCGTCTATCCCTTCGCCACGGCCATAGCCGAGCAGGTCGGCAAGGCCGGCGGCAAGTCGCCGGTCATCGAATCGACCGGCACTGGCGCGGGCATGAAGCTGTTCTGCGCCGGCGTCGGCGCTGGCCATCCCGACATCGAGGACGCCTCGCGCCGGATCAAGAAATCCGAATTCGAGGAATGCAAGAAGAACGGCGTGACCGAGATCGTCGAGATCCAGGTCGGCCTCGACGGTATCGCCTTCGCCGAAGGCAAGGGCGGCCCCGGCATGGCGCTGACCCCGACCGACATATACAAGGCGCTCGCCGCCAATCCGTTCGGCAAGCCCAACACCGCCAAGGTCTGGAAGGACGTCAACCCCGCCCTGCCGGCGATCCCGATCCTGGTCTATGGCCCGCCCTCGACCTCGGGCACGCGCGACGCGCTGCAGGAACTGATCCTGACCAAGGGCTGCGACACCGACGAGGCGATGAAGGCGCTGAAGGCCAGCAACGAAGACCAGCACAAGAAGGTCTGCACCGAAATCCGCGACGACGGCGCCTATGTCGATTCGGGTGAGAACGACAACCTGATCGTCCAGAAGATCTCGCAGAACCCAAAAGCGATCGGCATCTTCGGCTACTCGTTCCTCGAAGAGAACATGGACAAGCTGAAGGGCATCACGATGTCGGGCATCGAACCGACCTATGCGACGATCTCGGACTTCTCCTATCCGGGTGCGCGTCCGCTCTTCATCTACGTCAAGAAGGCGCACCTGAACGCGATCAAGGGCCTGTCGGACTACGTCGCCGAGTGGGCCAAGTCCTGGGGGCCTGATGGCTACCTCAAGGCCAAGGGCATGGTCATTGCTCCGGAGGACGTCCGCACCAAGAGCGCCGACATCGCCGCCAAGATGACGGTGATGGATCCCGCGGGCCTCAAGTGAGGTCCGGCGGGGTCGCGGGTGACCTGCTGGTACAAGTGACCGATCAAAAATGACTTCCAATATCGTCCTCGTGGCGATCTTGGCCTTGGGCCTCGTCGGCTGGTTCGCCGCGCGGTCCAAGGCCAGGTTGCTCTATACGGGCCGCGGCTCGCTGCATTCGATGCCGGGCTATCACGGCTGGCATATGGCGCTGTGGATCATCGTGCCGGCATTGGTCGCGTGGCTGGTCTGGAGCGCGATTATGCCCGGGCTGGTCGAATCCGCGGTGCTGGCCCAGCCGATCGCCGCCAAGCTTCCGGCGCTCGACATGGACCGCCAGGCGGTCATGTCCGAAGCCTGGTCGCTCACGAAAAACCCCGGCGCAGCCGCTTTCAACCCGCTGGCCACCGAGTTCGCCGTGCCGCTTCGCGCGGCCGAGATGCGCTATTCGCTGATCGGCGGCGTGCTGACGCTGATCCTGGCTTTCGCCGGCGGCGGCTATGGCTTCACCCGCGTCCGCGGCACCTTCCCGGCGCGCACGAAGACCGAGCGCGTGGTGATGTTCCTCCTGTTGCTCGCTTCGCTGGTCGCGATCCTGACCACGATCGGCATCATCCTCTCGCTGCTTTACGAGACCGGGCTGTTCTTCAGCCAGATCTCGCCGATCGACTTCCTCACCGGCACGCACTGGTCGCCCAAGGACGCCGCCGTCGGCGCGGATTTCGGTGCGGTGCCGCTGTTCTGGGGCACGATCTATATCGGCGCGATCATCGCCATGGTCATCGCCATCCCGCTCGGGCTGATGAGCGCGGTCTACCTGACGCAATATGCCAAGCCGAATACGCGCAAGATCCTGAAACCAATTCTCGAGATCCTCGCCGGCATCCCCACCGTGGTCTACGGCTACTTCGCCGCGCTGACCGTGGCGCCGATGGTCCGCGACTTCGCCGGCGCGCTCGGCCAGGCCAATCCCTCGACCGAGAGCGCGCTCGCCGCGGGCCTTGTCATGGGCGTGATGATCATCCCCTTCGTCTCCTCGATGGCCGACGACAGCTTCGCCGCGGTGCCGCAGGCGATGCGCGACGGCAGCCTGGCGATGGGCGCCACCAACAGCGAGACGATCAAGCGCGTGCTGATGCCGGCCGCGCTGCCTGGCATCGTCGCCGGCGTGATGCTCGCGGTCAGCCGCGCGATCGGCGAGACGATGATCGTGGTCATGGCCGCCGGCGCCGCCGCGCGGCTCTCGGCCAACCCGTTCGATTCCATGACGACGGTGACCTACCAGATCGTCCAGCTGCTGACCGGCGATCAGGAGTTCAACAGCCCCAAGACGCTGTCGGCCTTCGCGCTGGGCCTCGTCCTGTTCGTCATCACCCTCATCCTCAACATCGTCGCCCTGCGCGTCGTCAAGCGGTTCCGGGAAGCTTATGAGTGACACCTGGCAATCCAAGGCCTGGACGCGCCGCCTGGCCAAGCGCCACGCCGCCGAGCGCCGCTTTCGCCTGCTCGGGCTGGCCGCTATCGTCATCTCGCTGCTGTTTCTTGTCTTCCTGCTCTTCACCATGGCGAAGAACGGGCTGGCCGGCCTCAGTTGGAGCTTCATCACCGGCTCGGATTCGACCGAGCCGGCCACGGCCGGCGTGTGGAGCGCGGTCAAGGGTTCCTTCCTGACGATGCTGGTGACGCTGGCTCTATCGTTCCCGATGGGCGTGCTGGCGGCGATCTATCTCGAGGAATTCGCCCCCAAGGCGCGCTGGACCGAATGGGTCGAGGTTTCGATCAACAACCTTGCCGCGGTGCCCTCGATCATCTTCGGCCTGCTCGGCCTCGCGGTGTTCATCAATCTTGCGCACCTGCCGCGCTCGTCGCCGCTGGTCGGCGGCCTGACCCTGGCACTGATGACCATGCCGGTCATCGTCATCTCAGGCCGCAACGCGATCAAGGCGGTGCCGCCCTCGATCCGCGACGCCGCGCTGGCGGTCGGCGCGAGCCCGGTGCAGACGGTGTTCCACCACGTCCTGCCGCTCGCCCTGCCCGGCATTCTCACCGGCACGATCATCGGCATGGCCCGCGCGCTGGGCGAGACCGCACCGTTGCTGATGATCGGCATGCGCGCTTTCGTCTCGACCCCGCCGGGCGGTGTGACCGACCCATCGAGCGTCCTGCCGATGCAGATATTTCTGTGGTCTGACGAAATCGACCCCGGCTTCGTGCAGAACACCTCAGCCGCTATCATCGTGCTGCTGATCTTCCTCCTGGCGATGAATGGTCTCGCCATTTATCTTCGCAACAAGTTCGAGACCCGCTGGTAGACATGGAAACGACCCCGAAAATCTCAGCCCGCGACGTCGACGTGTTCTATGGCCCGAAGAAGGCCATCGACAGCGTTTCGATCGATATCGACGCGGGCATCGTCACCGCTTTCATCGGTCCCTCGGGCTGTGGAAAATCGACTTTTCTGCGGACCTTGAACCGCATGAACGACACGATCCCGAGCTGCCGCGTCGAAGGCCACATCAAGCTCGACGGCGAGGATATCTACGAAAGCGGCATGGACGTGGTCCAGCTGCGCGCCCGTGTCGGCATGGTGTTCCAGAAGCCCAACCCCTTCCCCAAGTCGATCTACGAGAACGTCGCCTATGGCGCGCGGATCCACGGCCTTGCCGACAGCAAGTCGCAGATGGACGAGATCATCGAGAAGGCGCTGCGCCGCGCCGGCCTGTGGGACGAGGTCAAGGACCGCCTCAACGACGCCGGCACCGCACTCTCGGGCGGCCAGCAGCAGCGCCTCTGCATCGCCCGCGCCATCGCGGTCAGCCCCGAGGTGATCCTGATGGACGAGCCCTGCTCGGCGCTCGACCCGATCGCCACGGCCCGCATCGAAGAACTGATCGACGAGCTCAAGGAACGCTACGCGATCGTCATCGTCACCCACTCGATGCAGCAGGCCGCGCGCGTTTCGCAGCGCACGGCGTTTTTCCACCTCGGCGTCATGGTCGAATACGGCGACACCTCCGCGATCTTCACCAATCCGCGAGAGGAACGCACTAAAGACTACATCACCGGTCGCTACGGGTAACGGAGACCAGACATGGTCGATCATACAGTCAAGGCATTCGACAGCGAGATCAGCCAGTTGCGCGGTCTCATCGCCGAAATGGGCGGCCTCGCCGAAGTCGCGATCCGCGACGCGGTCGACGCGCTCGCACGGCACGACGAGGAGAAGGCCAAGCAGGTCGTTGCCGCCGACGCGCGGCTCGATGCGCTCGAAGCCGAGGTAGACCGTCTCGCGGTCCAGATCATCGCACTGCGCGCGCCGATGGCCGACGACCTGCGCGACGTCATCGCCGCGCTCAAGATCTCCGGCGTGATCGAGCGCATCGGCGACTATGCCAAGAACATCGCCAAGCGCGTCGGCCACATGGAAGGCCGTGCCAAGATCGGTCCGCTGACCCTGGTCCCGGCCATGGCCGAGATCGCCCAGGGCATGGTCCGCGACGTGCTCAACGCCTACGGCGCGCGCGACTCCCTTCTCGCAATCGAGGTCATCAACCGCGACGAGAAGCTCGACAACTTCTACAACAGCCTGTTCCGCAACCTCGTCACGCACATGATGGAGAATCCGGCGACGATCTCCAGCGCGGCGCAATTGCTGTTCGTGGCACGCAATCTCGAGCGGATCGGCGACCACGCCACCAATGTCGCCGAGATGGTCTTCTTCGCGGCGACGGGCCAGTACTATTCGGAAAAAGAAGGCCCCCCGCCCTACTGACAGGGTACTCTGATGAAACCGTCGATACTGGTAGTCGAGGACGATCTGGCGCTCTGCGAGCTGCTGACTTGGAACCTTGGCGCAGAAGGCTATGACGTGCGCAGCACCGGCGACGGCGAGGAAGCCCTGCTGATGGTGCGCGAGCAGGCGCCCGATGCGATCATCCTCGACTGGATGGTCGAGCAGGTTCCGGGCATCGAGGTCTGCCGCCAGCTGCGCAAGGACAAGTCCACCGCGCGCGTGCCGATCCTGATGCTGACCGCGCGCGGCGAAGAGGAAGATCGCATCCGCGGGCTCAAGACCGGCGCCGACGACTATGTTACCAAGCCGTTCTCTCCGCGCGAGCTGATGGCCCGCGTCGAGGCGTTGATTCGCCGCAGCCGACCTTCGCTGGCCGGAGACGTGCTGGCCTTCGGCGACCTCGAACTCGACTTCGCCTCGCACCGCGTCCGCCGCGGCGGCGAAGCGCTGCACCTCGGCCCGACCGAGTTCAAGCTGCTGCGCTATTTCATGGAGCGCCCGAACCGCGTGCTCTCGCGCCAGCAGATCCTCGACGGCGTCTGGGGCATGGATTCGGACATCGACGAACGCACGGTCGACGTCCACATCCGCCGCCTGCGCAAGGCGATCAACCGCGACAATGAGAGCGATCCGATCCGCACCGTGCGCGCGGCCGGCTATTCGATGGACGTGTCCTAAGCCAGGCTGGACAAGCGGGCGGGGTTTCCACTAGCGCTCGGCCGAACACCTGTTCAGCAGGGCGGGAGAGCGTGCATGTCCAAACTGACCTTCGGCTTCCTCTATGACTTCCGTAACCCGCCGCAGTGGCGCAAGCCCTGGGAGGCGTTCTACGCCGAAACGCTGGACGTGATCGCCGAGACCGAGCGGCTCGGCTTCGGCGCTGCCTATGTGCCCGAGCATCACCTGGCCGAGGACGGCTACCTCCCTTCGCCGCTGACCTTGCTTGCGGCAATCGCGGCGCGGACCAAGACGATGCGCCTCGGCACTGGCGTCGCGCTCGCCCCGCTCTACGAGCCGGTGCGCTTCGCCCAGGACGCGGCGATGATCGACATCCTCTCGGGCGGGCGGCTCGATCTCGGCCTCGCCATCGGCTACCGCAAGCGCGAGACCGCGGCCTTCGGCGTCGACTTCACCCGCCGCGGCGCGCGCTTCGACGAGTTCCTCCAGATCGTCACCCGCCTCTGGGCCGGCGAAACGGTGGATTTCGAGGGCAAGCACTTCTCTATCAAGGGCGCGCGGCTCAGCCCGCCGGCCCCGCGCGGCCGCGTGCCGCTCTACATCGGCGGCTTCTCCGACAAGGCGATCGACCGCGTCGCGCGCTTCGGCGATGGCTATGTCGGCAATCCCGAGATCTGGGACCTCTATTCCGCCAAGCTGGCCGAGCGCGGCCGCGATCCAACGACGGTCGGCATCCGCATTCCCGGCCTCACCAGCTTCATCGCACGCGACCCCGCCGCGGCGCTCGACGAGCTCGCGCCCTACTTCCTCCACGTCAACAACACCTATGCCGAGTTCTTCGCCGAGGACCAGGCGCTGGGCATGGGCGGGATGAAGCCCAAGACGCTCAAGGAATACAAGGCCAGCGGCGAGTTGAAGATCATGACGCCCGACGAAGCCATCACCTACCTCAAGGGCCTGCAGGAAAAGATGCCGCTGGAACACTACCTGCTCGGCATGCCGCCCGGCCTGCCCACCGAGCGGTTCCTGCACTACGCCGGGCATATCGCGCAGGACGTGCTTCCCGCCTTCGCCTAGGGCCTGTAGGCAATCCCCGGTGCAGATGCCGGGGACTATCGATGCCGACGGATGAACGTGGAACCCAGTCGCCGCAGTCGGTGACGCGGGTGATCCGCATCCTCGAAGCGCTCGGCGCCAGCCCGGGGCCGATGAGCCTTGCCGATCTCGCCCGCGCGCTCGACGCGCCCAAAAGCAGCCTCGCCGCGTTGCTGCGCGGGCTCGCAGAGGAAGGTTTCGTCACCCCCGCCGATGGCGCCTGGCAGTTGGGCCCGGGCGCCTTCGGCCTCAGCAGCGCACTGCTCGAAGCCCGTCGCCGGCTGCAGAGCTCCGATCTCGTGCGCGACGGCATGCGCCGCCTTGCCGACCGCTGCGGCGAGACCGTGCTGTTCGGCGTGCGCGACGAGGACGGCGAGACGCTGACCTATGTCGACGTCATCGAGAGCCAGAAGACCGTGCGCTTCATCGTGCCCGTAGGCGACCGCCGGCCGCTCTATTCGACCGCGGGCGGCCGCGCGCTGCTCGCCGCCGGCACCGATGAGGACCTGCGCCGCTATCTAGAACGGTTGAAGCCCGAGGCGTTCACCTCGGAAACCCTGACAGCCAAACGCGCGCTGGGCGAAGCGATCACAACAGCGCGAGAGGCCGGCGTAGCCCAGACGATCGACCAGGCTTCCGAAGGCGTCACCGGCACAGCCTCCCCGATCCGCGATGCGGCGGGCACCGTAATCGGCGTGCTGATCGTCGCCGCCCCCAGCCTGCGGCTCGCCGACCGCCTGGCCGAGCTCAAGCGTCTGGTAAAGGACGAAGCTGGGACGATCTCGCGCAGCCTGGGGTACCGGGCTAAGGGCTGACCCCTATTTCGGCGCGTTCAGCGCCAGCATCAGCTTCATGAAATCATCCTCGCCGATCAGCGCCTGCTTGGGCGCGAACAGCGTGAACAGCCAGTGACCGTCTGCCTGGCGCGCGCATTCGAACAGGCCGTCGGCGATCGCCGAAGGGCTCATCTGTCCGACATTGACCGGAGCCGGCCCTTCGCCCGCATAGTTGATGTTGGTGAAGGTCAGTGACGCCTTGTTCGCGTCGGCCGGGTCGAAGACCACGCGGACGTTGGTGAAGACGTGCCGGCCGGTGCGCTCGCCGTCCTTCTGGTGCTGCTTCACCGCAGCATTGCGGTTGTCGTAGAAGCCCTGCAGCGCCGGGCGGCCCTGAATGTTGACGCCGCCCGTGCGAAAGGCGCCGTCCTCGGTGTAGAACCGGCCGACGTCCTGCGCGCCATTGTGATCGATCTCGTGCGCGAAATCGTAGAGCATCTGTTCGAGCTCGAAGGCCGTGAGCATCTGGTCGGCAGTAAACTTGCGCATGCTTTCCTCTCCCTGAGGGAATTGATCTTGCCGGTACCATAACCACGCCAGGCGAGGCTGGCGAGAGGAGATCGGCAAGCCTCGCGCCTCCAATAGTAAACTGTTGACAGTTTGCGCAGCCGAGTTCAAAGCGCCCTCACTTGTGAGGATGCCGCAATGCAGATTTCGGGTGGTCGATTTGTCGTAACGGGGGGCGCAAGCCTCATAGGTTCCCACGTCGCCGACAGGCTGCTCGCCGAAGGCGCACGCGAGGTCGTGCTGCTCGACAACTTCTCGCTCGGCACGCCCGAGACGGTCGCCCACCTCGCCGGCGACGATCGCGTAAAGCTGCTCAAGGGCGACATCCTGCGGATCAACGAGCTCTACGATGCGTTCAAAGGCGCCGACGGCGTCTTCGCGATCGCTGGGTTCCTGACGCTGCCGCTGACGCAGAACCCGCCGCTGGGCCTCGCGGTAAACGTCGAGGGCCAGGTCAACGTGTTCGAGGCCTGCCGCTATGCCGGGGTCAAGAAGGTGGTCTTCTCCTCCTCGATCGCCGCTTACGGCGAGCCCGAGGGCGATGCGGTGATCGACGAGAGTTTTCCCGCCAACCTCGCCTCCTACCAGCCCGGCTCGATGCTCTATTCGTGCACCAAGCTGATCGGCGAGGCGCTGTGCAAGCTCTATAGCCAGAAGCACGGCGTCCACGGCGTCGCGCTGCGCTATTCGACCGTGTTCGGCGAGCGCCAGCACTACCGCGGGGTCAACGCACTCTACATCATCCAGAACTACGACAAGATCATGCGCGGCGAAGCGCCCGTCCTGCCCGGCGACGGCAGCGAGGTGCACGACTACATCCACGTCGCCGACGTCGCGCGGGCTAATGTCATGGCCATGGCTTCGGAAGTGACCGGCGAAGTGTTCAACGTCGTCACCGGCGTCGAGACAACGGTGAAGCGCATCGCCGAAATCGTGCTCGACGTGACCGGTAGCGATCTCCAGCCCGTCTATGCCGACGAAGCCTGGGCAGTGAAGGCTACTTCCAGCCAGTCGCTGAAACTGAGCCGGGAAAAGATCAAGACGGCCCTCGGCTGGGAACCCCAGGTCAGCGTCGAGGAAGGCATCCGCCGCCTGATCGCATGGCGCAAGGAGCAGCCCGCCTGATGCGCTTCCACCGCATCCCGGCAACCTTCATGCGCGGCGGCACCTCGAACGCACTGGTGTTCCGCGCCGCGGACCTGCCCGCCAACCGTGCGGAGTGGGATGCGATCTTTCTCGCCGCGATGGGGTCGCCCGATCCCTATGGCCGCCAGCTCGACGGCATGGGCGGCGGGCTGTCGTCGCTGTCCAAGGTCTGCGTGGTCGGGCCTTCGAGCCGGGCGGATGCCGACGTCGACTATACCTTCGTGCAGATTTCGATCCGTGAGGCCAAGGCCGACTGCGGCGGCAACTGCGGCAACATGTCCTCGGCGATCGGGCCGTTCGCCGTCGAGGAAGGCATCGTCCCGACTCCGTCCGACGGCGAGGCGGTGGTTCGCATCCACAACACCAACACCGGCAAGATCATCGCCGCGCGCTTTCCGGTTGTAGACGGCGCGCTGGCGGCCGACGGCGACTGCATGCTCGATGGGGTTGCCGGCGCGGCGGCGCCGATCAAGCTCGAATTCCTCGATCCAGGCGGCGCAAAGACGGGCAAGCTGCTGCCGACGGGCTCCCCGCTCGACACGCTCGACATACCGGGCCTCGGCCCGATCGCCGCAAGCTGCATCGATGCCGCCAATCCCGCGGTCTTCGTCGCGGCCGCGGACCTCGGGCTGACCGGGACGGAACTGCCCGACGCGCTCGAAGGCGATGCCGGCTTCCTCGCGACGATCGAAGCGATTCGCCGCGCAGCTTCGGTGCGCATGGGATTGACCGGGGACCTCGATGCCGCCGGAAAGCTCGGCAGCATACCCAAGGTCGCGATGATCTGCCCCCCGCAGGACGCGCCGACGCTGACGGGCCGTATTCTGACGGCGGCCGAGGCCGATATCGGTATCCGCATGATCTCGCTGGGCCAGCCGCACCGTGCAGTGCCCATCACCGGCGCGATCTGCCTTGCGGTCGCAGCACGCGTGCCCGGGACACTACCCTACCGCCTCTGCACCGCGAAGGAAGGGCCAATCCGCGTCGGTCATGCCTCGGGCACGACCACCGTCGATGCCTCGGTGGTCGATGGGAATGCCGAGTACGGCGCGGTCTTCCGCACCGCGCGCCGGCTGTTCGAAGGCAACGTCATCTATCGCGCGCCCTGAGCGCCACCCAATCAACCTATCGAAGGAGTTACGAGAATGGCCGCTGAAGAGAGCTGGGACGTCATCATCGTGGGTGCCGGCAATGCCGCGCTCTGCGCCGCGCTTTCGGCCGCCGAGCAGGGCGTCAAGGTGCTGGTGCTCGAGAAGGCGACGCTCGAAGACCGCGGCGGCAATTCC
Source organism: Novosphingobium sp. G106 (assembly GCF_019075875.1). Classification (NCBI taxonomy): domain Bacteria; kingdom Pseudomonadati; phylum Pseudomonadota; class Alphaproteobacteria; order Sphingomonadales; family Sphingomonadaceae; genus Novosphingobium; species Novosphingobium sp. G106. The sequence goes on along the minus strand of NZ_JAHOOZ010000001.1, from coordinate 5,213,950 downwards.
ACTTTCACCGCCGGCGGCTTCCGCTTCTGCCACGACGGCGTCGAGGACCTGCGCACCGACATCCTCGATGACATGACTCCCGGCGAATACGATTCCATCGGCAACCTGCCCAGCCTGTCCGAAGACGAATTCATGGCGACCTTGATGAAGGTCACCGACCACCAGGCCGACGAGGACCTGGGCCGCATCCTTATCGGCGAATCGCGCGAGACGATGCGCTGGATGCGCAAGCACAAGATCCGCTTCATCCCCATGTTCGGCCGCCAGTCGTTCAAGATCGAAGGCAAGCACCACTTCTACGGCGGTGTGAACATCGAGGCGGTCGGCGGCGGCTGGGGCCTCGTCGACATGCTCGTCCAGGCCTGCGACCGCATGGGCGTCACCATCAAGTACGAGACCGGCCTGCGCGAGCTGATCCAGGACCAGAAGGGCCGCGTCACCGGCGTCCGCGCCTTCGGTCCCGACGGCTATGAGGACTTCTACGCCAAGGCGACCGTCCTGGCCTGCGGCGGGTTCGAGAGCTCGCCCGAAATGCGCGTGCGCTACCTCGGCGCGGGGTGGGAATCGTGCCGCGTGCGTGGCACCCAGCACAACACCGGCGACGGCATCCAGGCAGCGATGCGGATTGGCGCGCGGCCACACGGCGGCTGGTCGTCCTGCCACGCGGTGCAGTGGGACATCTCGGCGCCGCCCTATGGCGACCGCGTAATCCTCGATAACTTCCAGAAGCACAGCTACATCATCGGCATCGTCGTCAACATGGAGGGCAAGCGCTTCATCGACGAGGGCGCCGACTACCGGAACCACACCTATGCCAAGTACGGCAAGGAAGTGATGAAGCAGCCCGGCCGCGCCGCGGTGCAGATCTTCGACGCCAAGACGCATGACAACGTCCGCGACGAATACCGCATCCGCGAGGTGACCAAGGCGACGGCCGACACGATCGAGGAACTGGCCGAGAAGCTCGACATCGATGTGGAAGGCCTGAAGGCCGAAATCGCCGCCTACAATGCGGCCTGCCCGGAAGGCGCCTTCGGCACGACCTACAACCCCTCGATCCTAGACGGCGTCGGCACCAAGGGCCTGACTGTGCCCAAGTCCAACTGGGCGCTGCCGATCGATACCGGCCCGTTCCACGGCTATGTCGTGACCTGCGGCATCACCTTCACGTTCGGCGGTCTCAAGATCAACACCGACGCGCAGGTGCTGGACCTGACCGAAAAGCCGATCCCCGGCCTCTATGCGGCGGGCGAACTCGTCGGCGGCATCTTCTACGAGAACTATCCAGGCGGCACCGGCCTGCTCAACGGCTCCGTCTTCGGCCGTCTGGCCGGCAAGAACGCGGGGCTTCTGGCCAAGGCGGCCTGACCCAGTCTAAAGGAGCCGCATGGCGGGACTTCTCGACAACAAGGTGCAGGCTCAATCGCTCGTCGACGTGGTCGCCGAGCGGATCGAGGCGGCTATCATCTCGGGCCAGCTGGCGCCCGGCAGCCGCCTCAGCGAACAGGCGCTGGCGACCTCGCTGGGCGTCAGCCGCGGGCCCTTGCGCGAAGCCATCCGGCGGCTCGAAGGCCGCAAGCTGCTCGAGCGCACGCCGAACATCGGCGTGCGCGTCGCGGCGCTCAGCCTCAAGGACCTCAACGAGATACTGCAGGTGCGCGAGGCTCTCGAATGCCTCGCCTGCAGCCTTGCCGCGGTCAACATGCCCGATGCCGAGATCGCCGCGCTGAAGAAGATGCTCGACGACCACGAGAAGCAGAAGGCCGTCCAGGAGCAGAAGGGCTACTACCAGGAAGCCAAGAACCTCGACTTCCACTTCCACATCGTCGGCGGCAGCGGCAACGAGCGGCTGGCGCACATGCTGGGCGGCGATCTGCACTACATGCTGCGCGTCTACCGCTACAAATCGGGCGCCAAGCCCGGCCGCGCGGCGGAAGTGTTACAGGAGCACAAGGCGATCGTCGCAGCCCTCGAAGCGCGTGACCCGCAGGCCGCCGAGCACGCGATGCGCGAGCACCTGCGCCACGCGCGGCGCCACGTCGAGGAACAGATCGCAGCGGAAGCGGCAAGTGGTACGGTGGCCGAAGCCCCGCGCAAAGGTCGCGTCGGCAAGCTCGACTAAGACCGAAGGTTAGGGCGAGTCGGCCGGGTGCGCCGACATAGCGGTCGTCCACACACTTTAAAGCACGACCGCATAGCGGACATCTGAGTTTCGAACTACGACGCAGCGATGCGGCTAGCTGGCACCATATTTCGGAGCATATCGGTAGCGGTGCTCGTGTTGTTGGCAGGGCTGGCTGCCCTAGCGAGCTATGGTGCCTACGACAGTTTAGACCGCGGACGTGCCTACATGAAGGTAAATGCAGCGCGTTTTCATGCCGCCGGCACGTTTGTGATGGAGTACCATAGACTGCGAAAGGCGTTTCCTACGGAGGCTCAAATACAACATTGGGCCTCTCGCCAAGGATACGATGCTATCTGGGTCAGTTCGATCAGCGGGGATCGCGTAGGAGGGAACTCGGTTGCGTGTTCGACGTCCCAGCCCGAAAAGGGCTTTGCGCTGCCAGCATCTGATATTTTCGTGCTCTATAGACGGCGCGGCGAGTGGTTTGACTGTTACAGCCTGCCATCTGGCACCAACAACGTAATACATTCGTTGAATGGTGATTGGCCTACATACCATATCATTTGCTGGTTGCTCACGTTTGGATTTTTAACCGGCGCTTGGCTTGTCAGACCCAAGAGACTGAAGATCGAGCCTGGCAGCATGGATTATGGGACTGCTTAGGCGTATTTCGTACCTGAAACCGGACTTTCCGGACACCCCAACTCGACCGCCAACCTAATTCGCGTCCCCGCCGCCTTCCGGCATCTCGCTCGTCGCCGCGGACGACCCCGACGACTTGAACGTGTAGTGGATCCGCACCCAGGTGCCGATCAGCGGCTTGCCGTCGAGCCGCGGCGGCTTGACCAGGAACTGCCAGGCTGCCTGCCGCAGGCCACGCGCAAGGCCCGAACCACGCGGGGATTCGCCGAGTTCGCGGCAGTCCTCGACATGGTAGTGCTCGATCATCCGGCAGGCGATATCGGCCCAGCCCTCGTCGATGTTCTTGTGGGGCATGTAGGTCACCAGCTCGGCATAGGTCGGCTCGCGGTACCAGGCGACGTTGTAGAGCGTCGACCCGCCCGGCCCCTCGCCAGGTCCGTAGGTGCTCCCGCTCTTGGCGCTGTTCTGATTGCTCGCATCGGCTGGTTTCCCGAGCTTGGAAATGTCCGACGCAGCGAACTGCTCGCGCGATAGCGGTATCCAGGGCACCGTCACGGGGGTTACCGGCCGCGGTTGGACATGTGGCGTGACCTTGGGCTGGACAGTCGCCTGACGTTCCTGCCGCTCCGGCGCCTTGGCCGCCGCGGCCTTCTCGCTGTGTTCGGTCCCCTGCGGCTTCAGGGAGATCGCGGTCAGCTTCTCGACCACGCCGGTCGGCGGCACGAACAGGCCCATGCGGATCAGCATCAGGACGATCAGCGCGCAGATGGCCAGCGCGAGGACGATCGCGGTCAGCCGGTCGGCAAGCGAAGGACGATAGCGATAGACGGTGGCCATGGCTCAGTGCTGGCTCGGGAATCGTGTCAGTAGCCGGATGCGCCGGGATCACCGCCCATGCCGCCGCCACTCATGCCGCCGCCGGCGCCGCCGCCGAAACCTCCGCCCATGCCGCGGCCGTGGCCGCCGCCGTGCCGGCCGCCGCCTTTGCCGCCGTGGCCGCCATGGCCACCGCCGCCATGATGCGTCTGCGCGAAAGTCTCCGGCAGGTCGGCGAGCGCCAGATAGCCGCGATGCTGGTCATCGAGCAGCGAGAAGCGATATTCGGCCGCGTCCTGGGCCTCCTGGCGGTTGACCCGCCCTTTCAGCGTGACGTCCATCGACGCCACCGGCTCGGGTATCCGCAGCAGGTCGAAACGGCCCGCGCCCTGCGGACTGTTCGCGCCCATGTAGCTGCCCAGGCTGCGCGCGCGCTTCTCGCCGTTCTCGTCCTCGCCGCCGCCGGCATCGTAGGAGTCCACGGCGAAGGCGCCGGTGTGGAGCTCGGGCGTCGACTGCTCGTAACGCTCCAACTCGGTGCTATCGACCACGCCGTCGTGATCGAGGTCGAGCGAATTGAAATAGCGCATGAAATCGGCTTCGAACTCGGCTTCGGTGAGCTTGCCGTCATGATTGGCGTCGGCTCCGGCGAACCAGCGCGCGACCGGATAGGGCTCGCCCGCAGGCGCGCGGAAGGTCTCGCCAGACGGCGCGATGAAGACCTGCGGGCGCCCGACGTGCTGCGTGGCAGGTTCGGCGGGCGGCGTTTCGGGCCTGGCCGGCAGCGGGGCAGCAGGAAGCGCTTGCGCCGCCATGACCGTGAACAGGATTGTCAGCACCGAAAATTCTCCGTTGGAACGCGATTCCGTCGAGTGAACCGGCCCACATCAACCGGCAATGTCGCCCGGATTAACGTCCGGCAATCTTGAATCCTTTGCCCTCAGTCCTCGCCGTCGGTCTTGAAGGACTTGATCGGCTTCATCTCGCCGAATTTTTCCTGATGCGGCTCGTGCCCCAGCGGCATAAACTCGACCTCAGGCGCATCGACGCGAAACTCGGGCAGCCGGTCGAGTAAATCACGGATCACGGTCAGGCGGCCGCGATGCTGGTCGTTGAAATCGACCAGAGTCCAGGGCGCATGCTTGGTATTCGTCGCCTTGAGCATCGCCTCACGCGCCTTGGTGTAGTCGTCGTACTTCTCGCGCGCGGTGAGATCGATCGGCGAGAGCTTCCAGCGCTTGAGCGGATCCTCGGCGCGCTCGCGCAGGCGTTCCTCCTGCTCTTCCTGGTCGCAGGCCAGCCAGTACTTGAACAGCAGGATGCCGTCGTCGGTCAGCAGCTTCTCGAACTTCGGCACCGCATCGAGGAAGGCGTCGACCTCCTTCTCGGTAGCGAAGCCCATGACCTTCTCGACCCCGGCGCGATTGTACCAGGAACGGTCGAACAGCACGATCTCGCCCTTGGTCGGCAGGTGCTCGACATAGCGCTGGAAATACCACTGGCCCTTCTCGGCGTCGCTCGGCTTGGCAAGAGCTACGACGTGGCACTGGCGTGAGTTGAGATGGCTGGCGATGGCGTTGATCGCGCCGCCCTTGCCCGCGGTGTCACGACCCTCGAACAATACCAGGATGCGCGCGCCGGTCGCCTCGGCCCAGCGCGCCATGGCGACGAGCTCTTCTTCGAGCGGTTCGAGCAGTTCGCGGTACTTCTTTCCCTTGAGCCTGCTCATGTCGTCTTACCTCATGCTCAGCAGCACGACTGCCGCAATGCCGGCGACGATACGATACCAGGCGAACGGCGCGAAGCCCGAACGGCTGACGAAAGCGACAAAGGCCTTGATCACTACCAGCGCGACGATGAACGAGACAACGAAGCCGATGGCGATCTCGTTCCAGCCGACCGGCCCCAGCCCGCCGGCAAGCGCGTGGCGGTTGTCCCAGAGCTCGAGCGTGGTCGCGCCCATCATCGTCGGCACGGCCAGGAAGAAGCTGAATTCGGCGGCCGTGCGCCGCTCGATGCCCATGGCCAGCGCGCCCATGATCGTCGCGCCCGAGCGGCTGACGCCGGGGATCATGGCGATGCACTGGAACAGGCCGACACCCAGCGCCTGCTTGGCGGGAAGCTGCGCCACGCCCGTGGCCGGACCCTGCTTCGACCAGCGCTCGACCGCGAGGATAGCGATACCGCCCAGAATTAGCGCCCAGCCGACGATTATCGGGGTACCGAGCATCACGTCGATGTACTTCTTGAGCGCCAGGCCCAGTACCGCCGACGGCAGGAAGGCAATCAGCAGGTTGCGCACGAAGGCGATACTCATCGGCTGCAGCCGCAGAAGCCCCATGCCAACCGCCCAGAAGGTACGCCAGTACTGCACGACCACCGCCAGGATCGCGCCGAGCTGGATGACGACGTTGAACACCTTCCAGGTCTCGGCGTCGTAGCCGAAGATCTCCGAAGCGAGGATCAGGTGGCCGGTCGAGGAGACGGGAAGGAATTCGGTGACGCCCTCGACAATGCCGAGGAGGATCGCGGTAAAGGTCAGGTCCATGGGCGTGGGGTGATGGCGGACCGGGCGACCAAGTCAAGTTTCAAGATGGTCATGTACCACCGCTGTCCCTGGTTCGCCGCGGAACGACGCGATGCTCACCAGATTCGCACGCGCTTCTCGGGCGGGAGGTAGAGCTTGTCGGTCGGCTGGACGTTGAACGCGCGGTACCATTCGTCGAAATTGCGGACGATCCCGTTGACCCGGTATTCGGGCGGCGAGTGTGGATCGGTGACGAGGAACTGGCGCGCCAGCGGTTCGCGCACCAGACCGCGCCAGATTTGCGCGAAAGCCAGGAAGAAGCGCTGATCGCCGGTATAGCCGTCAATCACCGGCGACTCCTTGCCGTTAAGCGAGAGCTTGTAGGCCCGGTAGGCGAGGCTGAGCCCGCCGAGGTCGCCGATATTCTCGCCCAGGGTCAGCTGGCCATTGACGCAGGTCTTGCCGGCATCGAACGGACAGAATTCGTTGTACTGGCCGACGAGCTTGCTGGTCAGCGCCTCGAAGGCCGCCTTGTCCTGCGGCGTCCACCAGTCGCGCAGATTGCCCGCGCCGTCGGACTTGGCGCCTTGGTCGTCGAAGCCGTGGCCCATCTCGTGGCCGATCACCGCGCCGATCGCGCCGTAGTTGACCGCCGGATCGGCCGCCAGGTTGAAGAACGGCGGCTGCAGGATCGCGGCGGGGAAGACGATCTCGTTGAAAGTCGGGTTGTAGTAGGCGTTCACCGTCTGCGGCAACATGAACCATTCGGTCTTGTCGACCGGCTTGCCGATCCGCGCGAGGCGGAAATCCGTGTCCCACTTGGCCGCGGCGAGCTTGTTGTCGAGCGGCTTGGTCGCGTCGATCGCGAGGCCATCGTAGGTCTTGTAGGTGACCGGCGCGCCGATCTTCGGAGTGAAGGCCGCGAGCTTGGCCTCGGCCTGCTGGCGCGTCTCAGGGCCCATCCAGGGAAGTTGGGCGAGATTGGCAGCCATCGCCTTGCGCAAATTGGCGACGAGATCGTTCATCGCCGCCTGGTTTGCCGGCGGGAAGAAGCGCTGCGCGTAGATCTGGCCGAGCAGTTCGCCGACCTCGCCCTCGACCGCGCCGATGCCGCGCCGCCACCGCACGCGCTGGACCTGCTGGCCGCCGAGCAAGGTGCCGAAGAAAGCGAACTGCGCGTCGTCGATCTCCTTAGGCAGGACTGAGGCCATATCGCTGATGAAATGGGCGGCGAGGTAGGCCTTCCAGGTGGCAATCGGCGTTGTGGTGATCAGCTTGATCGACGCCGGGACGCCGCCGCCGAGCTTGGCCGCCATCTCGGGTGTATATTTCGCCGCGGCGAGTTCCTCCGCCGTCGGCGGCATCTGCGGGACGATTACTTCGGTCGCCGCGCCGGCGCCGACATCGGTCAGGAACTTGCGCATCATGCCCGCCGGGGCGAGCGCTTCCAGTTCGGCCAAGGTCAGCTTGTTGTAGGTGAGATCGCGGTTACGGCCGAGCCCGCGGTCCCAGGACTCGCGCGCCATCACGGTCTCGAGGTCGAAGACCGCCTGCGCTGAGGTGCGCGGGTCGGCATAGCCCGCCTTGCCGAGCATGAACGTCAGATAGTCGAGGTATTTCGCCCGGATATCGCGGAACTTGGGCGTATCCTGCAGGTAGTAGTCACGGTCGGGCAGGCCGAGCCCGCCCTGCCCCAGGTAGAGCGCATAGCGGTCGCTCTGCTTCTCGTCAGCGTCGACACCGATACCGATCGGTGCCTGGAGTCCCGGCGCGGCGAACAGGACGAGGAGATCGTCGACGGTCGCCGCCGCGGCGATGCGATCGAGCGTCGCCTTGGCCGGGTAGAGGCCCGCCGCATTGATCGCGTCGGTGTTCATGAACGCCTTGTAGGCATCGGCGACGCGCGCCTGCGAGCTGCCCGGCGCGGGATTGCTCGCGACCAATTCGTTGAGGATGGCGTGGAGCCGGTCCTCGGACAGGTCGCGCAAAGTGATGAACGATCCGATCCGCGTCTTGTCGGCCGGGATCTGGGTGACGTCGAGCCATTTGCCGTTGACGTAACGGTTGAAATCGTCGCCGGGCTTGGCGGCCGTGTCGATCCACTGGGTCTGGATGCCGAAATTGCCCCATTCACCGGCAGCGGGTGCCGGCGCGGTCGCCTGCGGCATCGGCAACGGCGTCTGGGGTTGCAGGGGCTGGGCAAGGAGCGGCGTGGAGAGTGCCAGGATCGAAACGGCGGCGGCGGCAAGGATACGGCGCATGAGGGCTCCCTGTTCAGGCATACGACTCAGCTTAAACCGGCCCGACCGGCCAGCGAAAGGTCATTCGAAGGACGTGAATTGCCGTTCGTCGAATTGCAGCGAGGCGAGCCGGGCGTAGAGACCACCGGCGCCGCTCAACTGCTCGTGCGTGCCCTGCTCGACGATCTTGCCGCGGTCCATGACGATGATCCGGTCGGCCTGGCGCACCGTGGCGAGGCGGTGGGCGATGACCAGCGTGGTGCGGCTGGCCATCAGCCGGTCGAGCGCTTCCTGGACCAGCCGCTCGCTTTCGGCGTCGAGCGCCGAGGTCGCCTCGTCGAGCAGCAGGATCGGCGCCTCGCGCAGCAGGGCGCGGGCGATGGCGATGCGCTGGCGCTGGCCGCCCGAGAGACGCGCGCCGTCCTCGCCGAGGAAGGTGTCGAGGCCTTCGGGCAGTTCACGCAGGAAGCTTTCGGCATTGGCGGCGCGGGCCGCATCCCAGATCGCCTCGTCGCTGGCCCCCCAGTTGCCGTAGCGCAGGTTGTCGCGCGCGCTGGCGGCAAACAGGATGCCCTCTTGCGGGACCAGCGCGATGCGGCGGCGAATGTCGGCCGGATCGGCGGAGACCAGCGGAACGCCGTCGAGCTTCACCGTGCCCGCCATTGGGTCGTAGAACCGCTCGGCGAGCTGGAACAGCGTCGACTTGCCCGCGCCCGAAGGCCCGACGATCGCCACGGTTTCGCCCGGTTCCACGGTCAGTGAGAAGTCGTGCAAGGCCGCATGCTCCGGCCGCGTCGGATAGCGGAAGGTCACATGCTCGAAGGCGATCTGGCCGCGCGGCTCGGGCAGGACGACCGGGCGCACCGGCGGGGCAATCGCGGGCACTTCGTTCAGTAGCTCATTGAGCCGGCTGGCCGCGCCGGCGCCACGCAGCAGGTCGCCGTAGACCTCGGTCAGCGAACCGAAGGCGCCGGCGACGAGGCCGCCGGTGATGACGAAGGCGGCGATCGTGCCACCGCCGATCGCGCCGGTCGCGACGGCCAGCGCGCCGCGCCACATCAGCAGGACCAGCGCGCCGAAGACCAACACCATGATCGTCGCGGTCATCGCCGCGCGGATCGTGATGCGGCGCTTGGCCGTGGTGAAAGTCCGCTCGACCTCGTCGGCGAAGCGCCCACGCTCACGGTCTTCCTGGTTGAACGCCTGGACGACGCGGATCGCGCCGAGCACTTCGGCGGTGATCGCGCCGATGCCCGCGACGCGGTCCTGACTGGTGCGCGAAACGTTGCGCAGCCGCCGGCCGAACCAGACGATCGGCAGCACTACCAGCGGAATGGCGATGACCAGCCCCGCTGTCAGCGCCGGCGCAAGGAAGAACAGGTAAATCACGCCGCCAACGCCGGTGATCAGGTTGCGCAGCGCCACCGAGACCGTGGTGCCGACGATCTGCTCGATGATCGCCGTGTCCGAGGTCATGCGCGAGGATATCTCCTTCGGGCTGTTCGCTTCGAAGAAGTTGGGCGACAGGCGCAGCAGGTTGTCCTGCACCTTGAGCCGCAGATCGCCGACGACACGCTCGCCGAGCCAGGAGACGAAATAGAACCGCAAGGCCGTGGCAATGCCGAGGATGAGGACGATCATCAGCAGGTAGCGGAAGGCGTTGTCGATCGTCGCGACCGCGGCGTGCGGCCCGAAAGCCTGGTCGATGATCGCCTTGAACCGCGCCGGAATCGCGATTGTCGCCGAGGAGGTCGTCAGCAGCGCCAGCAGCGCGATGACGATCTGCTTGGGATAATTGAGCGTCAGCTTCCAGATCATCCGCAGCGGGCCGAGGGTGCGTGCGGGGCGGGCCTCCAGTACCAACACTGGCTCGGGGCCATCGTGGGCTAGCGGCGCAGCGGGCTCAGTGCTTTCGGCGGTCATCGCGCGCCCCTTACAACCTGTCCGGTCCGAGGGAAAGCGTGTGCGCGGGGCTCTGCACCGGTCGGTTGCGATATTGTGCAACGCAATGAATAAATGCCGCATTGCACAATCATTGGTTCACGCCCAAATTGCACGCAAATACGCAGGAGTCGACCATTGCTCTACAAGGCCTACGAGTTGCAGCGCGCCATGCTGACGGGGGCAAGCGTCTGGGCGTCGCTCACTTCGGAGCTGCTTTCGAGCCGCGCCTCGCCGCTGTCCTGGCTCGGCCTTGGCCCGGTGATGGGCTCGGCGCTCGACGTCTTCGCCCATGCCGCGGCGCCGCGCGGCAAGCCTGCCTTCGATATCGAGAGCGTGAGCATCGACGGCGCGGTCCATTCGGTCACCGAGGCGATCGTCCTGCACCGTCCCTTCGGCAACCTGCTGCGTTTCACCCATGACGGACTTTTGCCCGACGCGCCCAAGGTCCTGATCGTCGCGCCGATGAGCGGGCACTACGCCACGCTGCTACGCGGCACGGTGGCGCGGATGGTCGAGCGCGCGACGGTCTACATCACCGACTGGGCCGATGCGAAGATGGTACCGGTCGAGGCCGGCAGCTTCGATCTTGACGACTACATCGACTATGTGATCGATTTCCTCGAGTTCACCGGCCCGAACACTCACGTCATCGCGGTCTGCCAGCCTTCGGTCCCCGCACTCGCCGCGACCGCGCTGATGGGCGCGGCCGAGCATCCCTGCCGCCCGGCGACGCTGACCATGATGGGCGGCCCGATCGACACGCGCGAAGCCCCCACCCAGGTCAATGCCACGGCGACGGGCAATCCGCTGAGCTGGTTCCAGAACAACCTCATCGCCACGGTGCCGGCGCTCTATCCGGGCGAAGGCCGCAAGGTCTATCCGGGCTTCCTCCAACTCGCCGGCTTCATGTGGCAGAACATCGAACTGCACATGAAGAGCCACTATCAGATGTTCGAGCAGCTGGTGGCGGGCGACGGCGAGAGCGCCGATGCCTCGAAGGCCTTCTACGACGAGTACCGTTCGGTATGCGACATGACCGCGGAATTCTACCTGCAGACGGTCGAGCACGTGTTCCAGCGCCATTCGCTTCCCAAGGGCGAGCTCGTCCACCGCGGCCAGCGCGTCGATCTCGGCGCGATCCGCGATACGGCCATCCTAGCGGTCGAAGGCGAGAACGACGACATCTCGGGCATCGGCCAGACCAAGGCCGCGCTGACGCTCGCGACCTCGCTGTCGGACAGCCGCAAGAAGTACCACCTCGCCGCCGAGGTGGGCCACTATGGCATCTTCAACGGCAGCAAATGGCGCACCCGCATCGCCCCGGTCGTCGAGGAATGGATCGCCCGCCACGACAAGGCGCGACTGAAGGTCGTGGCCTAGGATCGCAGCCTAAGGTCCGGCCAGCCGGGAGCAAATTCCGTCCAAGAGTGGAACTGTTAGGAATACGATATAGCGAATTTAACAGTTCATGCTTATATTGGGCACTATGTCGGCGGGTTTGAAAAGGCGGGATGTAATCAAGAGCGGGCTCTTCGGCGCCGCCACGCTCGCCCTGCCCGCGCGCGCACTGGCCGATCCGCTGGCCGATGCCTTCGACAAGACTTTCGCCGGACCGGCCACGCCGGCAGGACCGGTCACCCCGCCGATCACTGTACCAGCGATGCCCGAGCCCAACCCGGCCTACGAACGCCGCGTACTGGAAATCGCCCAGCGTGAAGTCGCCCGTGCGGGCAATGCCGTCTGGCGCAAGGACATCGCCGGGATTGCCGATTTCGCCCGCCCCTCGTCGCTGCCCCGCTTCCATTTCGCCAATCTCGAGAATGGCACGGTGCGTTCGTTCCTCGTTGCTCACGGCAAGGGCTCCGACCCCGAGCACTCGGGCTGGCTGCAGACCTTTTCGAATATCGTGGGATCTGAGGCGACCTCGCGCGGCGGCTATCTCACCTGCGAGTGGTATAACGGCAAGTACGGCACTTCGATCCGGCTCGTCGGGCTCGACAGCGACAATTCGCTGGCGCTCGACCGGGCGATCGTCGTCCACCCCGCCTGGTACGTCGATCCCGCGATGATATCCAAATGGGGCAAGATCGGCCGCAGCGAGGGCTGCTTCGCCATGTCCCCGGCCGATTTCAATGAGGCGCTGTGGCACCTTTCGGGCGGCCGGCTGCTCTACGCGGACCGCATCACGCTGGCGTAGTCCACCGCTCGGCACCGCGGCCGATTGGACACAAGTCGACACCGGTGTTACGGATTCGGTATGGAAGCTGCGATAAGCCGCATCAACAAGGAGGGGCCGAGCGACGCACGTCAGGTGCGGTCACGCAACGCGCTGACCGGTGCCTTGCTCGAACTGCTCGAGGAAAAACCCTTCGACCAGCTCACCATTCGCGAAATCTCGGCTCGCGCCGGCACCGGCTACGCCACCTTCTTTCGCCACTATGCGACCAAGGAAGCCCTGCTTAGCGACGTCGCCTCGGAAGAGATCGCCGACCTGCTCAACCGCACATTGCCCGTGCTCCACGATTCGAGCAGCTTTGACTCGACCCGCGCGCTCTGCCGCCACGTCGGCGAGCATCGCAACCTCTGGGTCGCGCTGCTGACCGGCGGCGCCGCGGGCATCCTGCGCGAGGAATTCATCCGCCAGGCACGCGAACTCCCGCGCGACTTCGCCGAAGTGAAAAGCTGGCTGCCGGCCGATCTCGGCGTGGTTTATGGCGCCGGGGCGACGATCGACCTTCTGGCCTGGTGGTTGTCGCAGCACGACGACTATTCGCCCGAGCAGATCGCGACGATCCTCAATCGGCTGGTCATCGCCCCGCTGATCGGCGGCGAACGCGGCCGCATGCAGGACGTCGCGGGCTAGGGCCTTGCCCCGCCCTTGCCGTTCTATGATACGGTTCATATCATAGAATAAGCGTGCGGCATTTGCCGGGCGCGGGGAGCCAAGCCGAGCCGGTCATGAATTCGCTTTCGCCCGAGACAACCATGATCGACGCGGCCGATGAAATCATCGCCGACGCCGACTGGCCGCTGTTCGGCTGGAGCGACGACGTCCGGCCTGCCCTAGCCGCCGCGCTGGCGGCCGGGAGGCCCGCAGCCCTGGCGACGCTCTATCGCGTCGAAGGCAGCGCACCGCGCGGGCCCGGCGCGCAGATGCTGTTCGATGGCGCCCAGGCGAGCGGCTATTTCTCGGGCGACTGCATCGAGGGCGACGTCGCCCGCCATGCTGCCGAGGTGATCGCCGATGGCCAGCCGCGGCACCTGCATTACGGCATGGGTAGCCCGTGGATAGACATCCGCCTGCGTTGCGGGGGCGCGCTCTACGTTCTGGTCGAACGGATCGACCCCAGGAGCACGGCCGCCTGGACGCTGCTCGGCAATGCGGAGGCGCGGCGTCCCTGCCTGTGGTCGAGCGACGGCGTGCAGCAGGAAGTGATCCCGGCGGCCGACGCGCCGCTGCTGAGCCTGACGCAGGATCCGCTGCACATCATGCGCCGCTTCGACCCGCCGCGGCGGCTGATCGTTTCGGGCGGCGACCCGGGCGCGTTGGCGCTGGCGCAACTCGGCGCCGAGGCGCAGTTCGAGACCCTGCTGCTGCGGCCCGGCGGGCCCGGCGGCCCCTCGCCCTTCCCCAAGGTCGTCTATCACCGCGGCGAGCCGTCCGAACTGCTCCCCAAGCTCGGCGTCGACCGCTGGACCGCCTATGTCGGCGCGACGCACGAGGATCATCACGACCTCGGCGGTTGCCTCCATGCCCTGCGGCACGGCGCGGGCTATGTCGCGATGATCGGCGCCAAGTCGCGCGCACCGGGCCGGCTGGCAGCGCTGGCAGCGGCGGGGGCGACCGAAGACGAACTGGCGCGGCTGCATCTGGCCCCCGGCATCGCCGGCCTCGGCAAGGCGCCCTGGGAAGTCGCAGTCGGTATCCTGGCCGAAGTCATGCAGGCGCTGAACCCGGCCCAGGAACGCGCGTGACCTTCGTTTCGCTGGTGCTGGCGGCGGGATCGGCGCGGCGTTTCGGCAGCGACAAGCTTTCCGCCGAGTTTCGCGGCGAACCGCTGGTCCATCACGCGATCCGGGTTGCGCGCGCGGCGCCGGTCGCACGGGTGATCGTGGTCTGCAGCGACAAACTGGCCGTGGGGGAATGGCTCGGCGAGCCCCCGGTCGAAACCGTGCGTATCGCCAGCAACGCGCTGTCGGCCTCGCTTCAGGCCGGCATCGCCGCGGCGGGCAGCGCCAGTGGCGCCTTCATCTTCCTGGGCGACATGCCGCTGATCCCGCCGGATGTCGCAGGAGATCTGGCCGAGGCGCTGGGCGACCACTTCGCCGCCGTGCCGCGCCATGCGGGCAAAAACGGCCACCCGGTGCTGCTTTCTGCGCGCGCCTTCCCCGAGATCTCCGGCCTGACGGGTGACGAAGGAGCCGGCCGCCTGCTCAAGCAACGCAGCGACATAGCTTTCATCGATGTGACGGAGGATACTATCCTGCTCGACGTCGACCGGGCCGAGGATCTGGCCCGGCTCGAGAACCGTTAGAGCAGATAGGTCTTGAGCGGCGCGCCGTCGGGATTGAGCGACAGTTGCGACAGCGAGACCCATTGGCGCAGCTTGCCGTTCTCGGCCTCGCAGCGGGCGTGATCGTCCTTGATGGCCAGGACACGGCGCACCATTTTCTCGCCTTTGGCGAAGACTATCGAACCTATCTGAATTTGACGCATGGTCATTTCTCCCGAGTCGATTAACCTAAGATAAACGACGTCCGGACAAACTCAATCGATAGTGTAGAGATTCTGACGCGGGCGAAACACGATTCGTCGCTGCGCTATTTGGCCTCGCGCAGCTTGTCCCGCGTCAGCGTCAGCAGATCGGCTGCTTCCTCCGCGAGGGCCTTGAGTCGCCGGTTCTCACGCTCGATCGCGCCGCCACCCGGCGCAGGCAGCGCGCCGTGGAGGAACAGGCGCACGCAATAGCGCGTGTGCCGCTCGATCGCCTCCTCTTCCATGACCACGCCCCAGGCCGCAGTGCTCGCCGGGCCGCCGACGACTAGATGGAGGAAGGCGAGCGCCGCTTCGTCGGCCTCGGGGGCCGGTGCATCTTCGGGCAGCAGGCGGCGGCGGAACAGGTCGGCCAGATAGGCCAGCGTCGGCTCGGTGCCCATGCGCGTGTTTGCAGCCGCGATCTCGGGCATCGACACCGAGACCGCGTTGCTGAGCCGCAGCAGCCGCATGCCCGCAGGCTCGAGAATATTGGTGAGCAGCATCTGGGCGATGGTCAGCAGGGTCTTTTCCAGATTCTCCGTCTCTACCCCGCGCAACCGCTCGACCGGGACCATCCAGTCCTCGATCGCTCGCGCCAGCGCCGCCTTGAACAGCGTCTCCTTGTCGCCGTAGCGCGCGTAAACGGTGCGCTTGGCCATGCCCGCGGCGGCAGTGATCGCGTCGATCGAGGTTCGCTCGAAACCGTTCTCGAGGAACAGGTCGAGCGCGATGTCGAGCAACTGCTCGTCGCTCAGCGTCGGCCGACCGGGCCGGCGTGGGACCCGATCCACGATTTGCTCCGCGGCATCCATGGGCACATATTGAAACGATGTGAGTGACAATTCAAGTGCGAAGTATAATAAATAAGCTTGGCGGTACCATTTTCGGCTGCTATTGAAACGACCAGGGTAACAAATGATGCCAGCCGAGTCGGCGCGGCGAGAGGATACTGGAGGACGTCCGGAATGGCGCTTTCATCTGTCGATCTGTCCCCGCGGATGGGATCGCAAGTGACCATCGAGAAGGCCGATCTGCTTAGCGGCAAGCACGCTGCCGAGATTCTGCGCCCTGCTCGACCAGCGCGGCGTGCTGCTGTTCCGCGGCGTCGCCCCCAACGACGACGAACTGCGCATGATCGCCCGCTCGCTCGGCGACCTCAGGCTCGGCGCCTCGAAGCGCGGGGCCGACGGCCGGACGCTGAACGAAGGTGACGAAGGCGTGATGAAGATTTCGCTCGATGCCAATGTGAACCCCGACTACGCGCGCTTCCTGCCCGGCAACCACCTCTGGCACATGGACGGCACATACGAGCCGATCCCGCCGCTGGCGACGCTGTTCACCCCGTTCAAGCTCTCGCAGACCGGCGGCGACACCTGCTTCGCCAATACCTATGCCGCTTTCGAGGATCTCCCTGCGGCACAGAAGGCCGAGCTCGAGAAGCTCCGCGTCGTCCACACGATGCAGGCCGCGCTGTTCCCGGTGATGCGCGACGTCACGCCAGAGGAATTCGCGGTCTGGTATTCCTATCCGCAGCGCTCGCACCCGCTCGTCTGGCACCACCGCTCGGGCCGCAAGTCGCTCGTGCTGAGCACTTCGGGCGCCTGGGTAGAGGGCATGCCGCAGGCCAAGAGCCACGACCTGCTCCAGCAGCTGATGCGCCACACGACGCAGGACCAGTACGTCTATCGCCACAAGTGGCAGCTCGGCGATCTCGTCATCTGGGACAACACCGGCGCGATGCACCGCGTCCTGCCGTTCGACCGCGAAAGCGGCCGCGAATTCCACCGCGCCACGCTCAACGGCGAGGAAGCGATCACCTCGACCGGCGAGCGGCTGGTCTCGGCCTAATCACCTGAATTCATCGGAGAGAACGATATGCAGATTGGCGTCCACCTCGGTTTCCAGAACCTTCACGGCATGCCCGACATGGAGTTCTTCCGGAAGGAAACGCAGATCGCCATCGAGGCCGAAGCGATGGGCTTCGACTTCGCGGCGATGGTCGAGCACCACTTCACCGACTATGCTGCCTGCCCCGATCCGCTGCAGGCGCTGTCCTACGTCGCGGCCAAGACCAAGACGATCAAGCTGATGCCCGCCGCTGTGATCCTGCCGTGGAACGATCCCGTCCGCGTGGTCGAGAAGGTGGCGATGCTCGACAGCCTGTCCGAAGGCCGCGTCTTTCTCGGCATGGGCCGCGGCGCCGCCCGCCGCGAGTTCACCGGCTTCCGCAAGGACCTCGCCGACAGTCGCGAGTTGTTCGACGAGGCCTGCCTGATCGTCATGGACGGGTTGGAGACCGGCACGGTCAAGGCCAACACCAAGCATTTCCAGCAGCCCGAAGTCGAAATCCGCCCGCGTCCCGAAAACTGGAGCAGCGATCGCATGGCGATGGTTTCGATGTCACCGAGCTCGGCCGAAGTCGCGGCCGAATACGGCCTCAAGGCGATCCGCTTCAGCCAGGGCGATTGGTCGCATTCGATGGCCGAGATCAATGCCTATCGCACCAAGTTCGAGCAGTTGCACAGCCACAAGGCCCCGCCGTTCATCATTTCGGACTTCGTCGTTTGCGTCGATACCGAGGAGCAGGTCGGCGAATACACCGACGAGTATTTCGCCAAGCAGTTCTACCAGGTCGCCAACCACTACGAATGGGGCGGCGAGCACTTCAAGCACATGCCGTCCTATTCGACCTATGTCGCGCTGGGCGACGCGATGAACGCTGCGGGCGGGCCGGAGAAGGCCTACAAGGACTACATCGGCGGCAACCTGATCGGCACGCCCGAGCAACTGATCGAGAAGGATGCGATGCGCAAGGCGACCGTCGGCGAATACGACATCATCGCCAACTTCTCCTACGGCGGCATGTCCTACGACCGTGTTTACGACCAGATGAAGCGCTTCGCTGACAAGGTCATGCCGAAGCTCCGGGAAACCGCGGCGGTTCCGGCCTGAGAAGACTGGCGTGCGGGAATAGAGCAGGGACGGCGAGGGATGACCTCGCCGTCCCTTTTCGTTGGAGCGTCGGCTAGGTTTGGGTTTCTGACAGTCGCCTTTCACGCGCCGAAAAGCGGGATCGCTGCCATCTGGACGGACGTACGGCAATGTCGAAAGTCGACCCGATTGCTGACGTCGAGGCCGTTTGTCTGTCTGCCCGATTGCAATTGTCCGAACCGGGCTAGTTAGGTCGTATAAACCAGGGTTTCTCCCGATGGCCTCCCGGCCATCATATCCGCAAGGTCCGCATTCCCGGCGCGGGAGGACGGAATGCCCCTTCACAATTGGTCGAAAATCCTCCTCATCGCCTGCACCCCCGCAGTGGCGATTTCCGGCTGCTCAACGCCAAGCCGGCTGCCGGCAGTTCCCCAATCCACTTCCGCACAGGTTGCGCCCGCGCCCCTCGCCATTCGATATCTCGTGACCCGCGAGACAGACAGCTTTGCCCAGGAAGCCGGTATCGCTCTGGACAAGGAGAAGGCCTGGCTTGTCAGCCAAGGGCAAACCGGGCCGCTGCCACCAGCTTCCTATCTCGCGATCTCTGGCGGCGGCGACAACGGGGCCTATGGTGCGGGTTTCCTCAACGGCTGGACAGCTGCCGGCACGCGCCCGGACTTCAAGGTAGTGACCGGCATCAGCACGGGCGCCCTGATCGCTCCATTCGCATTCCTGGGCCCGAAGTATGATTATGTTCTCGAGCGGGTCTATACGACGAGTTCTCAAAAGGACATTTTCAGGAAGCGGGGGCTCCTGAAGGGCCTATTCGGCGACGGCATGGCCGACACCCAGCCGCTGGCAAATCTCATCGCCTCCTACGTGACGCCGCAATTCCTCGATGAAATTGCCGACCAATACGCCCACGGCCGCATCCTGCTCGTTGGAACCACCAACCTGGACTCGCTGGAGCCGGTGATCTGGAACATGACCGCGATAGCGAGCAGCAAGGATCCCAATGCCTTGGCACTGTTCCGGAAAATCCTGCTCGCCTCGGCATCGATCCCGGGCGCCTTTCCGCCGGTGATGATCGACGCCACCGTGGCCGGGACACACTACGCCGAGATGCATGTCGACGGCGGTACGATTGCCCAGGTCTTCCTGTTTCCGCCTTCGCTCCGCATCAGCGGTACGGACCCGGCGCTGCAGCGCAAGCGCACTCTGTATATCATTCGAAACGCCCGGCTCGATCCCGACTGGGCGAGCGTCGAGCGCAGGACCCTGCCGATCGCCAGCCGCGCCATCGCCTCCCTGACGCGAGCGCAGGGGATCGGCGACCTGTACCGCATTTATGCCACAGCGCAGCGGGATCGTATCGACTTCAACCTGACCTCGATTCCGGCGACATTCAACACGCCTCATCGCGAGGAGTTCGACACCAACTACATGCGCGAACTGTTTTCGACCGGAAAGCAGATCGCGCAGGCTGGATACCAATGGCAGAAGTACCCGCCCGGCTTTGAACCGGAATAGCCGACGGGCAAACAATACCTGTTGCGACGTTTGGACAACGCAAGGGCCTGACTGAAGATATGACCGATTTCAGTCTGCGCGGCAGATCGCCGCTATGACTGCGATGTCTGCGATCGCTGTCGCCTAACGACAGTTTGTCTTACGAAGCGCGTTGCATCGTTGAGCTAGCCCGATCAACGATCGCTTGCTCCAGAGGTCAAAATGGCAGCGATCTCTCCCTCGGCTGCGGTGGCTTCCGCAACGAGTTCACGCAGTGCTTTCGCGGTGTCTTGAAGGAGACCATCGCTGATGGGCCGCTCGCCATTGATGAACCGCCGGATAGCGCGCTCATCTATCCCGAGGCGTCGCGAAAACGCTGTAGTGCCGCCAAACAGTTGGACGCAGTAGGCGAAATGATCCTGTCGATCTTGCATGTGGGCGATCATAGGTCGTCTTGCGATTGAGGCAATGCAGGCCGGAGCACCGCTATCGCCAGCCGTTCCCGGGTACCTCGCCTCTCGGATTTACCAGACGAGAGGCAAAGGGGCCGATCGGGGCAATCGAACAAAAGGACACGACTTCCCCGCCTGGCGCGATGGCAAACGGCGGCAGGATAGCCAGCGCTTCTTCCATCATGATTCGCATCTCGCGTCTGGCGAGATGCATGCCGATGCATACGTGGGGCCATAACCGAAGCTGACGCGGCGCGGTTTTCGCGCGAGGTCGATCGTTTCCGGGTCGCCCCGGGATCGCACCGGACGGGCCGGCAGCGAGGGCGTAGCGAAGGTTCCGCTGGTATCTTCCATCTCCATTCTCTCTCCCGGGCTGCGTTGCTCACTGCCGCGCTCATGCGAGCGTTACAAAGTAACTAAAATGTGTCAGGCTCGATAAGGGTGAAAACATTACATCTCCACCCAGATTTGCAAGCATCGGGCTATCAAGGAAAGCACCTCGTCGACGCGATAGCAGTCGCCGTTCATCGGTTAGCGCCTTGCGCGTCGCCCGGCACGACTTAAGCTGCCGCACGATCTGGAACGGGGAAATCGATGCGTCTCGCCAGTTGGCTGTGCCTATTGCTGCTTTGGCCGACGCTCCTCTGGCCGACGGGCGCGCGGGCTGCATGGCTCGAGGCGGCAAGTGCGCATTTCGTCGTCTACGCCGATGACAACGAGCAGAACCTGCGCCGCTTCGCCGAACGGCTGGAACGGTATCACGCGGCGATGGAATTGGTGACCCGGCGCAAGACCCCGCCGCTCAGCCCTTCGAACCGCGTCACGGTCTACGTCGTCGGGAGCGAGGCCGACGTCCAGTACCTCGCCAGGAGCGACGATACCTGGCTCAACGGCTTCTACATGCCCCGCGCCGGCGCGTCGCTGGCGGTCGTGCCGCCGCAGAACGACAGAGGGGAAGAGACGGGGCGGTCGCTGTCGGCACTGCTGCACGAATATGCCCACCACTTCTCCCTCTCCACCACCACCTCCCCGCCGCCACTCTGGCTCGCCGAAGGCTCCGCGGAGTTTTTCGCCTCGGCCACCTTCAAGTCGAGCGGCGAGGTGCGGCTGGGAGAGCACGCCGAGGCTCGCGCCCGCGAGTTGAAACGCGCCAGCCAGATCACCGCGCGCGACGTGCTCGACAGCGGCGACAAGCTGGCCGGCAACTATCTGGGCTTTTACGCCAAGAGCTGGCTGCTCTATCACTACCTGGTCTTCGAACCCCGCCGCCAGGGGCAGCTCGCGCAGTATTTGGCCGCGATCACGGCGGGTTCGCGCTCGCTCGACGCGGCGCAGAAGGCGTTCGGCGATCTCAACGCGCTGGAACAGGAGCTCGTCGAATATGCCGGGCGCCGCAAGTTCTACTATTTCGCGGTTCCCGCAGACGCCATTCGGCCCAGCCCCGTCGCTATCCGGGCGCTCGCGACCGGAGAAGGCGCGGTCATGCCGACCCGCATTCGCCTGCACGTCGGTGTGAAAGGGGAGGAGACACGGGAGCTCGCTGTCCAGGCGCGGGCGATCGCGGCGCAGTTTCCCCGCGATCCGGCGGTGCTCGTGGTCCTCGCCGAGGCCGAGCGCGGCGTGGGCAACGATCGGGAGGCCGTGACAGCGGCGGATAAGGCGATCGCGCTCGATCCGGCACGGATCGACTCCTATCTGCAAAAGGGACTGGCCCTGTTCGAAATCGCTGAAGGCTCGCGAGACCCGGCGGCTTTCGCGAAAGCGCGCGATGCCTTCGCTGTAGTGACCGAGCGCGAGCCCGATCATCCGCTTCCGCTCGTCTACTTCTTTCGCAGCTATCTAGCCCAGGGCGAGGTGCCCCCGCCGCTGGCGATGCAACGGATGCAGCGCGCCGTGGAACTCGCCCCCTTCGACCGCAGCCTGCGCATGAGCCTGGCCCGAGAGCAGGTCAAACAGGGTATGGTGGCCGAGGCACGCACGAACCTTCTGCCGATAGCCAACGATCCGCATGGCGGCTGGCGCGCCGCCGAAGCACGCACGATCCTCGCGTCACTGGACCGGCAGCCCGACGCCACTCAGGACGGCGGCTCGGCCAAGGCGCACCGCTAGAGCCTCCAACACAAAAGGGCGGAACCGTTGCCGGCCCCGCCCCCTCGGTATCTCCCCTCCGGGGAGCTCGTGCTGGAATGACTATCCGCGCTTCTTCTCAGGCGCGACGCTGATGCGCACGGTCTCGCCCGAATTGCCCGGGAAGTTCGTGAACATCGCCTCCACCAGATTGGGCACGAGATATTGCAGGCGGTTCGAGGTCGAGACCGCCTCCGCATTACCTTCGAACAGGCGAGTGCCATCGGCGCGGCGGTCAATCTTCAGTTCGATGCCGCTGGTGTAGATCGTGTAGCTTTCGACGCCATTGTCGAACCAGGGATCATAGAACCCATAGTTCCACAGGCTCGGACGATAGAAACCGCCGCGATAGCCGAAGCGGCCACCATAGCCGTACCACGGGCTGAAGAACGGATCGTGGAAGCCGGTGGAGCGGACGCGCTCGCGGCCCTTGTCGACCCCGTAGTCGAAGCGCACGACCAGCGTGGCACTGGCCGGGTCGGCTACGGGCGTATAGCCCTGCGCGGCCAGCTTGGCTTCGACCAGACGGGCGTACTGCGAGAATTCGAGGCCGCCGGCCAGATTCGGATCGTCAGCGACAACCGCGAAGGTCTGTCCCGAGGGTGCCGGCAGCTGCGACTGGAAGCGCTTCACATTGGCATTGAACGGCGAGGCGCAGGCCGCGACCGCAAGCATGAGCAGTGCTGCGGCGGCGACCTTTATTCTGCCGAAGGGCGATTGAGAGTTGGCGAACATGTTTGTCTTCTCCACGGGATCTACGGCCGTGACGTATCCCCATCGCCGCGACCCGCTGACTTTGTGTTCCTTCGTAAACGCTTACGGGTGAACAGCGCTTGAACATTTGGGGTCAAAACGTGGCCGGCGCAAGGTGGAGCGTTTGCGCCGACCCCATTCGTTCAGCCTCGGACCAGTCCCAACGCGTCGTAGGCTGCCGCCAGCGTCGGGGCTGCCAGTGTGCGAGCCTTCTCCGCACCCTTGCGCAGGATGGCGTCGAGCGCACCGCGATCCTGCCGCAGTTCGACGAAGCGCGCGTTGATCGGCGCAAGCTTCTCGACCAGCAGTTCCCCGAGCGCCGGCTTGAACACACCGAAGCCCTTACCCGCAAAGTCGCCGAGAACGGCGGCCACGCTGGTCCCGGCCAGCGCCGCGTAGATTCCAACGAGGTTCGCCGCCTCGGCCCGGCCTTCGAGCCCCGCCGCCTCGTCGGGCAGCGGCTCGGGATCGGTCTTGGCCTTCTTCACCTTCTGCATGATCGTGTCGGCATCGTCGGTCAGGTTGATGCGGCTCATGTCCGAGGGATCAGACTTGCTCATCTTGGCGCCGCCGTCGCGCAGCGACATGATCCGCGCGGCTTCGGGCGGGATGATCGGATCGGGCTGGGTGAAGATGTCCTTGCCCCCGCCGAAGTCGTTGTTGAACTTCTGGGCGATGTCCCGCGCGAGTTCGAGGTGCTGCTTCTGGTCCTCCCCCACCGGAACGTGCGTCGCCTGGTAGAGCAGCACGTCGGCGGCCTGAAGCACGGGATAGGTGAACAGCGCGATCGAGGCGCCCTCGCGGTTCTTGCCCGACTTGTCCTTGAACTGCGTCATGCGGTTCAGCCAGCCCATCCGCGCAGTGCCGCAGAGGAGCCATTGCAGCTCGGCATGGGCGGGAACCTGGGTCTGGTTGAACAAGGTCGACCGGTCCGGATCGATCCCGCAGGCGACCAGCGCCGCGACCATCTCGCGCGTGTTGGCGCTGAGCGTCGCAGGATCGTGCGGCATCGAGATGGCGTGGAGATCGGCGAGGAAGAACAGGCAGTCGCCGCCGCCATTCGGTCCTTTTGGCGAGACGAGTTCGTCCTGCATGCGTACCCAGTTCCGGATCGCGCCCAGGTAATTGCCGAGATGCAGATTGCCCGTGGGTTGGATGCCGGAAACGATACGCATTGAAGTCTAGCCTTATGTGGGGGTGCGCCTGCGCCGCAGGAGAAGTTGCAGGTCGTCCTTCGAGAATGCCCCCAGCAGGACGGTGGCGAGCCCATAGACGACGACGCCCGCCGAAACCAGCGCCGCCATGGCGGCGATGCGGATGGTCCAGGTGCCGTGGACATAGGGCATGAACAGCCCCTGCGCCGCCCACATCACGCCGCCCATCGCCAGCGCCGCCAGCGCCAGCCGCCAGGCGCGGCGCTTCAGGCGGGCATCGGGGGTGAAATGCCCACGCTTCACCAGCGTGTGGTAGAGCATCCAGACGTTGACCGTGGAGGCGATCGCCGTCGCCAGCGGTGGCCCCATGTGCTTCAGCGGCAGGATCAGCGCGAGGTTGCCGATGAGGTTCACGCCGACGGAGATCATGGCGAAGCGCACCGGGGTCTTCGTATCCTGCCGGGCGTAGAAGCCGGGCGTCAGCACCTTGACCAGGATGTAGCTCGGCAGGCCGATCGAGAAGGCGGCCAGCGCCTGCGCGGTGTAGTGCGTGTCGGCGGCATCGAACTTGCCGTAGCCGAACAGAGCGGCGGCGATCGGCTCGCCGCAGAGCACCAGCGCCATCGTCGCGGGCAGGGTCAGCAGCAGGGCCAGTTCCATGCCGCGGTTCTGCGTCTCCATCGCCGCAGCATCTTCCTTCGCGCCGAGCTGGCGCGAGATTGTCGGCAGCAACACGGTGCCGAGGCCGATGCCGATCAGCCCGAGCGGCAGCTGGTTCAGCCGGTCGGCCATGTAGATGTAGGTGACCGATCCGTGCGACAACAGCGAAGCGGCAAGCGCGGTCGAGATGACGAGGTTGATCTGCACCGCACCCGCGCCGGCTGCGGCGGGAAGGATCAGCTTGATCAGCCGCTTCACCTCGGGATTGAGCCGGGGGCGGCGCAGTTTCAGGCTCACCCCGTTCTGCCGGCAGGCCCAGGCGAGCCAGATGAGCTGCAGCAGACCCGAGACCGAGACCGCGATCGCCTGATTGCGCGAGGTGACCAGCGCGCTGTCAGAATGGAACAACACCAGCGCTGCGATCATCGTCAGGTTGAGCAGGATCGGCGCGGCGGCGTTGACCCAGAATTTGTGCAGCGAATTGAGCAGGCCGCCGAACAGCGAGACCAGGCTGATCAGCATAAGATAGGGAATGGTGAACCGCGACAGCTGCACGGCGAAGGCGAATTGCTCGTGGCTGACGTCGTTGAACCCGCCCGACAGCACCAGGGTCAGCGGCCAGGCGGCCAGTTCTAGCACCACGGTGAGCACCAGCAGCACCGGCAGCAGCACCGCCAGGGCCTGCTCGGCGAAGTCCAGCCCGTCGCGCAGGCCGTTGCCGTCAGGATCGCCGACCTTGCGGTTGAACATCGGCACGAAGGCCGAAGCGAAAGCGCCCTCGGCAAACAGCGCGCGGAACATGTTGGGCAGCCGGAAGGCCACCAGGAAGGCGTCCGACGCGAAACCGGCGCCGACATAGCGCGCGAACAGGCTGTCGCGCACCAGCCCGAGCACGCGGCTGACGAGTGTGAGTCCGCCGATCGTGCCGGTAGCCTTGAGGAGATTCATCGCCCTAAAGACCTGCCGGCAGGAAAAAGAACATGGCCGGCAGGATAAGGGGCATGACCGTTGGGTCAGGCGTTGCCGACCGGCGCGCCTTCGCCCTGCTGCCCGGCGAGCTGCTGGACATAGAGCCCGTTGAAGTCGATCGGCTCGAGCATCAGCGGCGGGAAGCCGGCGTCGCGCACGGCATCGGCCAGGACGCGGCGGGCGAAGGGGAAGATGATCCGCGGCGCTTCGGCATAGGTGAAGGCGTGGGCCTGCGCCTGGTCGATGTTGCGCATGCCGATCAGCGCGCAATAGGACAGGTCGACGATATAGGCTGTGCCGGCCTCGCACTTGGCGGTCACCACGATCTTCATCTCGACTTCCTGGACTTCATCGTTGATCGGGCGTGCCGCGATGTTGAACTGGATGTCCACCTGCGGCGCGTCCTGCCAGCTGAAAGCGTCGGGCGCGTTGGGATTCTCGACCGAGAGGTCCTTGACGTACTGCGAGATCATGCCGGCGGCGGGGGCCGTGTCCTCGCCATTGCCGCCGAGATCGAGGTTGGAAATGATGTTGCCGTCGTCGGCCATGGCTTTCGTCTTTCTTCACGCTTGCAGGTGTAACGTGATCGCGCGCCTAGCATCGCATGCGGCGGGCAGCAATGGCGTGGCTTGGGTCTCGGAATGAGACGGGAAGGAGAAGCAGGCGGACAGCGTTGCAAAGATGCCATCCGGTTAACGAAAAAATCGCCCGGATTGCCCGCTCATGCGTTGTTCATTTGTCATCCCTCCCTATCTGAGGTTACTATGACAGCCCCCTTACCGGGCATTCAGGATTGGAAAACGAAGGCGTGACCGTCGAAATCGTCATTCTGGCCATGATCGCAGCCTTTCTCGGATTGCGGCTCTATTCGGTGCTCGGCCGCCGCGCCGAGCACGAGGAAGAGACGATGCCGGGCCGGATCGACGGCAAGGCCGGAACGAATGCGGCTCCCACCGCGCCGGCGCCACGCCAGCCCGTCGAGCGCCAGCAGCAGGCTCCGAGCCCGGCGCTTCAGCCGCGCAACATCCCCGCGGTGACCGCTACGGTCGAACGCGGCCTTCGCGCCATCGCCGCCGCCGACCGTCAGTTCGACGCCTATGCCTTCATCGAAGGCGCGCGCAGCGCCTACCGCATGATCCTCGAAGCCTTCTGGCGCGGCGACAAGGACGAGCTCCGCCAGCTCTGCGATCGGGATGTCTACGAAGGCTTTGCCGCCGCGATCGACGCGCGCGTCGCTGCAGGCGAAACGCTCGACAACCGCCTGGTACGAATCGAGGAAGCGACGATCAGCGCCGCCAGCTTCGAAGCGCCGTTTGCGCGCATCACGGTGCGCTTCCGTTCGGACATCGCCGCAGTGACGCGCAACGCCGAAGGTGCCGTGGTCGCCGGCTCGCTCAACGACGCGATCGAGGCGATCGACATCTGGAACTTCAGCCGCAACGTCGCCTCCTCCGATCCGGATTGGCTGCTCGACGAGACCGACGAAGGGTAGGTTTTCGTGGGCAGCAGGGCGCGCAAGATCGCGGCGCTCGCGCTGCTCGTCCTGCTCTCGGCCTGCGGCCCTCTCATTCCTCCCAGTCACGGTCCTCGACCGCCGGTCAGGCGGGCCCC
Source organism: Novosphingobium sp. G106 (assembly GCF_019075875.1). Lineage (NCBI taxonomy): Bacteria > Pseudomonadati > Pseudomonadota > Alphaproteobacteria > Sphingomonadales > Sphingomonadaceae > Novosphingobium > Novosphingobium sp. G106. The sequence continues at coordinate 5,186,734 of NZ_JAHOOZ010000001.1, read as the reverse complement.
GGTAACGCGTCCGGTGATCCAGCCGCCGATCGTTCTTCCCTACAACGCCGTTTCTGCGGGCGTGACGCGCGGCCGTGACATCGCGACGCTCAGCATCCCCGCCGACGATGCCGCGGAAGCCCTCGCAGCCTTTCGCCTGAGCTGCGCACGACTGACGACGCGGACCGACGGCACCGGCCTGACCCGCGGCGCCGACTGGAAACCCGCCTGCGACGCCGCGCCGGGCTGGTCCTTGTCCGACGCGCGCAGCTTCTTCACTCGCTATTTCGAGACCGCGCGGATCGGCGACGGCGCGGCTTTCGCCACCGGTTATTACGAGCCCGAGATCGCCGGTGTCCGCACGCGGCAACCGGGCTACGACGTCCCGGTCTATGGCATGCCGCCCGACCTCGTCCGCGCACGCCCCGGCGACGCGGCGCCGACGTCGGACGGGAAGCAGCCGCTCGGCCGCTACGACGAGACCGGCCGCTTCGTGTCCTATTACACCCGTGGCGACATCGAGGACGGGGCGCTGATGGGCAAAGGGCTGGAGATCGCCTGGGCAGCCGATCCGGTGGAGTTCTATTTCCTCCAGGTCCAGGGATCGGGCCGGCTCCGCGGCCCAGACGGCAGCGTCATGCGGATCGGCTATGCCGGGCAGAACGGCTGGCAATCTACCCTGATCGGCTCGATCATGCGCCAGCGCGGACTCATCGGCAGCGCCCCCGGACAATATTCCGGCTCGCTCGAAGGCATCCAGCAATTCCTCCGCGACCGCCCTGAAGAGGGCCGGAACATGCTGCGCGCGAACCAGTCCTATGTGTTCTTCCGCGAGACCATTGGTGCCGGTCCGGTCGGCGCGCTGGGCGTACCGGTGAAAGCCCGATCGACCGTGGCTGTGGACCCGGCCTTCGTGCCACTGGGCGCGCCGGCCTTTCTCTCGGTCGACAACCGCGTGGCCAACGGGCTGTGGATCGCGCAGGACACCGGCGGCGCGATCAAAGGCGCCAACCGCTTCGACACCTTCTGGGGCGCCGGCGTCGAAGCCCGCACCACGGCGGGCGGCATGGCCTCCCGCGGCCAGGCGCTGCTACTGCTGCCCAAGGGCACGCTGACACGCCTTGGCGCGCGCTGAGGCACCGGCGTGAAGCGACCGGGCCGGAAGCTGACCGGCGAAGAGGCCGCACTCTGGAAACGAGTGGTGCAGACGGTACAGCCCCTGGAAGGACGCGCGCTGCCTCTGCCGGTAGAGGAAGTAGCCCAGAGCGTAGTTGCACAGCCTCCGCCGCCGCGAAAGCGTGTCAAGCCGACGTCCCTCGCCCAACCTGCCCCTGCTCCCACTTCACCAAAGGCAGCGGAACGCCGCCCGCTGGGCCAGCATGGCCTCGACGCCGGCTGGGACCAGAAGCTCGCACGCGGGCTGGTGGCGCCGGATTTCACGCTAGACCTCCACGGCGCCACGCTCGACGCTGCGCACGGCCGGCTGGAGCACGGGTTGACCCTGGCCTTGGCGCAGGGCGCACGGCTGGTGTTGCTGATCACCGGCCGCGAACGGCCGAGCGAGGATCGCCGGAGCCGCGGCGTCATCCGCCGAAAGTTCATGGACTGGCTGGCGATCGGCCCTCACGCCAGCCGCATCGCCGCTGTCCGCCCTGCGCATCCGCGGCACGGCGGGGCGGGCGCGGTCTATATCGTGCTTAGAAGGCCGCGATAGTCAGCCGCACTGCCCGCGGTGCAACAGCTTGTGATCGGCCAGGACCAGCGCCATCATCGCCTCGACCACCGGCGCGCCGCGGATGCCGACGCAGGGATCGTGGCGGCCCTTGGTGCGGATCTCGCTGACCTCACCCTCGCGCGTGATCGTCTCGACCGGAGTCAGGATCGACGAAGTCGGCTTGAACGCGACGCGCACCACCACCGGCTGCCCGGTCGAGATCCCGCCCGCGATCCCGCCCGCGTGGTTGGCGAGGAACTCGGGGCCATCGGCGCCCGGCCGCATCGGATCGGCATTCTGCTCGCCGGTCAGCCGCGCCGCAGCGAAACCGTCGCCGATCTCGACGCCTTTGACCGCGTTGATGCTCATCATCCCCGCGGCTAGGTCGGCGTCGAGCTTGCCGTAGAGCGGCGCGCCCCAACCCGCGGGCACACCCATTGCAACGCATTCGACCACTGCGCCCAGCGAGGAGCCGGCCAGGCGCGCGTCGTCGACCAGCTTCTCCCAGCGCTTGGCCGCCGCGGCATCAGGGCAGAAGAAGGGATTGTTGCCAATCTCGTCGAACGAGAAATTCGCCCGGTCGATCGCGTCGCCGCCGATCTCGGTGACGTAGCCGTAGATCTTGACCTCGGGGATCACCAGCCGCGCCACACCGCCCGCCGCGACCCGCGCCGCGGTCTCGCGCGCCGAGCTGCGTCCGCCGCCGCGATAGTCGCGGAAACCGTACTTGGCATCATAGGCATAGTCGGCATGCCCCGGGCGATAGGCCTTGGCGACTTCGGAATAGTCCTTCGATCGCTGATCGACGTTCTCGATCATCAGCGAGATCGGCGTGCCCGTAGTCCTGCCTTCGAACACCCCCGAGAGGATCTTGACCTGGTCGGGCTCCTGCCGCTGCGTGGTGAACTTCGACTGGCCCGGTCGGCGGGCGTCGAGGTAGGGCTGCAGGTCGGCCTCGCTGAGCGCCAGCCCCGGCGGACAACCGTCGACCACGGCGCCCAGCGCCGGCCCGTGGCTTTCGCCCCAGGTGGTGAAACGGAAAAGACGGCCGAAGCTGTTGACGCTCATGGCTCGCGCTTTGTCGCGTATAGGGGAAAAAGTCCACTCCCGTCGCTCGGCGGGAGCGGCTATGGCATGGCCATGTTCCTGGCCGTCTTCCGCAACCGCAAGCATCCGAATATCGACGCGAAGGCCTATGCCGCCGACGCCGACCGCATGGAGGCCCTGGCGCGCAGCCAGCCCGGCTTCCTATCGTTCAAGAGCTACACCGCCGAAGATGGCGAGGTCGTGGCCATTTCGGAATGGTCGAGCGAGGCGGCGGTCCACGCCTGGGGCAGCCATCCCGATCACGCGAAGATCCAGCGCCGCGGCCGGGCTGACTATTATCAGGACTACACGCTGTTCTCCTGCGACAGCCCGCGCGTCCACCGCTTCGAAAGGCCCGATACGTGAGCGTTACCCTCTACGGCATTCCCAACTGCGACACGGTCAAGAAGGCCCGAACCTGGCTCGACGCCAAGGGCATCGCCTACACCTTTCACGACTACAAGAAGCAGGGCACGGACTCGGCGCGGATTTCCGGTTGGGTGGACAAGGCCGGCTGGGAAAAAGTGCTCAACCGTGCGGGCACGACTTTCAAGAAACTGCCCGACGCGGACAAGGACGGCATTGATGCTGCCAAGGCGGTCAAAGTGATGGCGGCCAACCCCAGCGCGATCAAGCGGCCCGTGGTCGAATATCCGGGCGGGCTGCTGGTGGGCTTCAAGGAAGCGGAATGGGAAGCCGCGTTCTGATCCTTCGCAGATGAGGAGGGTCTAAGCTTGCTGACTCTCCCACAAAAAGAACATATGATGAACAAATGCGACTCGATCTGCCTTTGTTCACTTCGCAGCCGACGGCACCGCAGCCCATGGGGCTCGTTCCGCTCGGCGAGCCGCGGCTGGACAACGCCCTCGACGGCGGGCTGCGCGCCGATGGTCTACACGAATTCCATGCAGCCGATCCGATCGATGTCGCTGGCGCTCTAGGCTTCGCCCTGCTGGTCGCCCGGCTGCGGCGCGATCTCGACGCCCGGCCGCTGATCTGGGCGCGGCAGGACGACGCACTTGGCCTGCCCTACGGCCCCGGGCTCGTCGAACTAGGCGTCGATCCCGACGCCGTAACCTTGCTCGCACTCCGCGACGGCAAGGCTCTGCTGCGCGCGGGGTTAGACTGCGTGCGCGACGGCGCCGCCGCCGCAGTGCTGCTCGAACTGCATGGCAAGCAACCGCTGCTCGATCTTACGGCGACACGGCGGTTGGCGCTGGCCGGGGCTGAAAGCGAGACCATGGTGTTGCTCACCCGCTCCGCCGCCCCGCCAGCACCCAGCGCCGCACACACCCGTTGGCAGGTCGCCGCTGCGCCGTCACAGCCCTTGGCTGCTAGCGCTCCCGGCTTTCCCGCCTTCGCCCTCACCCTGCTACGCCGCCGCGGTGGGGGCGAGGGGCTTTCGATCACCCTGGAGTGGAACCGTGACACAGTCTCTTTTCGCGAAGCTCTCGTCAGAAACCCGGCGCCGCTACCTGGCACTCTACCTGCCCTGGCTGCCGGCGGAGCGGCTGGTCCGTGAAGGGCGCGCGCCGACCGGCCAGCCTTTCGTACTGATCGAGAAGCAGCGCGGGGCGTTGCGCATCGCCGCGCTCAATCCTGAGGCGCTGCGGCTTGGACTGGAGGTGGGTCAGGCGCTCGCCGACGCGCGCGGCTGCGTACCCGAACTCGCGGCCTTCCCGCACGATCCGGACGGCGATCTCGCCTTCCTCGACCGGCTCTCACGACGCTGCGACGATTACACGCCCAGTGTCCAACTCGATCCGCCGCAGGGCGTCGTCCTCGACGTCACCGGCTGCGCGCATCTGCGTGGCGGCGAGGATGCGCTGCGCGACAGTCTCGCCGCTGAGATCGCGGCAAAGGGCCTGACCGTCCACGCCGCCCTTGCCGACACCGTGCCCGCGGCTCGTGCGCTCGTCCGCTATGGTGGCGACAGCGTGGAGGCGCTGCCCATCGCTGCGCTGGAGGTCGAGCCCGAGACGCGGCACGCCCTGGGCCGCGCAGGCTTTCGCAGGATCGGCGATCTCGTGCCCCTGCCACGCAAGGTGCTCGCCGCTCGCTTCGGCGCTGCGCTGACCACACAGCTCGCACGGCTGCTAGCGGAGGAGGACGCGCATCTCGTGCCCCAGCCCTGGCAGGACGCGGTCTTTGCCGAACAGCGCTTCGCCGAGCCGATCGGCCGCAGCGACGACGTGCTCGAAGTGATCGAGATGCTGCTCGAACGCGCTGCCCTGCAGCTTGCCGAGCGCGGCGAAGGCGGCCGCCGTTTCGTCGCCCGGCTGCACCGCAGCGACGGCCATGTCGCGCGGCTGGAAGTCGAGACCGGCGCGCCGACCCGCGATCCCGCGCTGGTCCAGCGCCTCCTGCGCGAACGGATCGACAGCCTCGCCGACCCACTCGATCCGGGCTTCGGCTACGACAGCGTGGACCTTGCGGTACCGCACAGCGAAGCCCTGGCCGAAGCGCAAGCACCACTCGAAGCCGAGCGGCGGCGGCCGGGCGAGATCGGTCCGCTGCTCGATCGGCTGGCCGTGCGCCACGGCCCGGCCCGCGTGCGCCGCTTCGCGGCGGGCAACAGCCACATGCCCGAAAGGGCCGGAAAATTATGGCCTCTTGACGTCAAGAAGAAAACCTCAAGCTGGCTTGAGGTCAGCGAAACCGAGCCGCCGCTACGCCCGCTAGTGCTGCTCGACCCGCCACAGAAGGTCAGGGTGATGGACTCCATCCCCGACGGCCCGCCGCGACAGTTCACCTGGAAAAACAAGGCGCACCGCGTCCTGTACCAGGAAGGCCCCGAACGGATCGCCGCCGAATGGTGGCGCCGCCGCGGTGGGCATACCGACAACCCCGGCCTCACCCGCGACTACTACCGCGTCGAGGACGAGACCGGCCACCGCTTCTGGCTGTTCCGCCACGGCCTCTACGGCGCGGAAGCCGAACACCCCGACTGGTACGTCCACGGCCTGTTCCCATGAACGAGCCCGCCTTCGCCGAACTGGGAGCGGCGACCAATTATTCGTTCCTCCATGGGGCCTCGCAACCGTCCGACATGGTCGGGCAAGCATCGGAACTGCACATGACGGGCATCGGGATCGCCGATCGCAACACCGTTGCCGGCGTGGTGCGGGCACACAAGGCTCTGAAGGACGCACGCGAAAACGCCAAGTTGGCGGGCATAACCTTACCCCCTTTCCGTCTTGCCGTCGGCGCACGGCTGGTCTTCGTCGATGGCACGCCCGACATCCTCGCCTACCCGACCACACGCTACGGCTGGGGCCGCCTCACCCGCCTGCTTTCGCGTGGCAACATGCGCGCACTGAAGGGCGACTGCATCCTGGGGATCGAGGATCTGCTGACCTTCCACCAGGACCTGCTCCTGATCGTCCTGCCCGAATCCACTTCGACCCCACAGCGGCCGCATCCCAAGCCGGCCGAATATTTCGACGACGAGCCGATTCCCCCTTTGAAGCTGGTCCAGCCTCCTGGCCTGCCGCCACTGCTCAAGCGGCTTGTGCGACACGCCCCGGGCCGCGTCTGGCTGGGGGCCTCAATGCTGCGCAGCGGTTGTGATGCACGCCACCTCACCCGGCTGCAGACCATTGCCAGAACCGCCGGGGTGCCGCTCATAGCCACCAACGACGCGCTCTATGCCGCCCCGGAAAACCGCCAGCTTCATGACGTGATGGCCTGTATCCGCGAGGGCACGACCATCGCCGAAGCCGGCAGGCAGCTCGAAGCCAATGGCGAGCGGCATTTGAAGGCGCCCGCCGAAATGGCGCGCCTCTTTGCCGCCTGCCCCGAAGCAATTGTCGAAACCCAGCGCTTCCTTTCGCGGATCGCCTTCACGCTCGACGATCTCAAATACGAATATCCGCACGAGCCGGTGCCTCCCGGCTGGAAACCGCTGCCTTACCTCATCCATCTGGTGAAGACTGCGGCATTGGCACGCTATGGC